>CAZQMD010000285.1:0-6380 GCA_964594185.1 uncultured Afipia sp. | reverse complement strand
TCGGGCGCGATCTCGGGGCCTGGCTCGGCAAGTGGCAGGCCAAGTATCCGAAGCCCTGCAGCTGGGTCGAGGACAACCTCGAGGAGACGCTGACCTATTACCGGCTGCCGCTGGCCCATCACAAGCACATGAAGAGCACCAACATGCTGGAGCGGCTTAACCAGGAGATCAAGCGGCGGACCCACGTGGTGCGGATCTTCCCCAATGCCGCCAGCTGCCCGCGCCTGGTGCGCGCGCTCGCCGTCGAGACCGATGAGAATTGGCTCGGGGCCATCCGCTATCCAATATGGATCATCTCAAGGAACACAAGAAGCTGACTGTCAGATTGGCCGCCTGACGGCGGCGGGCGCGGGCGGCGCTGCGCGATTGCGGGGGCTCCGCGCCACCCGCGCCCCGACTTCATCGACATCGCCTCTTGCTGAACTTGACGCACACAACTAAAGTCCGTCACGCGGGCAGAGCCCTCGTTCCGCGCTATCGGGCTCGATCTTGTAGCGGCCTCCACCGTTCCATGATCTGTTCGGACTAGATGGCGGCATTGTCGAGGTCCTGCAGCGGTTCGAGGATCTACCGGCGCCCGAGACCTAGGTAGTACGAACCGCTGAGTTCGCCTTTCATGTAGCTGGGGTAGATAAGGCCGCAGTCCCTCCTCAAGCGGTCTTGGTCCGCTTACGGCGCGCCTTGGCCGCCTCAAAGCTCCGCACCTGTCGTGACTTCAGGCGACCAAACGCATCCTCCGTCACGGTAGTAGTAAACAATGGCCTGCGTGGTGGAGCCAGAACCGTCTGGTTGCATCGGGCGCGAGTGGGTCGCCGTACGCGATATTCAGCGGGTCCGCACCCAGCTGTCTGGAGCCAGTAAAGGCGCAGATCTGTAGATTCGCGTAATTTTATTTCGGTAGTATTGCGTCCTATAACTCGCCTGCTGCGCAACTTATCGTCGGGTTGTATCGGTCTATGTGCTGCTCCGCTTGGGGCGACATAGATCGTCCTATCATGCAACCTACAGGCGACTATACAATCATGAATCTGTCAAAACCGGGGCGTCGGGCTCCTGCCGATGCCGAATAATGTGGCAATTGAGACACAGCGCGGGGTCCAAATGGCCCTTCTCGGCGACTGTTTCTTGACCCATTGCGCAAGTTGGGTCTTTTATTATTTCGTTCTGATCGATAAGAGAGGGAGAATGATTCGCTTCGCTCTCTCGACAAAGGCCAACTTTAACATCTTGAAAAACATATATAAATTATCGTAGTGCTCCTTGCGATCAGGCATGGATGCTTGCGACGTGACGGTATTTTTGTCGGTATTTTTCAGTTGCCTTCATCCACATCGGTGGATAATTTTGGGAAGGTGGATAGCGAGTTGCTAAAAGCAACCGAATTGTAACAAAGTCACACCAAACCTCCTCTTTGAGTGCCGTATTCTAGGTTAAAGCGGAGGCGTCTATGCTCACGGTCACTGCGCTTAAGCGACTGAAGCCGAGAGACAGAGACTACAAGGTGTCGGACCGCGATAGCATGTACGCCGTGGTGAAGCCGTCGGGTGTAATTATATTTCGCTACGATTACCGGCTAAACGGGCGCCGGGAGACCCTCACGATCGGGCGCTTCGGGGCAGACGGAACCAGCTTGGTCGGCGCCAGGGAGCAGTGCCTGGAGGCTCGTCGCTCGGTCGCCGAGGGAAAGTCGCCCGCCCAGGAGAAACAGAGACGCAAAAGGCGGCTCAAGGAGGCAACGAACTTCGGCGACTTTGGCGGCCGATGGATAGCGAATGCGCCCATGGCGGACAGCACTCGCAATATGCGTCGGATCATCTACCAAAGAGACATTTTCCCTCTCTGGAAGAACCGGTTACTCGCAGAGGTTACGCCCGATGATCTTCGCGCGCTATGTGGAAAGGTGCGCGACCGCGGTGCGCCGGCGACGGCCATCCATATCCGCGACATCGTCAAACAGATCTTCGGCTTCGCGATCCTCCATGGCGAGAAGGTCGCCAATCCGGCCGACCAGGTGGGTAAGGCGTCCATCGCGACCCTTGCACCGAAGGATCGCGCCCTGTCCCGCAAGGAGATCCGCTTCCTATTCGAGCTGCTCAAACAGGTATCGACCCAGCCGGCCATCCGCATCGGTTTCCATCTCATTCTCCTCACCATGGTGCGCAAGGGCGAGCTCCAGGATGCCACCTGGGACGAGATCGACTTCGACAACGCCGTCTGGACGATTCCCAAGGAGCGCATGAAGCGCGGCCGCGCTCACAACGTCTATCTGTCCCGCCAGTCGCTCGAACTCATGCGGGATCTCAAGGCCAGGGCGGGGTCGTCTCGCTATCTGATGCCGTCGCCGCACAACGCCGAGGCGCCCCTGTCGCGCGCGACCCTCAACCGCGTCACAACAGCAATTGCCGCCCGGGCTGAGAAGGATGGTGTGGCGCTGGAGCCCTTCACCGTGCACGACCTTCGTCGCACCGGCTCGACGCTCCTGAACGAGCTCGGCTTCAACGGCGACTGGATCGAAAAGTGCCTGGCCCACGAGGATGGCCGTTCGTCCCGGGGCGTCTACAACAAGGCGGAATATGAATACCAGCGGCGCCACATGCTCCAGGAATGGGCGGACATGATCGATTCGTGGGTGGAGGGCCGCCAGCGGCGGCCGGCGCTCTATCCGCCGCGCCCGGGAGCGGGTTCGGGCGACGCCTCCTCTGCAGGAGACGATCAGGCCCGCAGGATGCCGCGTGACGCTCTTTCGGCGGATGCCGCGCTAGCGTCGTCGGAACGAAACCGCACGGCAACATAAGGCCGTTGGCGGCCCGCAGTTGCATGCGCCACGCAACTTGCCGACTATCGTGCTCGGCAGCAGCCGCAGCTCGAGCGGTCCTCATCTTGCTGAACCGCTACCGCCGATGCGCATCTTCATCGAGCCGCCGTTCGTCTCATCGATCGCGCGAACGAGCTTGGATTGACAAACCCCAGTCACAATTGTGCGAAAGCGCGAGGCTTCCCGGTCGGCGCGATGCATCGCTGCGCGCCGACTATGCTGACGGTATGAGTGACGGTATCCGGCCAAAGATGCCTGCCGGACTCGCCAATAAATGAAGGGTGATTTCTCCCCTGTTGATAATCGAGGGAGAATGATGAAGAAGCTTCTACTTGGCTCAACCGCCTTGGTCGTCGGCGGGTTGATGGCCGCCCCGGCCATGGCCGCCGATCCGATCAAGATCAGCGTGGGTGGTTACTACACCTTCTACGCGATCGCCGGCGGCATCCAGTCGACCTACGCCACTGACGGCACGTGGGCGCAGTACAAGGGCCTCAACTTCCAGCAGGAAGGTGAAATCCACTTCATTGGCCAGACCAAGCTGGACAACGGCACCTCGGTCGGTATCCACGTCGAACTCGAAGCCTGGAACCCGCGCCAGGACGTGATCGGCCCGTCGTACATCGACGAAGCCTTCCTGTTCGCCTTCGGCGGCTGGGGTCGTGTCGAGTTCGGTGGCCGCGATCCGGCCTCGTACCGTATGTACTACGGCACGCCGTCCGCACTGATCGGCTTCGGCGCGATTCAGCACAACACGAACTTCAGCTGGGCCAACCAGTCCGTCACGCTGAACAATAAGGCGTGGTTTCACGCCACAACGACGACAAATGCCGGCCAGGTTCAGGATGCACAGGGCATCAACTACTTCACCCCGCGCTTCCAGGGCTTGCAGGTCGGCGTCGGCTATCGTCCGAAGGTCAACTTCGTAACTGGCCAGTTCGCCCTCAACCCGAACAACGTCGGCCCAACGACCAACACGGCCGGCATCTGCGGTTACGGCAATGCGACATCGTCGCCGAACTGCTCCACGGCGGACTACTCCTACCAGGACGTGTTCGACATCGGCGCCAACTACCTGAACAAGTTCGGCGACGTCAGCGTAGCGCTCTACGGCGCGTTCATGTACGGCTCCTTCGTGCCTGGCAATCGGCCGTTCGCCGCGTCCGCTAACATGGTGACCGGCGCGAACCTGACGTCATGGAAGCAGTGGGTTGTCGGCGCCCAGTTCGGCTTCAAGGGCTTTACCTTGGGTGGCGCGGTCGGCTGGGACAACAATGGCATTGGTTCGAACTACTACACTGGTGTGGACAACGACACGCGGTTCTACACCGCGGGTCTGATGTACGAGACCGGCCCTTGGCAGATGTCCTTCGGCTGGACGGGCTCCTACAACACAAACGGCAATGGCTCGGCCGTTGTGCAGACCGTCGCGACGGGCACCAGCCTCGGCACCGGCGTGACTCCGACCGGTGTCCCCGGCGTAAACAGCACGGCTTTCGCGGGTCCGAATAACCCGGCTTCCCTCCGATTCGGCCAGGAGTCGGTCAACAAGTGGGAGATCGGCGTCAACTATGCGCTCGGACCGGGCGTGAAGCTCACGGGCGGCGGTCTATTGTACAACGCGTCAGGTCCCAGCAATGCGGTCAGCGGCAATAGCTGGGGCTTGCTGATGGGCATGGATCTCCGCTTCTAGTCGCTTCGCCGACTTGGCGGATTATGGGCGGGCCCCTCTCCCCAACGGGGGCCCGCTCCTTTTTTGGTGTGCCTTGCCGGATCTCTACCAGCTTTGCCGAGTAAGTGCTTCGAAGTCCGCGTTCGCGAGCCAGGCACTGCCGGCGATCGGAAAGAATAGGGCAGCAGCGCTCTCCGGCCTCAGGCGTGACATGCGTTCCTCCGCCTCCGCGAGCAGGCGATCTAGTGTGGCCAGCCTCCGGAAGCTCGTCGCGCCGAACGGAGCACGCACCCAGTCTCAGTCGTCGTCGAGCGACGCCACGCTCACCAGCTCTTCCCGGCCATAGAGGGACGATACCCCATATCGTCAAGCGCTTGACCGGCACGGCCGTCTGCCAGCGCAAGTCGGAGAGAACATGGTGGTTGAGTGGCACGCCGCCCTGACGCCGGCGAAAGTGGCCAGCGGTCTCTGTCAGGCGTTCGACAGCACGAGCGTCTACCACTCCCTCGATGCGGGCATACAAGCACAAGACCGGCCGGAAGAGAGCGGCGGGAGCCGTTGACCGGGACGTGCGCGGGCTGACGCGTCGAGCTGAGATCAAAGCCCAGACTACGGCGGACCGCGAGATAGCGTTCAAGCTCGTTGGTCTCGGTGCTCACGGCGTATCTCCGTCCGTCGGCCACTCTTGCCCCACCGCGCGCAGGTCCTCCACGTCCATCTTGGCGTAGATCATTGTGGAGGCGCGCGAGCGGTGCCGCGGCAAGTTGCCGATCTGGGCGAGCGACGCGCCACGCCGGACCATACTCGTCGCGAAGCTGTGCCGCGGGATAGTGAAACCGATGACGCGGGCCGGCGGCTTCAACCCAGTCTTCCCGAACCGCCTCCGTCAGAATGTGGTTGAGCATCTGTGCGTCGGCAAAGGGTGCATGCGGCTTGCGCGCGCGGACGAACAGCGTGCGCGAAGTACCGACCCGACTTTGGCGAAAGTAGCCGGCGATGGCTTCGATCGGCCGCAGGCCAACCCCGCCAGCAGCAGCATGGCGTAGTAGCGCCGCCCGACAACCAGTTCCCGACTGAGCCCAGGTCTCGCCCGAACAGCGGAGCGCATGGCGATGTTGGTGGTCGACAACGTGAGCTGCGCCAGCTGCCGCTACATCGTTGAACAGACGCTCCCGGCAATGGCTGACGTCCGCCGTGTGGAGGTACCCTTCAAGACGAAGACCGCCGCAGTCCTGTTCGACGATGCGGCAACCTCTGTCGCCGCGATGGCCGAAGCCACAATCCAGTCAGGCTATCCCTCGAAGGGGACGCAATGACCGATGCTGCGACCATCATCCTGCGGTCGACCATCGTTTCTCCGCGTTGTGGTCACCGCGAGACAGAGGCACGGCAGCAACCGTGACAACGCTTGAAGCCGGCAAGGACGCCGGACAACCTAGCCAGCGTTGAGAGAGCGCGTCATGTACGGCGATCTCCCCGCCTACGGCCTGTGGTAGCTGCTGATCATCCACTCGACGATCCACATCTTCTTCGCATTACCTTCTTCACACCGCAGACGGAACGCGGCAGGCGCTCCTTCAGCGCGTTTCTCGTGGCGTTGTTCACGAAGACGTACGGATTCCCGCTGACGATCTAGTCGGCCGTTAAGAAGCCGGATTGAGGGTTGGGTTGCTATGGGGGCTGGTCGTCATTGCGGCCAGGATCAGGCACAATAATATCCTTAGCCAGGCGAGGATGCGCCTGAAGTTGTATCCGGCGGCGGTGAGGATGGCGTTTGCGGCATCGCCGGCGTGTCCCTTGAGGTAGCAGCGGCCGAGGTGGCCTTGCTCTTTCATGTGGCCGATGAGGGGCTCGACGGCGGATCGCCGCCGCAGCTCTCGCTTGATGGCACCG
>CAZQMD010000284.1:0-6413 GCA_964594185.1 uncultured Afipia sp. | reverse complement strand
CGCTGTTCGAGAGGCCGGAGATCTGGCCTTCGATACCAACCAGCCAGTTCGGAGCAAACTGGTAGTCAGCGCCGATCTGACCACCGCCGAGGAAGGCTGCGTCACGGTTGCTGCCGGTGAGCGGAACCGGGGTAAGCGGGGTAGCAGTAAAACCATCATCGCCACCGAAAGCAGCGCCGATGTGCACGCCGGCGTAGATGCCGGTCCAGTTGTAAACTGGCGCGGCGTAAACCGGTGCCTTGGTGTAGGTGCGGGCAGGCAGGTCAGCGGCGAACGCCGAAGCCGAGCTCAGCGCCACAACCGAAGCAGCAAAGAGAAATTTGTTCATTGAGACATTTCCAATCTTGATTGCGAGTGATTCCCCCACTCGCGCCGACCATAAGCTCGTTGGGAAAAATTTGCTGTGCTGAAAATGACACTTTGCTTGAGTTCCTCTTTCTGGAACTAGGGTTCCATTCTTGGCGATTGCAATGCAGCCGCCGGCAAACCCTGCTTCTTTCATTCGTTAAAGTGAATTTTAGCACGTACGGTTACGACCGCGAGAAAAGATATTCGCGGTGAAATTTGTGCACTCCCGGAACGTATTAGGGCCGTCAGAGCTTGCGTCTGAACAGGAGACGCGAATGAAGGGCCATTCTATCTTTTCGCGGGAATTGTTACCGCTTTAGCGCTAGCGCTGGTCATGGTGTTGTCTTTCAACAGTTCATATAGGACGAAGAAAGCCGTCAGCGAAATTATTCCCCACAGTGCAGGTGAAAAGCCCGTCGCAAGATAGGATGATGAAAAGAGGACACGGTGCGACTGTCTACGATACTAAAACGCGCTTCCGCCGGTTATGTAGAGCACGAGTCATTAAGTCGCGGTGCTGCAATCTCATTCTATGTTGTTACCTCGCTAGCACCGATACTTTTGATTGTAGTCGCCGTTGCAGCGATCGTTTTCAGGGAGGATGAAGTCCGAAGTGCCTTAGTAGAACAGATGGGTGGTGTTTTTGGAGCCGCGGGGGGAGAATTCATAAAAGCTATATTGGCTCGCTCAAACGAGGATCGGTCGAGTGGCATAGCTGCTGCCCTTGGAACCGTGATGGTGTTGATAACAGCATCAGGCGTATTCGGGGAGATACAAGCAGGATTAAACCGAGTTTGGGGAGTCGATGCTGCTGATCAGCCTTGGTCTTCTCTCATTCGAACTAGAGCAGTGAGCATCGGTTTGGTGGCTACGCTGGGATTTCTAATGGCTGTTTCATTGGCAGCAAGCGCTGCTATCACAAGGCTTGGGAATTATTTTGGATCGGGGGCAATTGAGCCGATTTTGTCCCTAATAAGTGGGGGCGCATCAATCATTCTCTTTGCTGGACTGTTCGGAATTATCTATCGCACCCTACCTGACACTCGTATCCCTTGGAGAGACGTTCTTGAGGGTAGCTTAATCACGTCGGTTCTGTTCGCAATCGGTAAGGCGCTTATTGGATGGTATCTAGGGGCAGCATCTGTGGGGTCTGGATATGGCGCGGCTGGGGCAGTTATTCTAGTTCTGATCTGGTCATACTATTCGACGCAGATTTTTCTCTTTGGAGCTGAGATCACTCGCGCAGTTTCGTCTATTAGGCTGTCCGAACGCACCCTAAGTAAAACTGCGGGTGGACAACATTAGAATGTCAAATTTTTCAATCCGAGCACTTGCTGGGCTGATCGATGAAGTGGTTATGAACTTTTCCGTCGATTTTCGTTTCCTAAGCTAAGCTCTTTCGTGAACCGGCACGTTCCATATGTCTTCTGCATATTCCCGGATTGTCCGGTCGGACGAAAACCATCCCATGCGGGCGACATTGAGAATGGACGCACGCGTCCATTCCGGCGAAGACCATCGGTGATCAATAAGCCGCTGCATCTGAAAATATTCATCGAAATCGGCGGATACCATGTAGTAGTCCAAGTGCCTAATGCTATGAGCGATTGGAGCAAAGCGGTCCGGGTCCTCTGGAGAAAATATGCCGCCCTCGATCGCTTCAAGGACCCGGCCCAAGGTAGGACAGGCTGCAATCGCATTTCCGGCGTCGAGCCCCTGCTTACGACGAAGAGCGACCTGGTCGGCCTCTAGACCAAAAATAAAAATGTTGTCCTCGCCAACACGATCGCGGATTTCGATGTTGGCTCCATCGAGCGTGCCGATCGTCAGTGCGCCATTCAACGCGAGCTTCATATTGCCAGTGCCGGACGCTTCCATTCCGGCTGTCGAAATTTGCTCAGAAAGATCGCAGGCTGGAACAATCACCTCAGCTGCGCTGACATTATAGTTTGGGATGAAGACGATCTTGAGGAGATCACCCATCGCAGGGTCGTTATTAACCTTTGTCGAAAGATCATTGATGAATTTGATTATCAGTTTTGCTTGTTGGTAGCTGGCAGCAGCTTTCCCCGCGAATATTTTGATCCGCGGCGTCCAGTTGCGATTGGGTTCGTCCTTGATGGCTAGGTAAAGCGCTGCTGCGTCGAGCGCGTTGAGCAACTGCCGCTTGTATTCGTGAATGCGCTTGATTTGGACGTCGAACATGGCTGATGGATCGACATGAATTCCCAGCCTTGTGGCGATCATATCGGCCAGGGCAATTTTATTCTTGAATTTGGCGGTCTTGAAAAGCTGCTGAAAGGCGCTGTCATCAGAGAGTTTCTCAATCGCGCGCAGATGATCAGGGTTACCCAGGAATTTGTCGCCACACGCTTCACTTAACAGCTGAGTCAAGCGGGGATTGCACTGGTGCAACCAACGACGAAACGTAACTCCGTTGGTCTTATTGGTGATGCGGCCCGGATAAAGAGCATTGAGGTCAGCGAAAACCGTCTCTCGCATCAAGTCGCTGTGCATGGCAGAAACACCATTGATCCTGTGCGATCCTATAAAAGCGACATGGCCCATCCGGACGCGGCGGCCGCCAGTTTCGTCAATCAGCGATACGGAAGCCCTGAAACGAATATCTCCCGGCGCGTGCGACTCGGCCCTCACCAGATTGCTTTCGTTGATCCGATACAGAATATCCAGATGACGCGGCAGCAACTGCGCGAAGAGTTCGACCGGCCATGTCTCGAGCGCTTCGGGAAGGAGCGTGTGGTTGGTGTACGACACCGTTTTGTTAGCGATCTGCCATGCCTCGTTCCATCCCAGTTTGTGGACATCGACCAGAAGTCTCATCAACTCCGGAACGGCCAAGCTAGGATGGGTATCGTTCATTTGAACGGCGGCGCTGAAATCCAGCGTGCGGACGTCGCCGTCTCCTTGCAAATGATCGTGGAGAATGTCCTGCAGAGAGGCAGATACGAAGAAATATTCCTGCCTCAGCCGAAGTTCCCGGCCCGCCGGGGTTTCGTCGCTCGGATAGAGAAATTTCGAAATGGCCTGTGCCCGCGCCATCTCCGACATGGCGCCGAGGTGATTTCCGGTGTTGAAGATTTCAATATTCAGGGGATCCACGGCGCGGGATGACCACAAGCGCAAGGCGTTTACGTGATGATCTCCCCATCCCACAATTGGGGTATCGTAGGCGACTGCTTCAATCGTCTCCTCAGGCCGCCAACTCACCTGTCCGCGCGAGTCGCGTTCAAGCGTTCCGCCGTATTGAACACGATAAACGACCTCCGGACGTTCAAATTCCCAAGGGTTTCCGGACAGTAGCCACTGTTCCGGGAACTCCTCCTGCCGGCCGCCGGAAATGATCTGCCTGAACAATCCGTGTTCATAGCGGATGCCGTAGCCGCGGGCTGGAATCCCGAGCGCCGCCATGCTGTCCATGAAGCACGCGGCAAGCCTGCCGAGACCGCCGTTTCCCAGTGCGGCGTCAGGCTCCATCGCTCTCACGGCGTTGAAATCAAGCCCGAAATCTTCGAGTGCTGCGCGAAAATCGTCAGTGAGCCCGAGATTGCTCAGCGCGTCGCCGAACAATCGCCCAATCAGGAATTCGAGCGACAAGTAATAAACACGCTTGTCGCCGCTATTGTGAACTGCTTGATTGGATCGAATCCAGTGATGGATGATGCGGTCCCTCAGCGTGAGCGCGGCGGCGATATACCAATCACGTTTTGTCGCGTGATTGGCGTCCTTGCCGCCCATCAAGACAATCTTGGACAGCATCGTGCTTTTGATTTCAGCCACCCTATCGTTCGTATCGCTGGATTGGCCTTGGGGTGCGTTTTGTTGATCCATTGCCTAACCTCAGATAGGGCCGGACGAGTTCAAGACACATCTTAGCTCGTTCTCATGTCGTCAGGCTTGACCTGGTGCCTCATCATTCGCCGGGGCTTTTACGATAATTGTTTCGCTATGGTGGCAATCGTCGCATCGAAATGCGAGCCGATGATACCCGGGTTCGCCGGGGCTGATATGCGTAAGCGTCATTGTTTTCCCGCAATCGGGACAATTGAGGAGCTTGAGGAAAATCGAGCCATGACCTGAATTCTCTGGCATTTCTAATCGCCTTGCCGACCTATGTTGCTTCGCAATACGGAATTTGGTGTTGAGAATACGCCTCACGACCTTCGCGTCTTTTGCAGATTTATCCGTTTTCACTAAAGTGGCGTTGCGGTTGGAGGGAACTGACCTTTGAGTCGGCACAACGTCCGCTAGGCCGTCCGGCCAAGCTCCCGGACGGCCTTTTCATTTCCGCGCGCATGTCTTTGGTGAGTTCGCACTTTCTTGCCGTCGATCGTGATGGGGAGAGCGGCCGCCGGGAAATCCGTGAACAGCCGGTTCAGCTCAAGTCGTCCATCTTCCGCGAAGCCAGATTCTGCCAAGCCGGTTAGATCTAGAGCGGCGTTGAATGCATCGGCTGGCCATTTTCGTCCCTGTTGCGTCAGATCTGCAAATCGCTTGCCAACCGCCACAATCACGGCGTCGTTTTGATACGAGCGTGCAAAAGCAAGCACGTGATCTTTGTGGAGCCCAGCAACAGGGATCGGTCGATAGTCACCAAACGTAAAAACGTTCGGGAAGTCGTGACGCAGTTGAAGAAGTTTTCTGGTCCATGCCAATTTAAGACGGCCATCCTGCCAGTTTTCAACCAGCGCCTTCCAGTCTGTGCTTTCGATAGATTCGAGAGCAGATCTTCTGCGGGCAAAATTGACCGGTCGCCTGTTATCCGGATCGACGAGCGAGCAATCCCAAAACTCGCTGCCCTGATAGAAGTCCGGGACGCCGGGCATCATCGTCTTGAGCGCGACCTGGGAGAGAGAATTCAGCGCGCCGATCAGACTCGTTCGGTCTGCGAAAGCATCGAATGAGGAGAGGAACTGCGCAGACTTAGCCGAGTCGAGAATACTCTCAAGAAAGGATTCAATTCCAGCCTCATATTGAAGATTTGGATTGAGCCAGCTCGTTTCCAGCTTTGCTTCACGAGCAGCCTTGATTGCGTAGGCTTTCACTCTCGCGACGAAGGACTGATCGATGACGGCAGGCCATGCGCCGATGAGGGCTTGATACAGCATGTATTCGAACGCGACCGATGGAGCACGCAGCCCGTTCGCAGAAAAAACGTGCGCTGCGTTCATTGCTTTCCAGCGGCCGACAAGTCCTGTCCATTCCCCGGCAAGTTCGGACAACGCGATCAGCCGCATCCGTGCATCTTCGCCGCGCTTGGTATCGTGGGTCGCGGTGGCTGTCATTCCATGCCGTGAATTTATCAGGCGATTCTGCATTCGCGTATGAAAATCCAATTCCAGCAACTCATGAGCGTCAGGATCGCCTCCAACCTCGTTGAGTGCGAGGAGGCGATGAAAGCGGTAGAAAGCGGTGTCTTCGAGAGACTTAGCCATCATCGGGCCAGTGAACTGCTGAACCTTGAAGGCGAACCGGCGTATGCGAGGCTTGCCTGGCGCCGCGCGTCCAGACTTGAGAAGATCGAGTGTGAGAACATCGCGCAGGAAATTGAAAATGCCTTCGTCAGCTCCAAACCAGCGTGCGCGGGCCGCTTCGATAGTGCGGCCGATGATCTCGCGGTCCGCGACGGAGGGCCCCGCCGACGTCATATATGTGCGGTACACCGGGAAGTGCAGGACATACAGTTCGAATGCCTGGCGAAGGCTGTCGCCGGAAAAATCGCGCGTTGAGTAATGCCCTGCTGCGATACGCGCTAGCAGCCGGCAGAGCACGGTAAATTCGCTCGCCAGCAGCGTTTCAAGCACGCGCCGTTTAGCGTCTTCCAAAACCGGTGGGAGCCTCGGCGAAACGTTGCTCGCTTGCCGCCACGTTTCATCGAGATCACCCAGGCCCTCACCATCTAACAAAACCTGCGTGATGGTGTTGAGCCATTCATAGCCGGTTGTGCCGTGAATACCCGGCAGGCGGGGAAGCGGTTCGTCTTCCCCAAGTATTTTCTCCACTAGAAGGTAAAATGGCTGCGCCGATGGTCCGCCAGCTTCCCTGAT
>CAZQMD010000283.1:0-6441 GCA_964594185.1 uncultured Afipia sp. | reverse complement strand
TGATCAGGCCGTCCTCCATCGTCACCTCGATGCCGAGGCCGCCGAACTCGCCGCGTGTCTGCACCTGCATGTCGCGGAAGCTCTTCGCGTCCATGTAGCTGGAGTGCGGATCGAGGCCGGTGAGCATGCCGCTGATCGCGGTCTCCACCAGCTTGCTGTCGTCCGGCTTCTCGACATAGTCGCTGCGAACGCGTTCGAACACATCGCCGAACAGGTTGAGCTGACGGTAAGTGTCAGACGAAGCCGCACGCGCCGTCGATCCCATCAGGGTCGCGCGTGGCTGTGTGAGGAAGAGAGTAGCCGCGGCGCCAGCTGCGGCGCTGAGGAGAACCAGGGAAGTCTTGCGCATCATCCGCGAACCTTTTGGCCTTCACTTGCGGCCCACCATGGACCAGAATCGATTGGAGTGCCGTCCTTACGGAACTCGATATAGAGCACAGGCTGGCTAGACGAGGCTGCCAGAATTGACGCGACCTGAGACGTGGTCCCCATGGTCGCGACCGGTTCTCCCGTTAGAACAAACTGCCCGATCGTGACCGAAATACGTTCCATCCCGGCGATCAGGACATGATACCCGCCGCCCGCATTGAGGATCAAGAGTTGTCCGTAGCTCCGGAACGGGCCTGAGTAAACAACCCAACCATCACAAGGTGTTGTGACCTGCGCCCCCGGACGGGTGGCGATGGAAATGCCCTTTTCCTGACCACCGGACCCGTCGGAACCGCCAAAAGTGCGGATCCGGGTGCCGTTAACCGGAATCGGCAAAAGTCCCTTGGCGGAACTGAAGGCGACCGCCGGGCTCAAACGGGCGGGGTCCTTGAGCGCAGCCAGATTGGGCTTGCCGTTGGGCGTCGCCGGCGTGCCCTTCAATTCGGCAGCCGCCGCAGCCTTGGCAGCCGCCTTCACGTCCTGCTCCATCTTGGCGATCAGGTCCTGAAGGGTTTCTGTCTGCTTGGAAAGCGCGATAGCGCGCTGCCGCTCCGCTTCCATATCCTTCTCGGTGTCGGACTGCTTTTTCTGACGCTCCTGCACGAGCGCTGCCAGTCGCGTGCGGTCGTCGTTGAGCTTGTCGCGATCGGTCGCCAGCCGGTCACGTTCTTCCGCTATATTTTTCCGCAGGCTGACGAGTTCGCCGAGATCGCTCGCCAGTTTTGCGGCACGCGCGCGCATGTCGGGAACGACAGCGCCGAGCAGCATCGCGGTGCGCAGCGACTGCAGGGCATCTTCCGGACGCACGAACAAGGCCGGTGGCGCGCGGCGTCCGGCGCGTTGCAACGCTGCGAGGACTTCAGCAATTTCATCGCGGCGGGATTCGAGCGCGGCGCGGATCTGCAATTCGCGCGCATCGAGCGGACGCAGCCGGCCTTCGGTGTCGGCCATCTTGCCTTCAACGTCGCGCACCTGTCCCGCGATGCCGATCAGCTGCTGGTTGAGCTTGGTGCGATCCTGACCGATGGCCGCAATGTCGGCCTTCAGTTTCTGTTCGAGCTCAGCAGCTTTCTTCTGTTGCTCGCGGGCGGCTTCGAGCTCCTGCGTGCGCTGCTTAATGTCGTCCGGATCGGGAGCCGCAACCTGCTTGGTCGCCGTCTGTGCCCAAGCGGATCCCGCACTGCCTGCTATATGCAAGGCGGCGAGCATCACGGACAACGGCAGCGCTGTGCCGCGCGTCAGCCGCCGCAGTGCTGCAGAACTCGTCGCTTCGGGATCCGTCGCTTTGACCACGGGCAGTTTGATCTTTCGAGATCGAATGGAGAGTACAAGGCTTCCGAAAATCGAACAGGGCATTTTCGAAAAGCATGTCCTACGCGCGATGGTACGGATGGCCGGATAAAATCGTCGCGGCCCGATAAATCTGTTCCAGCAGCATGACCCGCACCATTTGATGCGGCCACGTCGCCTTGCCAAACGCAACGCTCAGTTTCACCTTGCGCCGCAATTCAGGCGAAAGTCCGTCCGCCCCGCCGATTAAAAAAACAGCGGTCGGAACCGATTCGTCGCGCCAGCGTCCAAGATGCCGCGCGAATGCTGCGCTGTCGATGGTTTCGCCGCGCTCGTCGAGGGCAATGATGGACGATTTGTCAGGAATCAGCGCCGCCATCGCGGCGGCTTCCTCGGTCATGCGGGTGGCGGTATCGCGCGCGCGGCTTTCCGGAATTTCATGAATCTCAAGGGCGCGAAAGCCGAGCTTGCGGCCAATATCATCAAACCGCTCGCGATAACGTTCGGCGAGCTCCCGCTCCGGACCTTGTTTCAGGCGGCCAATGGCGATGACGACGATGCGCATGGCGCGCAAACTAGCATGCGCGCAATCGCATGAACACGCACCGCTTCAGCGCCCTTAACGTGCCTTCTTCACCGGCTTGTCGGAGTCCCACATCTTTTCAAGATTGTAGAACTCACGGACTTCCGGCCTGAACACGTGAACGATCACATCGCCGGAATCGATCAGCACCCAGTCGCAATTGGGCAGTCCCTCGACATGAGGGGCAGGGGCGCCGCTTTCCTTGAGACCCTTGGCGACATTCTCCGCGATCGCGCCGACGTGACGGTTGGCCCGCCCCGAGGTGACGATCATGTAGTCGGTGATGGAGGATTTGCCGCGGAGGTCGATGGTGACCGTTTCTTCCGCCTTCATGTCGTCGAGGCGGGAGAGGATCAGGCTGAGTGTTGCGTCGGCGTCAGGCCGCCCGTTGAGGGCGGGAACCGGGTCGACGGACACAGGCTTCGCTTTGGCACGAGGCTTTGACGAGGCGGTCTTTGCCGAGTCAGTCTTGGACAATACAGATGTGGTCAGGGACCATTCCTTTCACTGTATCGCGAGCGCCGAATCCTGGCGCCCACCATGATCATACGCATGTGGGGTTAACGGTTTCAATGTTCCAGACGTGGCTGCGATGATTTGCGCCGTGCTGTTGCAGGAAAACGTCATTGAGAATTGGCGTCCTTCCAGCTTCCGTCCGGGTTCCGCAGACGTGTCGAGGACAGGCTTGATTTCAGGCCCGTGAGGAATGTCCAGGCGGGCGCGCGACGGCTTGCGAGTGCTCCTGCAGAGCGTTCGTCGATGCGATAGGGCATCAGGGCTTGCGCGGCGATTGAGGAGAGGGCGCGGAAACTTTCGGGCGGCCGATCGACCACGGCGATCGGCACCATGCTGGCGATATGCTGCCACCGTTCCCAGCGGCTGAACTGCGCAAGGTTATCAGCGCCCATGATCCAGACAAAGCGCACGCCTGAACAGCGGCGCCGCAAGTAGGAAATCGTATCCGCAGTATAGCGGGTACCGATGACGCTTTCGAGACAGCTGACCGCGATGCGCGGATCATGCGCGACCTTTTCTGCCGCGATCATGCGCTCGCGCAAGGCGTGCAGCGAGCCGTTGTCCTTCAGCGGATTGCCGGGCGACACCAGCCACCAGATGCGATCGAGCTTCAGGCGCTTCAGCGCAAACAGGCTGATGGCACGATGTGCTTCATGTGGCGGATTGAACGATCCGCCGAGCAAACCGATGCGCATCCCATCGGAATACGCCGGGAGTGCACGAGGCAAATGACTGGAGCCGCTCACGGGCGCGGCAGTCACGGACGTGTCTGTCCGGTGCCGTGCACGCGATATTTGAAGCTGGTCAACTGTTCGGCGCCGACAGGACCACGCGCGTGGAATTTGCCGGTAGCAATTCCGATTTCCGCACCGAAGCCGAACTCGCCGCCATCGGCAAACTGCGTCGAGGCGTTATGCAGCACGATGGCCGAATCGACTTCATTGAGAAATTTTTGCGCGACGCTCGCATCCTCGGTGACGATGGCATCGGTGTGGTGCGAGCTGTAGCGTGCGATATGCGCCAGTGCGTCGTCCACGCCGTCGACGACTTTCGCCGAAATGATCGCATCTTCGTATTCGGTGCCCCAGTCGTCTTCAGTGACAGGCTTCACGCGTGCATCGGCCTTGCGGATGTCGTCGCCGCCGCGCACTTCGCAGCCGGCATCGAGCAGCATGGTCACCAGCGGCTTGAGCTGCGTATCCGTAACGGCCTTGTCGACCAGCAGCGTTTCCGCCGCGCCGCAAACGCCGGGGCGGCGCATCTTCGCATTCAGGACAATGGTTTTGGCCATATCGAGCGATGCAGCCTTGTCGATGTAGACGTGATTGACGCCATCGAGATGCGCGAACACCGGCACGCGCGCTTCATCCTGCACGCGGGCGACTAGGCCCTTGCCGCCGCGGGGCACAATAATGTCGATGGCGCCGTCGAGGCCGCCGAGCATCAGGCCCACCGCCGCGCGGTCGCGGGTCGGCACCAGTGCGATCGACTCTTCGGGGAGTTCGGCCTTGCGCAGGCCTTCGATCAGACATTGATGGATCGCGCGGCACGAGCGGAAACTGTCGGAGCCGCCGCGCAGGATGACCGCATTGCCGGACTTGAGACACAGTGCGCCCGCGTCGGCTGCGACATTAGGACGGCTCTCGAAGATCACGCCGACGACGCCGAGCGGCACGCGCACGCGCTCGATGGTCATGCCGTTGGGGCGAGTCCAGGTTTCGGTGACCTTGCCCACGGGATCGGGAATCGCCCGCACCACATCGATGCCGTCAGCCATGGCGTTGACGCGTGCCTGCGTGAGCGCAAGCCGATCCACAAAGGCGCCGCTCATGCCACCGGCCTTCGCTTCGGCGACATCTTCGGCATTGGCGGCCAGAATCCGATCCGCATGGGCGCGGATCGACGCCGCCATGGCGGATAGCGCCGCATCCTTCTGCTCGCTCGAGGCCAGCGCAAGGACCCGCGCGGCGCGGCGTGCGCCGGCGCCAAGCTCGGTCATCAGCTTGGTCAGATCGGACGCGGCCGGATCGGAGGCGCTACCCGAGGTTTTATCGATGGCTTTCAGCGGAGCGGACATGTCGGACTACGTAAGGTTCAATTTCCGTAAGGCCATGCTCTAGCACAGAAATTTTGGCCCGGCGAGGCGCTGGGAACATAGCTGCCAAAAGACTAGGGATTTGCAGGCGGCCAATGGGCGAGGGGGGTCGCTAGGCCATTGGGAGAGTTGTTATTTAGCGGTGTCGGTCCCGGCGCGCGGGCCGCCGACCACAAGGTCGTCGCGATGGATCATTTCGGCCCGTCCGCTGATCCCGAGGATTTGCGCGGCGTCCGACGAGGAACGGCCCTTGATCTGCTCGGCGTTGTCCGCGTCGTAGGCCACAAGGCCGCGCCCGATCTCATGAGTATCCGGCCCGCGCACGATCACGGCATCGCCGCGAGCGAACTGGCCATCCACGCGGATGACGCCTGCAGGCAACAGGCTCTTGCCCGCGCGAAGTGCTGCGACCGCGCCGGCATCGATGGTGAGCGTGCCTTTCGGCTCCAGCGAGCCTGCGATCCAGCGCTTGCGCGCCGTGACCGGATTCGCCGGGGTGAGAAACCATGTGCATGGCCCACCATCGGCGATAGCCTGTAGTGGATGTTCGATCTTGCCGGAGGCAATCAGCATGTGCGTGCCGGCACTCGTCGCGATCTTGGCAGCTTCGATCTTGGTGCGCATGCCGCCGCGCGACAGCTCGGACTCGGCAGCGCCCGCCATTGCCTCGATGTCGGCGGTGACCGATTCGACCACGGGAATAAGCTTCGCGTTCGGATTGGCCGACGGCGGCGCGGTGTAGAGTCCGTTGATGTCCGACAGCAGGATCAAAAGATCGGAGCTGGTCATGGTGGCGACGCGCGCCGCAAGACGATCATTGTCGCCGTAGCGGATTTCGTTGGTGGCCACGGTGTCGTTCTCGTTGATCACCGGCACGGCACGCCATTCGAGAAGTTTGGCGATGGTCGAGCGTGCGTTGAGATAACGCCGCCGCTCTTCGGTATCCTGCAGCGTGACAAGAATTTGTCCCGCGCCGATGCCATGATCGCCGAGCACGCCGGACCAGATGCGTGCGAGTTCGATCTGGCCCACAGCGGCAGCGGCCTGGCTTTCTTCGAGCTTGAGCGCGCCGCTCGGCAATTTGAGGCGGCTTCGTCCCAGCGCAATCGAGCCGGACGAGACAACGAGCACGTCCTTACCGGCCTGATGCAGCTTGGCGATATCGGCGGCAAGCGCGGCGAGCCAGCTGGCGCGCACTTCACCGGCGGCGGAATCGATCAGCAGCGATGATCCGACCTTGACGACGATGCGGCGGAAATTCTCGAGTTTGGGATTCGACATCGGAAATCAGCGTGGTGTGGGCATAAGTTGAAATTGCGAGCAGGTATCAGCGGCCAAGCGGCGTCCAGCCCGACGGCTCCGGCTCTGCTTCCGGCGCGCTCTCGGTTGCCTTTCGGGCTTTGTTCGATACCGGCGCTTCGCCGATCACGGCCATCAACGCGCGCAGTGCCTCCGGTACACCGGCGCGTGTAACACCGGAGATCAGCAGCGGCGTGTTCTTCGCCGCACCTTTGGGCCGCGCTTTCTG
>CAZQMD010000282.1:0-6467 GCA_964594185.1 uncultured Afipia sp. | reverse complement strand
CCGACCTGACGATCGCGTTTGCAGGAGCCAGCGATATCGACCTCTCCGATGTCGTTCCCGTGCCGCGGGACAGGCCTCGCATTTTCGCTGACGACGCCGAATATGCAGCGTGGCAGCCGGGAGCAAAGGACGTTCTGTCGCTGCTTGATTTCAGATCGAAGCGTGCAATTATCTGGCTTCCGCAGGATGCCCCGCCGGCATGGTATGCGAGCCGCCCGGCGCTTCCTCTCGTCCATGCGATCACAAAAGATACGCCCTGGAGCGCTGTGCATGGCGGATGCGTCGGTCTGGACGGGCGCTTTCTTCTGCTTGCCGGAAAAGGAAAGTCGGGAAAGACCACCGCCTCTCTCGCCTGCGCGAGGGCGGGCTGGGACTATGCTGGCGATGATTTCGTTTTCGCGAATACGGAAACGGGAGAGATCGAGCCCTTGTTCGCAACGGCCCGGCTACGCATAACAGCAGCCTCCGAATTCTCGAATCTGCTGACATCCAGCGCGGAGCTGTCGTACGACGAGGGCGACGAACGGCACGAGTTACGTTTAAGCGATGCCTTCGGCCGCCATCGCCTGAAGGGTGGCAGGATTGCCGCGATCCTTCTGCCCCGCCGCCTGGGTTCCGAAACGCCAGCCTTTTCGCCTGCACGGCGCTCGGATGTCTTTGCCGCACTGCTGCCAAGCACATCCGTGGGCCTTCTCGGCTGGCCGGACAAGACCACCAGAAAGGTCGCCTCACTTTCGGACAAGGCTCCGGCCTTTTTTGTAGATACGGGAAATACGCCGAACTATATTCCGGACGCATTTCGGAACTTCCTTAATCGAGTTTAGCCGCTGATGACCGTCACAAGCGTCATTGTTCCGGTCCGGAATGGAGAGCGCTTCATCGCCGATGCCCTGGGCTCGGTGACATCCCAATTGCAAGCCGATGACGAAATTCTGGTTGTCGATGATGGCTGCACGGACAACACGCTGGCAGTTGTCGACCGGATCAAGGACCCGCGTATCAGAGTCTTGCCCGGCCTTGCAAAGGGCGTTTCATCGGCGCGCAATATCGGGATCAACCACGCCTCGGGGGAGTTTATCTGCTTCCTCGATCACGACGATCTCTGGCCCGAGGGCCGTCACACAGCTCTCCTCGAATTGCTGGAAGGTCAGCAGGATTACGATGCCGTCTATGGGCGCATTCACGTGATCCTTGAAGCGGACGCGCCTCTCGCGCCGCATTCCGACACGCTGGACGGAAAGTATATGGCTGCGCTTGTCGCAACAGGTCTTTATCGTCGCGAATTGATTGATCGTGTCGGCCGTTTCGATGAAGAGATGCATTTTGGAGAAGACACCGATTTTTCCATCCGGCTTACGGAAATCGGCATGCGCGCCTTTCGGGCCGATATCGTCAGTCTGATCTATCGCCGCCATGCCGGGAATGCATCGAACGATGCACTGAAGATCCGCGAAGGCAATACAGAGTCCATCATCCGGAAGTTGCGGCGCAGCCGCCAGCTGCGTGGCCCAAAGTGATCCATGTTTCCGTCGTGATAGCGGCCTATAACGCCGAACAGTATATCGCCGAAGCGATCGAAAGCGTTTTGCGGCAAAGCTCACCTGCATCTCAAATCATTGTAGTCGACGATGGTTCGACCGACGGTACGCGGAAAATTCTCGAGACGTTCTCTGGACGGATCGCACTTCTCACACAGGAGAACAGAGGCCAGACTGCGGCTTTGAATCGTGCGATCGGTGGCGCGCAAGGTAAATTTCTCGCGTTTCAGGATGCCGATGATCTTTGGGCGGAACAGAAGCTGGAGCAGCAGCTGGCTGCTCTTGATGCCGAACCGGAATTAGGGGCCGTGTTTGGACTAATGAAGCAGTTTATCAGTCCGGACGTCCCGGCGGAGAGCAGAGCTGCGATACAACCGGCCGTGGAGATCGCGCCCGGAGAGATCCGCACCTGCATGCTGATCCGCAGATCCGAATTCGACAGGGTCGGCCCGTTCGATTCCGCGTATCGCGGCGGCGTCTCATTCGTCGAATGGCTCGGACGTGCAAAGCGCATAGGGCTTAAAATCCGAATGCTCGATCACGTCACCGTTTACCGCAGACTCCATCTTGGAAATTACGGACGAACGAGCACCGAAGAACGCGACGCCGAAACCATGCTGGCCCTGCGAAGCATCATCCTTCAGCGGCGCAAAAAATCCAATTAGCGACCTTTTGAATCTTCCGGGAAGCGTGCGCTATTTAAATAGCGCCCGTATCGACGCGGGATTCACGACGACTTCTTGTCCTTCGCCTCGGCCTTCTTGCGATTGGTGAAGCGCGCATTGCCGAGCCCCGTGCCAATGGTGAGAATTCCCCAGCGCTTATAGTCCTGCATGAAGGGAATTTCGCTCAACCCCTGCACCACGCCGTCATTGTGCATGAGCACCGCAGTGTCGTGATCGCCGATGCTCGGGATCAGTTCGATCAGGCTGGCAGGCAGGTTGAACTTACTGCTTTCCCAGTTTCCGGGCAGGTTTTGTGCCCCTTTTTCAATTGAGCCATCCGCATCGATCGCGCCGGGGCATGACACGCCAATGAATGGCGCAAGCTTCAGCCCCTCCGCTTCCGCCTCCTTGAGCAGTCCCTTCAGCATGCCCGCGAGTTTTTTCACCGCGCCTTCCCGCGTCGGCTCGTCATCGGCATGACGCCAGAGTTCGGACTTCCAAACCGAGGCCTTAGACAGATCCGGCGTTTTCTTCTGACGGGTTTCGACCACACCGCAGCGGATGTTGGTGCCGCCGATATCAACCGCGAGCAGGCTGTCATGCCCCTCGAAAATCCACGATGGCGCGAGATGGGCACAGCCGATCAGCGCTGCTTCATCGGGATGGAACCGGATCGGAATCAGGCTGATTTTTGCGCCATCGGCCTTGAGGATGATGTCGGCACGGGCAATCGCCAATTCGCCGATCCGGCTTTGCCGGAAGCCGCCGCCGACAATGATCGCCTCGGTCTTGTCCCAGGCCTTGGTCTTGAGAAAACGCCCGGTGACATAGGCTAATTCCTGGGCGAATTCCTCGATGGCGCTATGGATCAGTGCTGACGCTTCGACGTCGTCACCGACAAGAATACCGTCCAGGGTCTTCTTGCTGATGTCCTCCGAGGATTTGGCCCCCAGCGGGTCATCACCATTTTTCTTCAATGGTTTCCGCCACTTATCGAGAATATTTTGAAATGCCCCCTTGCTGGCGCGGTCTCCCAGGAAGCCGTCCTCGTCCTTGAGCTCGATATTGTAACTGTCGATATCCACCGATGGCAGGCGAGCCGCCCCATGGTTGCCGATCCCGGCGGTTGTCAGCGTGTCCTCAGCCATCCAAATGCCCCTTTACCTGTTCCGGGTGATAACGGCCGGGGAACCGGATTGTTTCGAGCGCAGAGTGCCGCGGCTGCTCAGAGGCCCTGAAAGCGCTAGAAAATCGGGCCAAACAGCTTAGAAACGGCCCATTTTCGGGCCGCTTTTTCTTGACTCGACGCTCGCCCCAGCTATAACTCCCGCAACCCGGCGCGGGAATTTCTCGCGCCGTTTGTTTTTGTGTGGCCGTGGCCAATGAGTCAGGGCGGCGCTGACAAGTGAACCCATAACGACTGAATAAGAAGCCGGCCCGGATCAATCCGAGTGCTGGGATCGAACACGAAGGAATAGAACGATGTTCGCAGTCATCAAAACCGGCGGCCGGCAATTCCGCGTCGTTCCGGATGATGTGCTTGAGATTGGCAAGATCGCCGGCGATGTCGGTACGATCGTGCAGCTTGGTGAAGTGATGGTGGTGGGCGGCGACACGCCGGTCCTCGGAGCTCCGTTCGTCAGCGGCGCGTCCGTGGCGGGCGAAGTGCTCGACCACAAGCGCGGCCGGAAGGTGATTTCCTTCAAGAAGCGCCGCCGCAAGAATTCGAAGCGCAAGCGCGGCTATCGCGACGAAATCACGGTGATCCGCGTCACCGAGATTCTGACCGACGGCAAGGCCCCGAGCGTTGGCCCGCGCCCGAAGAAGGAAAAGAAGGTCGAAGCTCCATCCGCTGAGGGTGAGGCTCCTGCCAAGGCTGCCAAGAAGGCTCCGGTCAAGAAGGCAGCTCCCAAAGCTGCTGCAAAGGCCCCTGCCAAGAAGGCGGCGCCGAAAGCAAAGAGCGACGAAAAGTGAAATGATTCCGTCAAGGAATCGGTCTATACACTAGACGCAAGTTTGGAGACGGAGCGATGGCTCACAAAAAAGCAGGCGGTTCTTCGCGCAACGGGCGCGACTCGGCTGGCAAGCGCCTTGGTGTCAAGGCGTTCGGCGGCGAGCACGTGATTCCGGGCAACATCATTGCGCGTCAGCGCGGCACGACCTGGCATCCCGGCCTTAACGTCGGCATGGGCACGGACCATACCCTTTTCGCCAAGATCGAAGGCAAGGTTGAATTCCGCGCCAAAGCCAACGGCCGTACCTTCGTCTCGGTTATTCCGACGGCGGAAGCGGCTGAATAAACGGTAGACACATCGCGTCTGCCGGGTCTCGTTGAACCGGCAGAGCACTGGAAGGCTCGAAAGGGGAGACGGGTAAACCGGCCTCCCCTTTTCGTTTGCGCTCGTTGGGGACGAGCACATCAAGGAGCCTGACCATGCTGCTGGAAAAGCCAACCTCCATCTTACTGGAATCAAGAGCCGTCGTCCTCGAGACCGATCGGCTGGTCCTTCGTCAGCCGACACTCGCGGACGTAAAAGCCATTGCGCGTGTCGTGGGCGACAAGCGTGTGGCCATTAATCTGCGCCGCGTGCCGCACCCTTATACGCAGGACGACGCTATCAGCTTCGTGACCACCGTTGCCGCCACCATCGACACGGTTTTCCTGGTCGAGCGCGAGCGCGACGTGATCGGCCTGGTCGGCGTGAGCTGGGAAGACGAAAGCGCGCCGGAACTCGGCTACTGCTTCGGCGTCGAGCACTGGGGCAAGGGCTATGCGACCGAAGCCGCACGCGCCGTGATCGACTATGCCTTCGAAGAATTTGCTATCGACCAGTTGCTGGCCGGAGCGCGGGTACTGAATCCGGCCTCGCGGCATGTGCTGGAGAAGTGCGGCTTCCAGTGGACCGGCGTTGAACTGCACCGCTTTCTGGCGCTTGGATCGTCGACACCGGTCGATCGCTTCAAGCTGGACCGCGGCGTGTGGTCATCGATCAAGAGCTGGCACAACGCCGCCCGGCGGTAACGCTTGCGCTAGACAACAGTCGGCGGATTCGGCTCCGGCTCGCGATGCGTGACCTTTTGCTCGCGGATGAAGATGTAGATGCCTGCGCAGGCCACGATGCCTGCGCCCAGCATGGTGTTCGGTGACGGCACGTCGCCGAACACCAGAAAGCCAAGCACAATCGCCCAGACAATCATGGTGTACTGAAACGGCGCCACCACACTGGCCGGCGCCAGTATCAGCGAGCGGTTGAGGCAAAGCACGGCGGCGACATTGACCACGCCGCTAATCAGCAGCGCGACCACGAGAATCCATGTCGGCGGCACGAAGAGGAAGGCGGAGACGATGCCGCCGAACACGAACGAGCCGACCACCTGGGTCATGGCGAGAAAGATGTTCGACGTCCCGCGGACATAGCGCGTCACGATCATGAACATCGACTGACACAGGCATCCGGCCAGCGCGATCAGGGCCGGCCATGAGATCGCCGCTCCGGTTGGACGCAGCGCAATCAGAACACCGACAAAGCCTGCTGCGACGGCCGTCCAGCGCCGCCAGCCGACATGCTCACGCAGGAAGATTGCTGAGAATGCGGTGACGAAAATCGGCGCCGCAAGATAACAGGTCGTGGCATCGGCCAGCGGGATGTATTTGATCGCTGTAAAAAACAGCATGCCGTCGGAGACCGACAGCATCATGCGCAGCACCTGCAGTCCCGGCTTTGGCACGTTGCGGACGGCTACGAAATTGTCTCGCGCCAAAAATGGCAGCAGTGTCGCAATGGCGCCGAACCCGCGAATGAAAAAGAGCTGCGCCGGCGGATAAGCCGCCACCATCATCTTGCTGAAGACATTCACCAGCGAAAAGATCGTCATCGCCGCCAGCATGAACAGGATGCCCGAAAGGGCTGACGAAAGTGGCGTCGTGCGGCGCAACAATTTAAGCGGTGAGTTCATCGGCAATGGCGGGCGTAAACCGGATGCATGAAACGCAATGACCGCGCGACGGGCGCGCAACACAATCAGTCTTGCTTAGAAAGCAAATGACTCGCGCACAACCACCAGAAACGCAGCCTGTTTTGCGCGGCCATGCTTGAGGCCAAGGCTCTGGACACAGCTTTGGTTTAGCCCGGCGGCGGCACCACCACCGGCTCTTCGCGTATCAGATCCCGTTCGCGCAGGAAAATGTACAGCCCGGCGAGAATGATGATGGCGGCGCCGACAAGCATCGCCACCGACGGTACATCGCCGAACACGACATAGC
>CAZQMD010000281.1:0-6475 GCA_964594185.1 uncultured Afipia sp. | reverse complement strand
TCGGTCTTGTCAGCGCGGTTCGTCCGGTCACGCTGCGCAACGACACGGTGCGCGAACAGTTCGACCTTCCCGCCGGTGGCCTGCGCATCGAAGGGCGCGTCGGCACGACCAAGATCCCGCAGGGCCAGATCACATTCTCGATCTACAAGGGTAGCCAGTTCGAGGTCGGAGAGCGTGCGCCGCTGGCGCAAAGTGTTGCGGCAGGCGACGTGATGCTGGTGCCGGAAGGCACCTACTACATCATCTCGAACTATGGCGACGCCAACTCGGTGGTGCGATCGGATATTCGTGTGCAGGCAGGAAAGCTGACCGATGTGACCGTGACGCATCGTGCGGCGGTGATCACGCTCAAGCTCGTCAGCGACAAGGGCGGCGAGGCGCTCGCCAACACCGCGTGGTCGGTGATTACGCCCGCAGGCGACGTCATCAAGGAATATAACGGCGCGTTTCCGAAGGTGATCCTCTCGGAAGGCGAGTATCGCGTGATCGCGAAGAACGAAGGCAAGGTGTTCGAGCGTCCGTTCAACGTCAGCAACGGTGTCGATGGCGAAGTCGAAGTCGTCGCGCGCTGATGCCCTTGTAGCAAATCCGTCATAGTTTCTAAGACGCACTAACCATCAGACCACTTAGAACTGTCACAAACCGCGTATCGCGTCTGCCGGTGCGCGGCATTTACGCAGCCTTAAGCGCCGCTGCCTTGGATACCGCCCGCTGACACGACAGAACGCCGTGTCGATGTGCTGGGGTGTGTTGTGGTTGCCGTCGCAAAGTCGAAGAAAACTTCAAATCCGGATTTGTTCAGTGACGTGTCGATCCTGCGCCGCAAATGGCAGGCGGCTCTCAAGCCGGGAAGGGACCTGCCTTTCTTCGAGGATGTCCTGCTGGGCAGCCTTGGCCGTCTGGCCGATCACATCATGCTCATCAAGGACGCGGGCGACAGGATAAAGGTCTCGCATGCCGGGCGTTACGTCGAGCAGTGGCTTGAGACGGAAATCCGGGAGACTCCATTCGACGGTTTCCCGCCGGACTGCGCGCTGATCCTGCGCGAAGCAGTTGCCAACGCGCGTCAGACCGGCAAGCCATATCTCGCCACGGCGCATTGCGTGCGTGACGGTCTGGTTCAGATCTATGATGTGTTCGCGCTTCCGGTCGCTTCGCGCTGGGGCGGCACCATGACCAGCGTATATGTCAACCGGCGCGGCCTTCAATACAATCTGCTCGATGCGGTCTTTTCCGCCGCCGGCGACGGCGTGTTGTCGCTGGCGACAATTCGCGACGCATATGGCAAGCCTGCCGATTTCCAGATCGTCCATCTCAATCAGGGAGCAGCGCGTCTGCTACGCCTGCCGCCGGACGAGCTGCGCTGGCACCTGCTGAGCGCCGGATCGCATGCGCTTTGCTCACCGGAGACGTTCAGCAAGCTGTGCGCAGTCGTGAACATGGCGGCCAGCGAACAGTTTGAAGTGAGCGATGACACGAGCACGCTGAAGATCAGCGCGGCCCCTGTCGGCGATATGCTCGCACTGTCGCTCACCGACGTCACGGACATGAAGCGCCGCGAGCAGTCGTTCCGGCTGCTGTTCGACAGCAACCCGATGCCGATGTGGGTGTTCGATGTCGAGACGCGGAAATTCCGCAATGTGAACGATGCCGCGCTCAGCCACTACGGCTACGATCGCGCGACGTTCCTGTCCATGGAGCTGCAGGATCTCTGGCCGCGCGATGAATGGGAAGAACATTCCCGCGCGCTGGTCGGTGTCGGCGATGTTTACAACTCCGGCCGCAACTGGCGGCATCTCAAGGCCGACGGCAGCGAGATCGAGGTTCTGACGTTCGGGCGGCGCGTGTCCTTTGAAGGCCACGACAGTTTCCTCGTCTCCGCGGTCGACATCACCGAGAGGCGCAGGGCCGAGGCCCGCATCGCCTACATGGCGCATCACGACGGGCTGACCAATCTTCCCAACCGCGTCATGTTTCAGGAACGGCTGCGGCAGGATCTCGAACGCAATGATCCGGCGGGCAAAAGCGTTGCGGTGCTGTGCATCGATCTCGACCTGTTCAAGAACGTCAATGACTCGTTCGGCCATCCGACCGGCGACAAATTGCTGATGCAGGTCGCCCAGCGGCTTGCGTCGAACGTACGCGCCGGAAACCTGGTGGCGCGGCTCGGCGGCGATGAATTCGCGATGATTCTGGGCACCGGCGTATCGCCCCACGATGTCAGCGTGCAGGCCGCCCAGATCATCGAAAGACTGAGCGCGCCATACTGGATCGACGATCTCGAGGTCGTCATCGGCGCCAGCATCGGAATCGCGATCTCGCCCGGCGACGGCGAGTCTGCGGAAGAACTGCTTCGCAACGCCGATATGGCGCTGTATCGCGCCAAGTCGGAAGGTGGCGGTGTGCATCATTTCTTCGAGAAGGAAATGGACCGGCTGGCGGAGCACCGCCGCGACATGGAAATGGATCTGCGCCACGCGCTGGCCAACGGCGAGTTCGAATTGCACTATCAGCCGCTGGTCGATCTGGCGCAGGACCGCATCGTCTCCTTCGAGGCGTTGCTGCGCTGGAAGCATCCGGAGAAGGGCATGATCTCGCCCGCCGACTTCATTCCGCTCGCAGAGGACATCGGCCTGATCGTTCCGCTCGGCGAATGGGTGCTTCGCGAAGCCTGTCTGCAGGCAACCGCGTGGCCATCGGATGTCCGGGTCGCCGTCAATCTGTCTGCCGCGCAGTTCCGCAGCCGCAACCTGACGCAGGCTGTGTTTACGGCGCTGGCGCAATCGGGTCTGTCGCCGCTGCGGCTCGAACTCGAAATCACGGAGTCGATCTTCCTGGCGGACAGCGAGGCCAACCTCGCGATCCTGCACCAGTTGCGCGAATTCGGCGTCCGCATTTCGATGGATGATTTCGGCACCGGTTATTCGAGCCTGAGCTATTTGCGCAGCTTCCCGTTCGACAAGATCAAGATCGATCGCTCTTTTGTGCGGGATATCGCGGACCGGCCTGACAGCGTCGCCATCGTGCGCGCCATTTCGGGCCTCGGCCGCAGCCTCAATATTTCGACCACCGCAGAGGGCGTCGAGACCGTCGATCAGCTCGACTGGCTGCGCGCGGAGGGATGCACCGAAGTGCAGGGGTTCCTGTTCAGCGCGGCGCGTCCCGCGTCGGAAATCGGCGCGTTGCTGGGCAAGTTCGGCGACCGCGCGTCAAAGGCGGCGTAGGGATTTCCACAGCACGGCTCGCCAAGATGCAAGTTGTTCTCAATTGCGAAGATCGCGATTGCGAACGCTACCCCCATCCTTTATCTGCGGGCGATGTAACTGTGCCGGGCGCGCAGTTCGTCGTCAGCGGATAATGTCATGGACAGGGTTCTCAAGCTTGCGCTCGGCAGCATCGCCGTCGGGATCGTTGTCCTTGGTCTGAAGTATCTCGCGTATCATGTGACCGGCAGTCTCGGTCTCTACTCGGATGCGCTTGAGAGCATCATCAATGTCGCCACTGCCATTGCGGCGTTTTTTGCGGTTCGCGTCAGCGCCGCGCCACCGGATGCCGACCATCCTTACGGGCATTACAAGGCGGAGTATCTTTCAGCTGTCCTCGAAGGGGTGCTGATCGTCGGTGCTGCGCTTGTCATCCTGCGTGAGGCGTATTTCGGCTTTATTGCTCCAAAGCCGCTCGACACGCCGTTTCTCGGCCTGCTGATCAACGGCGCTGCAAGCCTCATCAATGCGGTGTGGTGCTCTGTTTTGTTTCGCTATGGCCGGCGCTGGAAATCTCCAGCGCTTCTCGCCGACGGCCGCCATCTGTGGACCGATGTCGTGACCTCCCTCGGTGTGCTGATCGGCGTCGGCCTGGTCGCGGTCACCGGCTGGCTGCAGCTCGATGCCATCGTGGCAGCGCTTGTCGCGGTCAACATTCTCTGGGCCGGCTGGAACCTGATGCGTGAATCCATCGGAGGCTTGATGGACGAAGCCTTACCCGCGGCAACTCTGGCGCGCGTTCGGGAGATTATTTCAGGCCATGCCGGAGGCGCGCTCGAGGCGCACGATTTAAGGACGCGCCACGCCGGTCGTGCGACTTTTATCGATTTTCATCTGGTCGTTCCGGGCACGATGACCGTCTCGGAGTCGCATGCGCTGTGCGATCAGATCGAGGCCGCCCTGCATGAGGGCATCGACAACGCCATCATCTCGATTCACGTCGAGCCGGAAGAAAAAGCCAAACACCCCGGCGGCGTGCCCATCGTCTGAAGCCCGGCGCTTCGCGGCCGATCCTAGAGTGCGATCCAGCTTCGCGGAATCACACTCGTCGCCCATTTTTGTTTGGGCATGATCTTTTCCGAAAACCGGTTTCCACTTCTCGGGATCATGCCCTAGAACCGGGTCACGATCTCGCTGAGCACAGGACGGGGGCGATCGTCCGCCGGCCGTTCGGTCTTTCCGATGTGGATGAAGCCCGCGATTTTCTCATCTTCCGAAAGACCGAGCGCAGTCAGCACATCGCGGTCGAACGCCATCCAGCCGGTCAGCCAGTTCGCGACATAGCCAAGGGCGTGCGCCGCATGGACGATGTTCATGGCGCTGGCGCCCGCCGACAGTTCCTGCTCCCAGGGCGGCACCTTCGGATGCTTTGCCGTCTTGCTGACGACGGCGATGACAAGCGGTGCATGTGTAAACCGCTTCTTCTCCGTCTCCACCTGATCCGGCGTCGCGGTGATGTTCTTGAGCCGGAAGACTTTTGCGAAAATCTCTCCGGCCTTCGCGCGCGCATCGCCTTCGAACACGATGAAGCGCCACGGTATGATCTTGCCGTGATCCGGCACGCGCGCGCCGATGGTGAGAATGGTTTCAAGCTCGGCCGGTGAGGGGCCGGGACCGGTCATCTCGACAGGCTTGATGGATCTGCGCGTGGTCAGAAGGTCGATGGCATAGAGCATAGCTTTTCTTTCGTCATGGCCGGATTTATTCCGGCCATCCACGTCTGGTTTGTGACCGACACTTAGTAAGACGTGGATGCCCGGCACAAGGCCGGGCATGACGAATTACTTTAGAATGGCCTTAACCGCCTTAGCCCTGTGCCCGCTTCAGGTCCGGCGGCGTTGCTTCATCGGCGAGAGCTTTCAACGCTTCGTCGAGCGGCAGCACGGTCTGGCCTTCCTTGCCAAGTCGGCGGATCGAAACCTGACGGGTTTCGGCTTCCTTCTTGCCGACCACGAGCAGGGCAGGAACCTTCGCCAGCGAGTGCTCGCGCACCTTGTAGTTGATCTTCTCGTTGCGAAGATCGATCTCGGTGCGCAGTCCGGCCTTGCGGCATGCGGCGAGAACTTCGCGCGCATAGTCGTCGCCGTCGGAGGTGATGGTGGTGACGACCGCCTGCACCGGCGCCAGCCAGAGCGGGAAGTGACCGGCGAAGTGCTCGATCAGGATGCCGGTGAAGCGCTCCAGCGATCCGCAGATGGCGCGATGGACCATCACCGGCGTCACTTTGTTGGAGTGATCGTCGATATAGAACGCACCGAACCGGCCCGGCAGGTTGAAGTCGACCTGCGTGGTGCCGCACTGCCATTCGCGGCCGATGGCGTCGCGCAGGACATACTCGAACTTCGGACCGTAGAACGCGCCTTCGCCCGGATTGATCGAGGTCTTGATACGGTTATGACCCTGCGCCGCGATCTGCTCGAGCACCTTCGACATGACGCTTTCGGCGTGATCCCACGCCGCATCGGTGCCGACGCGCTTTTCGGGGCGGGTCGAGAGCTTGACCGTGAGTTCGCCGACAAAGCCGAAGTCCTCGTAAGTCGACAGGATCAGGTCGTTGATCTTGAGGCATTCCTCGGCGAGTTGATCTTCGGTGCAGAACACATGCGCGTCGTCCTGCGTGAAGCCGCGCACGCGCATCAGGCCATGCATCGCGCCCGATGGCTCGTAGCGATGCACGACACCGAACTCGGCGATGCGGATCGGCAGTTCGCGGTAGCTCTTCAGGCCATGCTTGAAGATCTGAACGTGGCCGGGGCAGTTCATCGGCTTGATGGCGAACCAGCGCTTGTCTTCCGCCTCGTCGCCGGCCGACTGCGCCGCGAACATGTTTTCGCGATACCACTCCCAGTGACCCGAAGTCTCCCACAGAGACTTGTCGAGCATCTGCGGCGCATTCACTTCCTGATAGTCGCCCGCAAGGCGGCGGCGCATATAGGCAATGATCGCCTGGAACAGGGTCCAGCCCTTGGCGTGCCAGAACACGACGCCGGGGCCTTCTTCCTGGAAATGGAACAGGTCCATCTCGCGGCCGAGGCGGCGGTGGTCGCGCTTTTCCGCTTCCTCAAGCTGCTTGAGGTAAGCGTCGAGATCTTCCTGCTTGGCGAACGCCGTGCCGTAGATGCGCGTCAGCATCGGATTGTTGCTGTCGCCGCGCCAGTAGGCGCCGGCCACCTTCATCAGCTTGAAGGCGTTGCCGACCTTGCCGGTCGAGG
>CAZQMD010000280.1:0-6516 GCA_964594185.1 uncultured Afipia sp. | reverse complement strand
GTCCGGATACCTACCGACTGACACACGACCACAGGCACGTGCGAAATTGGGCAAGGCTGGAAATATGAGTTTTGAGTCTGGTTCGCAAGTATTTTTTACACCACGGGGCAACTTTCCCCACGGCGTGATCGAAATGTCGCGCGTGCGTTAACGAACTGCGAGAAAGATGAATGCGCGTTAATTTTTTGGCGTGTGAAAAGCGCCTGCGGCGCAGCCGGATTCTTGAATCCAGCGGGTGTGGCGTCAGGCCTTGCGGGTGAACGGCTCGACGCGCTGCGCGCCGCGCACGAAGGCGATCATGATCGCGACGCCGATCAGGAAGAGCACGACCTGAACGATGTGAGCGGCGGTGTCGCTGAGCCCGAACAGGATCGCCAGCGCCCAGCCGCCAGCGAAGGCCGCGCCGAACACCTCGGCGCCGATCAGGATCGCGGCGCTGAGGACGGTGATGACGCTGGGCCACGCGATTTCGCGGGCGTTGGCTTCGAGCTTCTTGGCGTTCATGATTTTGTGATCCCGTTTCGGGCCGCAATCTCTGCGAAATCGCGGCTCCAATCAAGCGTTAAGGGCGCAAAAAAGCCCCACCCGATGGTATAGAGAAGCACCTGAAAATCGCTGCAAATAAGGCCTCCCAAAAGGACCCCCATGTCAGACGCGCCTCAATCGACCGTCGCCTCCCAAACCAACCCGTTGCTGGCGGCCTGGCAGACGCCGTTTGAGACGCCCCCCTTCGCCGATATCCGTCCCGAGCACTTTCCGGCGGCCTTCGACAAGGCTTTTGCGGACCACACGGCGGAGATCGAGGCGATCAAGGCCAACCCGGCCGAGCCGACGTTCGAGAATACCGTCACGGCGCTGGAGCGAGCGGGGAAACTGCTCTCCAAGGTGGCGGCGGTGTTCTATGACCTCGTGGGAGCACACTCCAATCCGGAGCTTCTTAAGATCGAATCCGAAGTGGCGCTGAAGCAGGCGCGGCACTGGAATCCGATCAGCATGGACGCCGCGCTGTTTGGCCGCGTCTCCAAGCTGCGGGACAAGGCCGCCTCGCTCAATCTGACGGGCGAGCAGGCGCGGTGGCGGGAGGGGACCTGGACCGGCTTCCATGGGGCCGGCGCCGGCCTTTCCGAGGCTGCCAAGACGCGAACCGCCGAGATCAATGAACGGCTGGCCCATTTGTCCACCGACTTCAGCCACCATCTGCTCGGCGACGAGCAGGAGTGGACACTGGAGCTTGGCGCGGACGATCTGGCAGGCCTGCCCGCGAGCTTCGTCGCAGCTGCCAAGGCGGCGGCGGAAGAGCGCGGTATGCCGGGCAAGATGGTGGTGACGCTGTCGCGCTCCTTCGTCGAGCCGTTCCTGAAGGATTCCGCCCGCCGCGACCTGCGCGAGAAGGTGTTCAAGGCCTTCACCGCCCGTGGCGACAACGGCAACGCCAACGACAACAACGCGGCCATTCTCGAAATTCTGAAGCTCCGCGAGGAGCGGGCGAAGATTCTCGGCTATCCGAGCTTTGCCGCCTACCGGCTGGAAGATTCCATGGCGAAGACGCCAGAGGCCGTGCGCGGCCTTTTGGAGCGGGTCTGGAAGCCGGCCCGCGCCCGCGCCATGGCCGATCGCGACGCCCTGCAGGCGCTGATCGCGGAAGAGGGCGGCAACTTCAAGCTCGCCGCCTGGGACTGGCGCTACTACGCCGAAAAGCTCCGCCAGCGCCGCGCCAATTTCGACGATGCCGCGATCAAGCCCTATCTGGGTCTCGACCACATGATCGACGCCGCCTTCGACGTCGCGACCCGGCTGTTCGGTCTGACCTTCACCGAGCGCAAGGACATCCCGGTCTGGCACCCGGACGTGCGGGTCTGGGAGGTCAAGGACGCCAAAGGCAATCACAAGGCGCTCTTTTACGGCGATTACTTCGCACGCTCTTCCAAGCGCTCCGGCGCCTGGATGACCTCGCTGCGCGACCAGCAGAAGCTCGACGGCAATGTTGCGCCGCTGATCATCAATGTGTGCAACTTCTCCAAGGGCACCGATGGTCAGCCATCGCTGCTGTCGCCGGACGATGCCCGCACGCTGTTTCATGAGTTCGGTCATGGCCTGCATGGCATGCTGTCGAACGTGATGTATCCCTCGCTGTCCGGCACCAGCGTGTTCACCGATTTTGTCGAACTGCCGTCGCAGCTTTACGAGCACTGGCAGGAGCAGCCGCAGGTGCTGCAGAAATTCGCGCGGCACTATCAGACCGGCGAGCCGCTGCCGGAAGATCTGCTCAAGCGTTTCATCGCCGCGCGCAAGTTCAATCAGGGCTTTGCGACGGTGGAGTTCGTGTCATCCGCGCTGATGGATCTCGAATTCCACATCCAGCCGGCGGCCTCGATCACGGACGTTCGCGCCTTCGAAAAGCAGGAACTGGAGAAGATCGGCATGCCGGCCGAGATCGCGCTGCGTCACCGGCCGACCCAGTTCGGGCACATTTTCTCGGGCGATCATTATGCGTCGGGATATTACAGCTACATGTGGTCCGAAGTGATGGACGCGGATGCCTTCGGTGCGTTCGAAGAAGCACACAACATCTTCGATCCGGCGGTGGCCAAGCGGCTGCACGACGACATTTATTCGTCGGGCGGATCGCGCGATCCGGAAGACGCCTACATTGCTTTCCGTGGACGCAAGCCCGAGCCCGACGCGTTGTTGCGCCGTCGCGGCCTGCTTAACGAGCCTGAAGCAGCCTGAGGCAGATTGCATATGACGATGCGTCGCCTGATCCAGTGCCTGAGTTTGATCGCCGCGGCTCTGCTCGGAAGCGCCGCCGCGCAGGCCCATCCCCATGTGTGGATCACCGCCAAAAGCGAGCTGATCTACGCACCGGACGGCACCATCACCGGTGTGCGTCACGCGTGGACCTTTGACGACATGTTCTCGACCTACGCGCTGCAGGGGATCGAGAGCAAGACCAAGGGCGTCTACACCCGCGACGAACTGAAGCCGCTGGCGCAAACCAATGTGGAATCGCTGAAGGAATATGCATTCTTCACCTTTGCCAAAGCAGGCGCGGCAGGAAGCCAGAAAAAAGAGCGGTTCAGTGAGCCGGTCGATTACTATCTCGACTACAAGGACTCCGTGCTGACGCTGCATTTCACGCTGCCGTTCAAGACACCGTTCAAGGCCCAGGCGCTGGCGCTCGAGGTGTTCGATCCGTCCTACTTCATCGACTTCCAGATGAACGAGAAAGACCCGGTGACGCTGGTCGGCGCACCGGCGAACTGCAAGCTGGCGTTCCAGCGCCCGAACGATGGCAGCGCGCAGGCGCAGACCATGAACGAGCAGACCTTCCTGAACGGCGATAATTCGAATTATGGCGCGATGTTCGCCAACAAGATCACGGTGGATTGCCCTTGATGGAAATGTCTCGTCCGGTGTTGAAACGGATTGCGATTGCCGGCGTTGTGACGCTGGCCGTTGCAGGTCTTGCCGATGCGTTGCTGCATGCCGCATGGGCGCAAAATCCGTTCGGCGCGCCGAAGGGCGCGGTGGCCGATCCGCAGACTGGCGGCATCGTCGGCTGGCTGCTGGCCAAGCAATCTGAGTTCTATCGTCAGATGTCGGCGACCATTCGCGCTGCCAAGACCGACGGCAGCGCGGTATGGGCGCTGCTCGGTATTTCGTTTGCCTATGGCGTGTTTCATGCAGCCGGTCCCGGTCACGGCAAGGCGGTGATCTCATCCTATCTCGTTGCCAATGAGGAAACCGCCCGGCGCGGCATCGTGCTTTCGTTTGCCTCGGCCCTGATGCAAGCGCTGGTGGCGATTGCGATTGTCGGTGTCGGCGCGCTGCTGCTGAACGCCACAGCAAAGACCATGTGTAGCGCCGAGCGCGTGATCGAAATCGCGAGCTACGGCCTGATCGCGGCGTTCGGCGCGCGGCTGGTCTGGAGTAAGGGGCGCGGCTTCATTCGCGCGCTGGGAGCGTACCGCGCGGCGCCGCAACTGATTCCGGCCATGGCGCACGCGCACAGCGATGTGCACAATCATGCGCACGACCACAATCATCACGATCATTCTCACGATCACGGGCATGGCCACGATCATTCGCATGCGCGGGTTGCCCACCACGATCACGCGCATCATGAACATGATCATCATGCTCACGATCGCGCCGGTCACGTTCACGACGAGCATTGCGGGCATTCTCATGGCCCGGAGCCGAGCGCGCTGGCCGGCCCCGGCGGCTGGTCGCGTGGACTGAGTGCCATTCTGACCGTCGGCATTCGGCCGTGTTCGGGCGCCATTCTGGTATTGGTCTTTGCGCTGGCGCAGGGCCTGTTCTGGGCCGGTGTCGCCGCGACCCTGCTGATGGGACTAGGGACCGCAATCACGGTGTCCGCAATCGCGATCCTCGCGGTGTCGGCCAAGGGGCTTGCGAGCCGTGTGGCTGCCGGCCGCGACGGCGGCGGCGCGATCCTGCTGCGTGGGATCGAGTTCGGCGCGGCGGCTCTGGTGCTGCTGTTCGGCACCGGCCTGCTGCTGGGATACATTGCCGCGGAACGTGTCACCTGCTTCTGATGGCGGTCGCCTTGACAACATTTCTGCAACGCGCGATGCCAGACCCGTCATGACAGCCGTCATTCCCCTCGATGCACATCGGCCCGCCGCGCAACCGGCACCTTCGCGCGTCGGTGTCTTGCTGGTCAATCTCGGCACGCCCGACACCGCCGACGCCAAGGGCGTGCGCGTTTACCTGCGCGAGTTCCTGTCCGATCCGCGGGTGATCGAGAACAATGGATTGATCTGGCAGATCATCCTGAACGGCATCGTGCTGCAGATCCGTCCGGCCAAGAAGGCCAAGGATTATCTGAAGATCTGGAACCTTGAGAAGAACGAGTCGCCGCTGAAGACGATCACGCGCGGGCAGGCCGAAAAGCTCGCAGCGTCCATCGCGGACCGGAAGCACGTCGTCGTCGACTGGGGTATGCGCTACGGCAATCCGTCGATCAAGTCGCGGATCGAGGCGCTGATGGCGCAGGGCTGTGACCGAATTCTGGTGGTGCCGCTTTATCCTCAATACTCGGCGTCGACATCGGCGACGGTGGTGGACAAGGTGGCCAGTGCGCTGAAGGAGATGCGCGCGCAGCCGACCGTGCGCTTCACGCCGCCTTATTATGATGAAGCGAGTTATATCGACGCGCTCGCGGTTTCGATCGAGCGGCATCTTGCGACCCTTCCGTTCAAGCCGGAGCGGATCATCGCGTCGTTTCATGGTATGCCGCAAAGCTACATCGACAAGGGCGATCCCTATCAGGCGCAGTGCATCGCTACGATCGATGCGCTTCGCGCTCGCATGGGTCTCGATGAGAACGGCTTGATGCTGACGTTCCAGTCGCGGTTCGGTTATCAGAAGTGGCTGCAGCCTTACACCGACAAGACCGTCGAGCAGCTTGCAAGGGACGGCGTTCGCCGGATCACCGTCGTTACGCCGGGGTTCTCGGCGGATTGTCTCGAAACACTTGAGGAAATCGCGCAGGAAAATGCGGAGATTTTCAAGCACGCGGGCGGCGAGGAGTTTTCCGCCGTTCCATGTCTCAACGACAGCGACGAGGGCATGGACATGATCCGCCAGATCGTCCTGCGCGAGCTGCAAGGCTGGATTTGACGGCCTGAGCCTGGCTCCGGTTCGAACCCTATTGCCCGTTCCGCCGACCAAGAATTAGTCAAGAGAAGAGCGGCCGTCGTGCGCCCGTGCTAGACTGACGCCGAGCCTCGCGTTTCAAATTCACCCGCAGGGAGTTTTCAATGTCCGGTTTCGATATTTTCGCGATTGCGCTTTTGCTGCTTGTGATCCTTACGCTATTTGCAGGCGTCAAGACCGTGTCGCAGGGCTACGACTGGACGATCGAGCGGTTCGGCAAATACACGCGCACGCTGGGACCCGGCCTTAACATCATTATTCCGTATTTCGATCGCGTCGGCCGCAAGGTCAACATGATGGAGCAGGTGATCGAAATCCCACAGCAGGAAGTGATCACCAAGGACAACGCCACTGTCACCGTGGACGGTGTCACCTTCTATCAGGTGTTCGATGCGGCGAAGGCGAGCTACGAGGTCGCAAACCTCAACCAGGCTGTTGTGACCCTGACCATGACCAACATCCGTTCGGTCATGGGGTCGATGGACCTTGATCAGGTCCTGTCGCATCGCGACGAGATCAACGAGCGGCTGCTGCGCGTGGTCGATGCCGCGGTCTCGCCGTGGGGTGTTAAAGTCAACCGCATCGAGATCAAGGACATCGTGCCGCCGCACGATCTGGTCGAGGCCATGGGCCGGCAGATGAAAGCGGAGCGCGTCAAGCGCGCGGACATTCTGCAGGCCGAGGGTCAGCGCCAGTCTGAAATTCTCCGCGCGGAAGGTGCCAAGCAATCGCAGATTCTTCAGGCCGAAGGCCGGCGCGAAGCTGCGTTCCGCGATGCCGAGGCGCGCCAGCGATCGGCCGAGGCCGGGGGCAAGGCGACAGAGATGGTCAGCA
>CAZQMD010000279.1:0-6561 GCA_964594185.1 uncultured Afipia sp. | reverse complement strand
GGCAGCAATCGGCGCTTAAACGCCGGTCAGACCAGGTTTCGAGGGGGGTGATCCGGCGGAGAACCGTCGAGGCCATCGGCGATCCGATCGTCGAAAGCCGTGAGCGGCCGGTGTACTGGCAGACGCGCCGGGATTCCGGTTGCCAGAGGAGGTTGCGCCTGTGCAACGCCCAACGCGCACATCGCACGAAGCGGACAATCCTGGCAGCCGTTGCTCTTTTGTGTCTCCGGACAGCAAGGCATGTCGGCGGACATTGCCGACATATCGCTCATCTCGGCAGCCGACAGCGGCTTCGCGACCGCGGGCGTGACCAGCGGCGAAGCAACAAGCCCGGCAATCGCAAAGATCGCGAGCAAACGGCTGATGAATCGACAAAAATTCATAGCCCAACATCCCATAGGATCATGGACTTGGGAAGGCAGATCACATCACAAATCCGCCATAAGCAGAAAACGATCAGATCACAGTTACCTGCGACATGGTTAAAAGATCAGTCTCAACCAGCGATATCGCCGCCGATGAACCGCATGTACGTTCGCCGGCTGGTGGCGTCGAAGAGAACGACGTTATAGGGATCGACCCGGCTGCCCTCCATCCCCGGTGATCCCAAAGGCATGCCGGGAACCGCCAATCCGACCGCGTTCGGACGTTCCTTCAATAGTCGTCGCACGGCCGCGGCGGGGACATGACCTTCAATGACGTATCCATCCGCCTCCGCCGTATGACACGCCGCGAGGTCGGCAGGTACGCGAAGGCGTTTCCGGACTGCATGAAGATCCGCCGTTTCCCTGATCGTCACGCTGAAACCAGCTTCCTTGAGATGGCGCACCCAACCCGAGCAGCAACCGCAATCTGGATCCTTATGAACCAAGACAACGGATTCCGCAGCAGAGGTAGCGCCGTCCGGGAAAGCCAGTAGCGCGGCTGTTAGTCCCAAAACGCTTCTGCGAGTCAAAAAGCCCGGATATTTTCCTGAGTTATTCATGTCGCGAGGTCCGTACTTCGTTGGTCATCGAGACTACTCCAAACATTTCTTCCTCCAAACAAACTTCTAACTGACCGATGTCGAAACCGATTCCGAACTGGATTTGGACGCCGCGGGTTGCTTGTCCAGATCCTTGGACCACGATCGGTAGTAGGCGACGGCCGTCATGAGCGCGATCCCAGACACACTCACGATGATCTGCGCGAGAAGCGAGTCGGAGACCAGTTCGAGAAGGAAATGACCGACGAAGGAGAGAAACACTCCGACGCAGAACACTTCCAACGAACGCTGACCGCAGATGATCAGCGGGCGAAGCCAATGCGACTTCAACCCGGGCCATCCGAAGGGGAAAAACCGAACGACCAGCACGGCCAAGGCAACGAAATGCAGAACCCGATATGGCGCGAGGTTTGTCTTGTCGTTAGGATTGAATGCGCCCAACAGCCCCCCAGGGATTAGTTTTCCAAGCGGCGCGACATAACCTGCAACTGTCATAAACAGCGCAAACCCCAGATAAGCAAAACAGATCGATATGATCGCGGGCGACCGAATGAACCTCTGCAGCCGCGACGCTCCACCGAGCGCGCTCCAGGCCCCAAGCACGAAGAGGAGTTGCCATGTGAACGGGTTGAAATACCAAACACCCGATGGGTAGGCGGGAAGATTCCACCCGAATTGGCGTGCGGCGAAATAGAGGACGAGCGAACTCGCGATTGCAAGGTCTGGCCGCCGAAGCATCGGCCACAATACCAGCGGAAATGCTGCCATCAGAACGATATAGAGCGGGAGAACGTCGAGATTCAGAGGCTTGAATTTGAGCAGCAGGCCTTGCATTAAGGTCAGCATCGGACGGTCGATCAACCCTGCAACGTTGAACTCATCCACGAGGTGAGAATGATTGTAGGCTTCCACGACCCAGCCGATTGCCGCGATATAGAAAACGAACAGCAGCACATGCGCGATATATAATTGCCAAACGCGTTTTAATAGTCGAGCGGTTCCTGCAACGAAGCCTTGGACGAGCATGCTCTTGGCGTAGACAAACGCGGCCGTATAGCCGGAAATGAAGACGAAGATATCCGCTGCGTCGCTGAAGCCATAATTTCTGGTCGTGAGCCACGCGACCGCGTTATTCGGGACATGATCGAGAAAGATTGCCCAGTTCGCAAGGCCGCGGAAAAGATCGAGGCGGAGATCACGGCCATTGGCAGGAAGGAAAGCACGAATTGTCATGAAAACTCTTGGCGACGGTTTCAGAAAGGCGGGGACGTTTACGTTGGTGACGATTCGACCGGGGAAAGGCACTTCGCCTCGAACGATAGCCCGATCAGGCGCTAGACATCGATCTTGCGCCTGACCGATTGTCAGCTCATCTAGCCTGCCATGGCGCGGCAGCTTTCCGCGCACTGCTTGCAGGCCTTGACGCAATCGTCCATGCCGCCGATGCGTTCGCAGTCCTTCGCACACTCGGTGCAAATTTCCGCGCACTCGCCGCAGACGTGCTTGTGGTGAGGCGTATTCAGCAACATGAAATGCGCGGCCGTGCGGCAGATTTCGGCGCAGGCCATCATAAGCCTGAAGTGCTGGGGTTCGACGTGTTTGCCCCCAGTCTCCAGGCAATGGGTCATGGCTGTTCCTAGACATACTTGGTAGCAGCGCAGACATTCATCGATGCAGCTTTGCATTTCTTTGCTCATTTGATTCATTGAGCTCTCCTGGGTTTGATGGCTGCCCCTTATTGCACGTTGAGAACTACTGTCAGGCCGCCCGCTCCTTTCTGCTCGACATTGTTGTTGGTGGTGTGATGCGGGATATGACAGTGCACCAGCCATTTCCCGGGTTTGCGCGCTGTCCAAACCACGTCGTATCGCTGTCCTGGTCCGACGTTCACCGTATCGGCAAAAAACCGCTGGTTTTCTGCCAACGTCTCTCCGTCGCGGGCCACTACCTGGAAAGGCCCGCCATGAACATGCATAGGGTGAACGAAGTTGTTGTTGGTGCCGATGAAGCGAATCTTGATGGTTTGCCCAACCTTCATGAAGACGGTGTCTGTCTCCGGATACGACTTCCCGTTGATTGTAAAATAGTTCGGAAGGCCACCCTCCATCAGCATCGCGGGATAGGTGAGCCATTCGCGCTTGAGCCATTCCTGGAGCTGGATAGTGTATTCGAGATCGGCTTTTACATCGGCGGCACTGTCCTTCGGCGCAATCAGCAACGCGCCGTAAAGGCCTAGGCCTTGTTGACGATCGGGGTGGTCGTGGCTGTGATAAAAGTAGGTTCCGCTTTGGCTCACGGTGAACTCGTAGGTGTATTGCCCGCCCGGCGCCACGGGCGGCTGGGCTATCTTGGCCGGGCCGTCCATCTCGTTTGGTACGATCAGACCGTGCCAGTGCACAGTCGTGGATTCCGGAAGGTTGTTGCGGAATTTGATCCGGACGTGATCGCCTTCGGTCAATTGAATCCGCGGGCCCGGCACCTGGCGATTGTAGGCATAGGCCTCTACGGAGACATCCGGAAGAATATTCCAGCGTATGATCGAAGCTTCGATATCGAAGACCTTCACCCCGTTTTCGATGCGCGGCTCAAGAACGTTGTCCCCTCGGGCTTCGGCAGGCGCCTTATAGACCACTTGCCGGGGATTGACCGCCGCCATGTCTTTCATGGCTTCGCCGGGCGTGTCGAACGTCATAATCATGCCCGGCGGCATAATGGCGCCGCCGACGTCGCGTACGCTCAGACCTAGATTGACCTTGAAACCTGGGAGCACCATTCCGGAAATCAGGAGGAATGTCGTCACGCCGGCGAGCGCAGCTAACTGTGGCGTTGTCGCGTCGCTCGTCATTTGATGACCGCCGTAAGATTTGCGGCCGTTCGCGGCCGTTTGTTTCTGCGGATGGTCTTCGTGTCCCTTCATGTGGCTTATATCCGCAGCCGACATTTTAGCCATCTCGGACTTCATTCCGGACATTGAGCTCTTCTCGCCAGCTTCCCTATCCGAGCGCTCGGTCATCAACCCGTGCTTGATCTTCTTCTTCACCATCCAGACGTTGAACGGATAGGCTGTCGTGAAGCCGACCATTACGCCGAGCGACATCACGCCCCAGAAAATCAGCTCGAGCGGATCCATCGCGCGCATGTCGCGGCCCATCATTAGCAGACTCATGGTCGGGGCCATGCCTGCCATCATGGCGTTCATGCTGATGAACTCCGGCATGAAACTCTTCCGAACATTTTCCCAATACGTACCGCCCATCATCTTCTTCATAAACAATGCCTGAAAGATGAAGAGACCAAACGAGAAGCCCGCGACATACTCGACGATCAGGTCGATCCACATCGGCAGACCGAGCAGTGCGGTCACGGTCGCTGCGAGAATAATGCCGGTGGCGTCACCAGCGACGCAATGAATGGTGCTTCCGATGCCCTGCTTCCAAAGCGGAGACGTGAACTGCTCATGTTCTCCGGGCCGCGGCTCCTTATCAGCGAGTACGTACAGGAGAAGTCCGAACGGACCCATGTACAGGGTCACAAGGATGAAACCCCACTTCATCACGGTCGGTTCGGGATTCCCATTGAACTGGTCGAAAGCGACGTAGGCCGTGGAAGCGGCCGCAATGACGAACCATGCGATCAGAAAATAGTCGTATGGGAGAGCAATCATGATGTCCTCAAGCTGAAGTCGATGCTCGTTCATCCGCCGAGTCTTGAGATGCGGTCGCAAGCCGCCGCCTCTCCGATTCGTCCCTTTCAATTCCGACCGGCAGCATCATGAGAAGACTTCCGCCCGTGTGCGGCAGGTCGGGATGCCAGGGGATTTTCGCGTGACGGACCTCGTTGAAGCCAGCGGCGAGATAGAACGCGATCGCTTCGGCGTTATCGGCCCAAACATGCAAGGTCACGGACGGAAACGAACGCTGCTTGGCCTCATCGACGACCGCGGCCAGCAGTGCGGCACCCACGCCTAGTCTGCGGTGGCTGCGCACGACCGCGATATTGTTCAGCAGGAAGCTGGTGGGATCGTAGAGTTCCGTGCGCGGCCGGAGCAACTCTTCACGCGCGGTCAATGTTGCGTCTGCGGTCTCACTTTCGATGAGCCGGGCAGGAAATGCGTTCGCCAGACCAACAATTACCCCACGCGAAACAACGACCAGGCAATTTCGGTACGAATACACTCCGGTCGGCGCAGCAACCATCTCGCGGTAGGTTGGAACTGCTTTCATCGCGGGATCGATACCCTGCAAGATAAACGAAAGCGTATCTCCACCCGCCATGTTGGCCAACTTCGCGATCTGGCGAATGTCACCACTGGTCGCTCGCCTGATCGGAAACCGTCTTTGCGCGAAGGCTTTTTCCATAACTGTTCTGGTACCGCCGCTCCCACCCGCACTCGTCATCGGTAACTCCACCTTGTTTAGAGCAGTCGATCCAGCGATCGTATTCGATGGTCGGACTGCCGCCGCGACGTCGGATCAGCTCAAGGGTCGCTCCCTTGCAGAGCTTTCACCCAATTCGGCGCGGCGGCCTAGGAACCGCCGCGCCGAAGAGTCGTCACTTTCCCTTTTGCATCTTCGTGATCGTGATTCCGGCCGTCGCCCGTTCGGCTTCGAACTGCACTTTGTCACCGACCTTGACGGATTTGAGCATCGCCGGTTCCTTCACGCGAAAAACCATCGTCATGCTCTCCTCTTCCATATCAAGACTTTTGATGGGACCATGCTTCAATGTTATTTTTCCAGCCGCCTCATCGATCTTCTTGACCTCGCCGCTCGCCATCGCCGCTTGGGCGAGTGCGACAGCGGACGACAGAGCAAGGGAAAGCGCGAGAGTTGCGGTTGCGATTTTGTTGGTCTTCATATTCAATTCCTTTCGTCAGTTGATTCCGGTTCGGGTTACTTGACTAATATCGTGCCGACCATTCCGGCTTCCCGATGACCGGGGATCAGGCATCCGTATTCGAACTCGCCGGCCTTGGTGAATTTCCAGACGATCTCGTTGGTCTTCTTGGGAGCAAGTCGCTTCCCGTTCGGGTCTTCGTGCTCCATGTCGGGATTCTTCTTCATGGCCTCGCCATGCTTCAGATTGTCGGCCGTCGTCGCGAGGATGAATTCATGGTCGAGTTCGCCGTTGTTGCGCAGCATGAACTTAACCTGTTCCCCCTTTTTGACCTCCACCTTGCTCGGCATGAACATCATCTTGCCGTCCATCTCACCCATAGTGACCTGAATAATCCGCGCGGCCTTTTTAGGATCACCCGGCTCACCTGCCGAGAATGTTTCGTCGTGGCTATGGCCCGAAGAACCCGCCCCGGCCCAAGCGGACGGGGAGATGAGCACCGCGCCGATAATTGCGATGCAGGTTTTGTGCAGATATTTCATCTCCAAACTCCTTCTACTGTCTTGCTGACTTTCTTCGCATCTATTTGAATTTCAGGTCTCATCTACATTCCTTTCATGCCTTTCATGTCGCTTGGTTTGCTTGATTCCTTTGGGCTCGTTGAGCGAGGCGCCTGAGTATTTGGAACGTCGACCTGGTGCGCGACGGTGCCGTCAGGATGCTTGTAGGGACCGGGATCC
>CAZQMD010000278.1:0-6575 GCA_964594185.1 uncultured Afipia sp. | reverse complement strand
TGTCAGCGCATCGGCGGAGTGCGCCGTGCGATATCTCGACACCGTTGCCAATTTCGACGTTCAGGATTTGCTGCCGCAGGTGAAGGCACCGACGCTGGTGATGCATCTGCGCGATGACAAAAGGGTGCCGATTGAATCCGGCCGCGATCTTGCGGCAGGCATTCCCGGCGCGCGCTTCGTCACCCTGCCGGGCAAAAACCATATCCTGCTTCAGCAGGACCCGGCCTTTCCGATTCTTCTCGATGAAATCCGGAATTTTCTCGGAAAGACCTGATCGCGCGCCCTGCGTGCTTACGGTCTGCGGCGGGCCCTGGCCCTGCGCATGATCACCATCTGGGAGCGGACGCCGTAGCCGATGCCGAAGCCGGCCACGAACACCAGAGCAAGAACGGACAATGCCTCGAACATGGCGGCCTCACGGGCGAAGGATCGCCGGGCGCAATATACCGTCCGACGATCCCGTCTTGTGGTTCACGGACATGGGCAATTGTCCGCTATCAAACGTTAGCCCGATGGTTTACGCGCGCAACGCAAGCCGCGTTTAAACCTTAATGTCCACGCTGCAGGTTAATTCTGGAACCGGAGTCGGTTTGCGGCGATCCATCAACCGGTCGTCCCGGCGAAGCTGCAAATTCGAACGTCATCCTGAGGTGCGCGCTCTTGCGCGCCTCGAAGGATGGCGAGACCCGCCAGACATGTCATCCTTCGAGGCTCGCCGCAAAGAGCGGCTCGCACCTCAAGATGACGCGGCGCGCACAACTACCGCGCCTTCTCATGTAGCTGATAGGTCAGATGCGCCTTCACCGTCGGCCACTCGAACGCGATGATGCTGTACACCACCGTGTCGCGCAGCGTGCCGTTCGGCGCGACCTGATGGCTGCGCAGGATGCCGTCGAGCTTGGCGCCAAGCCGTTCGATGCCGCGCCGCGACTGGTGATTAAAGAAATGCGTGCGGAATTCCACCGCGATGCAGTTCAGCTTCTCGAAGGCATGGGTGAGCAGCAGCAGCTTGCACTGGGTGTTGAGCGGCGTGCGCTGAACCCGCTGCGCGTACCAGGTCGAGCCGATCTCGACACGCCTGTTGGCGGCATCGACATTCATATACGTCGTCATGCCGGCAATCCTGCCGTCGGCATCCTTGACCGTGAACGGCAGCATCGCTCCCGCGGCCTGCAGACCGAGGCGGCGGTCGATTTCAGCCGCCATGCCCTCCGGCGACGGGATCGACGTGTACCACAGCTTCCACAACTCGCCGTCTTTCACGGCTGCGACAAGACCGTCCTTGTGATCGCGCGACAGGGGTTCGAGCGAGGCATGAGGGCCGTTGAGCGTGATAGGAGAAAGCCAGGTCATGTGATGTCCATTTTAGTGCAGTGAACACTCAGGTGGTCGTCCCGGCGAAGGCCGGGACCCATCACCCCTAGCGGACTGGTTGGGGGCGGATTGGACAAGGTCGCCATTCACTCGTGAGGCCAGGGAGGCGGGGCCCCGGCTTTCGCTGGGACTACCTGTTGAAAATCCTCACTGGAGAAAGGCCTGCCATCACTTATTCAAAAAATTCAGCGGAAGACCGCCGCGCGGCCAGTCCATCGCCACCAGTTCGCCCTTGCCGGAGAGCGTGATGGTGGCGGACTTCAGTTCCGGCCCGCCGAACGCGATGTTGGTGGTGACGTTGTCGCCGGTCGGCACCTGCTCGACCAGTTTTCCATCCGGCGCGATCACCGAAATGCAGCCTGAGATCAGCGTGGCGACGCAGACATTGCCCGAGGCTTCCACTGCCAGCGAGTCGTACATCTGATAACCGCCGAGACCCGAAATCGGCTTGCCCACTTCGCCGCGATAGATCGGCTCGCCGGGCACGATCTCGCCCGTCGCGCCCACAGCGAAGGCCCATAGCCGCGCGGTCGGCGTCTCGGCGACATAGACCGTCTTCTCATCCGGCGAGAGACCGATGCCGTTGGCGGGCAGCATGTGCGGCACGGCTTCGACAAGTTCGGTCGCGCCCTTCTTCATGTAATAGACCGCGCCGACATCGAGATCGTGCGCGCGGCGCTTGCCGAGATCGGTGAACCAGATCCCGCCCTCCTTATCGAACACGAGATCGTCCGGCCCCTAGAGCGGGCGTTCGCCGCAATGAGCAAACAGCGTCTCACCCTTCCCGCCCTGAAGATCGACGCGTTGCAGCGAGCCGCCGATATATTCCGACGGCTTCGGTCCACCGGGCATGATGTTGCCGCGCGGACCCGGCGCCCATGAGAAGCCGCCATTGTTGCAGAGATAGATCTTGCCGTCCGGACCCAGCGCCGCGCCGTTCGGTCCGCCGGGAATCTTCGCGACAATTTCCTTTCGCCCATCGGGATAAACCCGCGTCAGCGTCTGGCGGCGGATTTCCACCAGCACCACCGAGCCATCGGGCATCACCACCGGCCCTTCGGGAAATTCAAGACCGGTTGCGATGACGCGGATATTCGACATGAAGACCTCCCGAACAGTGTTTTTGATTTTGACGCGAAAACCTATCGCGCGGATCGGGCGATGACCAGTGCAGGAACAACAGGCCTATCGTGTGAAAACCCACCAGAGCGGCGCGATCACGACAACCAGAGCCAGGGCCATGAGCACAAGACGCCCGAGCTTGTGAAGCGGCGGCGCGCCTGCAAAATCGCGATCGGGCTTGCTGTCGAGCCACCGCCTGAACCGCGCCAGAAGCGGGCCGTAATCACCACCGAACCAGTCCAGCATGAAAGCCTCGCGTCGCCGTTAAGTCGCCCCGCTAAAATCCCGATACACCAGCCCCGCCGCAGCGATGTCGGATAGCGCGTTGCCGACCGCCTTGAACACCGTGATCTCGCCCTCGCTGGTCCGGCCCTCGCGCTCGCCGCGGCACAGTTCGGCCAGCGAACCACGAATATCCTCGGCAGCGATGACACCGTCGCGGATCGGATCGAGCAGTTCGCCGCTTTCCTTCAGCCCGTCATAGGTATCGAGCCAGACATGCCCGCGCCGGAACACGTCGTCATCGGCCTCGCGCATGAACGGCGTGAAACTGCCGATCAGATCGAGATGCGTGCCGGGCTTTAGCCACGCTCCTTTAATGATCGGCTTCGCCGCCAGCGTCGCACAACTCACGATGTCCGCCTCGCCCACCGCGCGCTCCAGATCGGACGCCACCGACGCATCGATTCCTCTTTCCCGCAGATCGAACACCAGCCGCGCGGCGCCCGCCTCGTTGACATTCCACACCGCAACCTTGTCGATCGGCCGCACCGCGCGAAATGCATCGGCCAGAAGACTCGCAATGCGCCCCGAGCCGCAGATCAGCAGCTTGCGCGCATCCTTGCGCGCGAGAAAATCCGCACCCAGCGCACCGATGGCGGCCGTGCGCCGCGAGGTGATCTCGTTGCCGTCGATCAGCGCGATGTGCTGCCCGGTGTCGCCGTCGCACAGGAGATAGCTGGAAAACAGGCCCGGCAGCGCTTTCTTGCCGTTCTCGGGGAAGATCGTGACGATCTTGATGCCGATGAAGGCGCGCTGCCATGCCGGCATGATGAGAATGGTCGCGGTCGAGCCGTCCGGCTGCACCATGAAATGATGATGTCGCAGCGGCACATCGGCGCCGACGGTGAAGGCTTCGCGCAATGCGGCGATCAGCCGCTCGAACGGCAGGCTGGCGCGGGTCTGCGCGGCGTCGATGACGATGGGAGATGGGGTGGTGTTCAAACCGGACTCTCTACCTGTCGTCCCGGCGAAGGCCAGGACCCATACTCCCTACATTATCGTTTGAAATCACAAGCAAGCCACCGACAAAAATCCATCATTGCGGACGAAAAGCTCGTTCGGTGGTTATGGGTCCCGGCCTTCGCCGGGACGACCCATTTATGGATCTCGCGCCTCATTCCCCCGCCCTCACCGCGTCCATCAGCTTCTTGCGGAAGGCGCGGTCGCGCTTGAGATGCCATTCGCGGCTCATGGCTTCGTTACGCGTCTTGAACGGCTCGGTGTGCAGCAGCGTCCAGACCCGCCCGCGAGTGGTACGCGCACCGGTGCCGTTGTTGTGCTTGGCAAGCCGCTGCGTCACGTCGTTGGTCCAGCCGACATAGGAGATGTAGCGGCCCTTGTGACAACTGCCGAGCACATAGACGAAAGCGGCGGGCTTCTTCGGCTTGGCCGCGCGGGTTTTTGCCTTCGCCGTGCGAGGCTTCGCTTTCTTCGCTCGTGGCTTCGAAGCTGATGAAGGGTCAGCACTCATCGCACGAACTCACCACGACATCGAATATATGGCAGCTCCAGGCCTCACTTCGCCGCCGGAGCAGCCGCAGGCGCTTTAGGCGCGTCTGCTTTCGGCGCTTCCTTCGCCGCACCATTCGGCTTCAGCGCCTGCACCTGCCCCTGCAACTGCGCGACAGTGGCCTGCAGGCCGGTCAACGCAGCCTTGAGCGCATCGATCTGCCGGTTGGCGGCATCAATCTTCTGCTGATGCTCCAGCGAGGCCTTGGTCAGCGAGCTTTTGAGGAAATTGACGTTGCTCTGCAGGCAGCCAGTGCGGCGCTCCATGGTCTTCTCGGCGGTGCAGATTTCGATGCCGGGCACGTCCTGCGCCATCGCGGCATGCGGAAGCAGCGTCAACAGCAGCGCGAACATCGTCAGCCTGATCATTCGACCCTCCTCAAAGCCTCGTCCTATCGTGCGTGTTTTCGCGCATTCGGCGCAACCTGTCTCATAACGTGACGGCCAAAGCCGCCGAGATCTTGCACGATCTTAACACTTGGAACGCGGGTGGAACGAAACGCGCCCGAATCAGCGATTCATACCATGCTAGCCGGATGAGGGACCGACATCTTGTGTCGCATGCGCGCGGCACGTCCACATCATGCTTGACGAGGGTTGCGCGGATCGCGCGAAACCATCAAAACTGCGCATCAATCGTTAACGCCGCCGCCCGCCGAAGACTCTACCGGCGCATCAGAGAACGAAGCCCCGCATGAGCCCGCAGCCCACAGACTTGAGTAAAGACCTGCACGGCGTGTTTCCCTATCTGGTCTCGCCGGTCACGGCCGATGGCCGCATCAAGACCGATGTGCTGGGCCAGCTTTGCGAGGACATGATCAAGGCCGGCGTTCACGGGCTGACGCCGCTCGGCTCGACCGGCGAGTTCGCCTATCTCAGCGCTGCGCAGCGCACCGCCGTGGTGACCGCAACGATTGAGGGCGCCGCAAAGCGCGTGCCGGTGATCGCGGGCGTGGCCTCGACCTCCACGGCGGATGCGGTGGCGCAGGCAAAGGCCTATCAGGCGCTCGGCGCGGACGGAATCCTTGCGATCCTGGAAGCGTATTTTCCGGTGAAGGATGCGCAGGTCGAGGCCTATTTCCGCGCCATCGCCGATGCCGTCGATATTCCGGTGGTGATCTACACCAATCCGAACTTTCAGCGCTCGGATCTCACCCTCGATGTGATCGCCCGCCTCGCCGAGCATCCGCGCATCCAGTACATCAAGGACGCGTCGAACAACACCGGCCGCCTGCTGTCGATCATCAACCGCTGCGGCGACAGGATGAAGGTGTTCGCGGCGTCGGCGCACATTCCCTCCGCGGTGATGCTGATCGGCGGCGTCGGCTGGATGGCCGGACCGGCCTGCATCGTGCCGCGCGAAAGCGTGAAGCTGTATGAGCTGTGCAAGGCGCAACGCTGGGACGAGGCCATCGCCTTGCAGCGCAAGCTCTGGCAGATCAACGAAGTGTTCGCGCGGTTCAATCTCGCCGCCTGCATCAAGGCCGGGCTTGAGATCCAGGGCTACGCCGTGGGCGATCCGGTCGCGCCGCAGATGGCGCTCACCGCCGACGAACGCAAGATCGTCGAACGTGTCCTGCAGGATCTGGCATAACGCTCGCAGCACGCAGCCGTCCCTGCATCGTCGCGCAAAAGAAAACCCCGCCAAGGCGGGGCTTTCGATCAACGATGGTGGTGATGACGCCGTGGCCCATGATGGTGGTGCCGAGGCGCATAATAGCGCGGGCGCACATGGTGCCGCGGGTGGTGATAGCCACGGTGATATCGCGGCCGGTGCGGATTGTGTTTCGGCACAACATAATACTGCGCCTTCTCGATCTGCACGGCTTTCGCCAACTGGTTGATCTCTGCAGGCGCAAGAGGTGCGGCCGTTGCAGCCTTGCCCATGAACAAGGTCGCCACAGCAACGGCGACCAGCATCAAAGTTCGCGTCATTCGCATTCCATATCCTTCAGTTCTGACAACACGCACAGCGATGCCGTTGAATCGCGGCACAACAAAGACTCGCTGCAGCGAGTCCGGCCTCTGTGTTCGATGCGCGATGTGAAAAGGGTAACCAGTCACCGCTAGCGAGACGCGCAGGCGAATATGTCGCATCTCGTTCGGGCACGAACGGCCCAGATCGCGCGATTGCGTGCTGCCGCTACGACGCCGGCTTCTGCTGCCGCCGCTCCAGCGCCGCCATCGCCTCGGCCAGAACACCGCGAATGCGCGCGGCCTCCTTCTCATCCGCCACCGACGGATCGAGATAAAAATCCAGCCCCGCCGCGCGCTCGATCACCATGCCG
>CAZQMD010000277.1:0-6591 GCA_964594185.1 uncultured Afipia sp. | reverse complement strand
CCGGCCTGCGATGGAACGGCGGGCCGGGCCGGTGTGGACGACGGGGTGTTCGGTTCTGGTGTTGTTACGGAAGCATCCTGCGCTGGCGCAGGATCAGAAGCGGGTTGTGGCTGTGCCACTTTTGCATCCGTCGTCTGCGTTTCAGCGGGGGCGCTTTGCGTCGGGACCAGCGCAGCCGGTACGAGCTGCGGCATAGCCTCCGAAAGCTGTTGTTTTGCCGCGCCGCCATGCATATGCCAAACGGCCGCTGCGACGATTCCAGCGCAGATTGTGACAAGCAGAGCGGCCCGGCGATATCCGGGACGGCGCGCCGAGCCAAGGATATTGTCCGCATTGTCATTCAGCGGTGCAGCATGAAATGACGGCTCACGCGGAGTTTCTGCCGGCGCAATGCTGACGTCGGCCGGATCATCTGCGATGCGCGGTGCCAGATCGCGGAGCTGTGCCGCAATGGCATCATGCGGATCGGCATGAGGGTCTGCATGCTGCAGGTTGAGTTGCATGGGCGCTCCGTGATGTGTGCAAGGGGGACGCGCGGCAGTTATCTCCAAGCAGTCCACATCAGGAAAGACGCATCGCGCTTTGACCACAACAAGGCGTGGCGGTGGAAAGTGTGGGGCAGGGGAACCGGTTCGTTCCACACCCACGTCAGCCGGTCATGGCGGATCGACAGATCAGAATTACTTCAGCAGGCTGGTGTCAGCGTTTAGCCCGCTTTCACAGCAAAGAATTTGCAACGCTGAGAGCGTTGCGGATCTGCCTGCTCAGGAATTTCTCTGGCTGGCGTTTGCCACCGCGGCTGCAGCTGTGCGATTTTCAACACCGAGTTTCGCGTAAATCTGCTCAAGGTGTTTGTCCACGGTGCGTGGGCTTAACTCCAGTATCTGCGCAATGTCGCGATTGGTTTTCCCCTTGCTGAGCCAGGACAGAACCTCGCCTTCGCGGCTGGTCAGGCCTAACTCCTTGCTGAATTCAGCAGGTGAATCGGAACTGGTCTCACGCGTGAGCCTGAGAAGGAATTGATCCGCGTTGAGTCTGCCCATGTACTGAAGGCGGTGCTTGTTGTCCCGAAATGGCGTCGAGGGCGGTGACTTTGGTGCCGTCCCGCCTTGCTGCATACGATCCAGCCAGTCGAGCCATGGCGCAGGCAGTTCCGGCGCATCATTGCTGCCCTCATCCCGGACCAAAAGCTTTTGCGCCTGCGGCGTAGCCCAGATGATCTTGCCACGATAGTCGACAGCGAAAAGAATGCGTCCCGAAACATCGAGTGCGGCCCGTGCGCTCTGGGTGAGGCGGGCATTGGCAAGATGCACTTTGATGCGAGCCAGCATCTCGGCGATCACAATAGGTTTCGTGACATAGTCGACGCCACCGACTTCGAGACCGCGCACGATATGTTCGGTTTCGGCAAGCCCGGTCATGAAGATCACAGGGATATCGGCCAGACCCGGCAGACGCTTGAGGCGCCGGCAGGTTTCAAAGCCGTCAATGCCCGGCATGACAGCGTCCAGCAGGATGATATCGGGAATGATTTGTTCGACCACCCGCATCGCGGAGGCGCCATCGAGCGCGACCATCACGGTCATGCCTGCGCCATCCAGCGCATCGGTGAGCATCCGCAGCGTTTCTGGAGAGTCGTCCACGATCAGGACGGTATCGCGCTTTTTCTCAATGGTCATGACGCTGCACGGTTTTGAGTGTTGCCATGTACTGGCCGAGGTCGAATTGCTCGATCAGCGATCGCATCCGGGCGACAAACGCGGCGTGCTCGGGATGATCCTTGTTGATTTGATCGAGCTTCGTGTGAATGGCAGTGACGTAGCCGATCTGTCCAAGGTTGATGAGTTCGTCGACATATTCGACCGGCGGACTTGGATCGCTCTTGATGTTCCACGCAGCGGTCGGCGCCTCATGAGGTTCGTATTGCCATTCGATCTTCAGCAGCTGGCCGACAAGCTCCAGTAATTTCGGAACATCGATCGGCTTCATCAGGTATCCGTCATGAAATGGCTGCGCGAGCGGAGCGCCGTGCGCTTCCAGTGCGCTCGCCGAAACCATCAGAATGCGGGCCTGATGATGCCCCATCGTCCGCAGGGTTTCTGCGACGGTCCAGCCGTCGATGCCGGTCATGGAGATATCAAGGAGAAACAGGTCGGGTTGGCAGTGCTGGGCAAGATTCAAGCATGATTCTCCATCCTGCGCACTCAGGATGATGAATCCGAGCGGAGTCAGGATTTCGCGGAGCAAATCGCGCTGCGTCGGATCATCGTCTGTGATAAGAATGGTCCTGCGCGGGCCATGGTAACCATAGATCGGTGCATTGATCGCCTTCAGGCGCGTCGGATTTGTCACCTCAGACAGCAACATTTTCACGAAAAAGGTGCTGCCTTTGTCGACAACGCTGGTGACGCGGATGTCGCCCCCCATAACGCCGGCCAGGAGTTTGCTGATGGTCAATCCGAGGCCAGTGCCGGTCTGCGGCTGCGAAACCCCGAGCGCGCCGCGCTCAAATGGCGCGAAGATTCGGTCAAGATCGTCGGCGTGAATTCCCGGGCCCGTATCGCGCACCTCGAATTCAGCGACAGGGCTGCGATAGTGAACGATGAAGTGAACGCTGCCCGTCTGCGTAAACTTGATCGCATTGGACAGCAGATTGATGAGGATCTGTCTCAGCCGCTTTTCATCGGCATAGACCACGGGCGGAAGGGTTTCCGGCCGCTGGAACACGAATTCGATGTTCTTCGCGGCGGCCTGAAGGCGAAACATGCCGACAAGCTGATCGAGAAATGCATGCAGGCGCACTTCATCGCGGGAGAGATGTAGTCGGCCCGCCTCGATCTTAGAAATATCCAGCAAGCCGTCGATCAATCCAGACAAGTGATCGGCGCTGCGGCGAACCACGCGAATCTGATCGCGAGGCTTCGGCTGGAGGGTGTCGTCCTGTTCAAGCAACTGCGCATAGCCGCTGATGGCGTTGAGCGGTGAGCGCAACTCGTGACTGAGGCCGACCACATAGCGGCTCTTGGCGAGATTGGCGGATTCGGCGACTTCCTTTGCGCGCTGAAGCTCCATATCGGTCTTCTGATGCGCGTCGATCTCCTGCATAAGTAGAGTCGTCTGCCGCCGGGTCTCGGCTTCAGCCGCCCGCCGGCTCTCGCGCGCCCGCACAAACAGCCAAGCGACCACGCCAATGATGATGGAGAGCGCGAAGAAGACCTTCCATAGCACGTCAGAGAGTTGCACCTGATCGAATCGTATCGCCGTGGACGTTTGCAGATAAATCAGGCCGAGCGTCAGGCCGACGAGTCCAGCGGCAGCGGCAAACACGCCGAGATAGTGCCCCAGCTGAGAATTGATCCGAGCGTAGATGGATTGAGGTAGAAGTTTGCCGAGCGTTTCTGAAAGCTGCGCTTGTACGCGCGCATGCGGCTTGCAGAGATCGTGGCAGCGCGCGTCGAGCGAACAGCAGAGCGAGCAGATCGGGCCGGAATAGGCCGGGCACGACGCCATGTCTTCCGGTTCGAACGCGTGTTCACAGATGCAGCACTTGATCGTTTCGGCGGTCTGCCAGCTCCGCTTTGGTTTGCGGGCGATGTAGTATTTTCCGCCGGTGGCATAGGCGATCAGCGGAGCGACAACGAATGCGGTGGTGAGGGCGACAAACGGTGCGAGTGCTTTTGCGGTGGGACCGAAGAAGCCATAGAATGCACTGATCGACACGATGGTGGCGATCGTCATGGCGCCAACACCGACAGGATTGATGTCGTAGAGGTGCGCGCGCTTGAACTCCATGTGCTGCGGGCGAAGCCCGAGCGGCTTGTTGATGATGAGATCAGCGACCAGCGCGCCAACCCAGGCAATTGCGACATTCGAATAAAGCGCCAGTGTCTGCTCCAGCGCCTTGTAGACGCCGATTTCCATCAGCAGCAGTGCTACGAGAACATTGAACACCAGCCAGACGACGCGGCCCGGATGGCTGTGCGTCAGCCGTGAGAAAAAGTTCGACCACGCAATTGAGCCTGCATAGGCGTTCGTCACGTTGATCTTCAACTGCGAGAGAATCACGAAGGTTCCCGTCAGTGCCAAAGCAAGATCGGGCTGGGACAACACATAGCGAAACGCTTCGAGATACATATGCGATGGTTCGGCCGCATATTCCGCAACGACGCCATGTTTGAGCGCGAAGAAGGCGAGGAACGAACCGGCCAGCAGCTTGATCGCGCCGGGGACGATCCATCCGGGACCTGCGCTGATCATCGCGAACCACCACGCCCGCTTTGATGTGCGCCGGTCGCGCGGCAGGAAACGCAGGAAATCCACCTGCTCGCCGATCTGCGCCACCAGCGAAAACACGACGGAGGCGGCTGTTCCAAACAGCAGCAAGTCGAGTTGCCCGGACGGGCTGCCGTGTTCACCAGGAAATGCGCGCCATTCCGCGAAGGAACCGGGGCTTTTGATGGCAATGGCCGCGAAGGGAAGGATGTGAAGGAAAATCCAGAACGGCTGAGTCCAGAGCTGGAAGCGGCTGATGAGGGTGATCCCGTGGGTCACCAGGGGAATGATCACCACGGCGCTGACCAGATAGCCGATGGGGCGGGGGAGGCCGAAACAGAGTTCCAACGCCATCGCCAGAATCACGGCTTCAATCGCGAAGAAAATGAAGGTGAAAGAGGCGTAGATCAGTGATGTGACGGTTGAGCCGATGTAGCCAAATCCGGCGCCGCGGGTCAGCAGGTCAATATCTACGCCGTATCTGGCTGCATAATAGGCAATCGGCAGTCCGCAGCAGAAAATGACAGCACTGACAACGAGAATGGCGGCGGTTGCGTTGGTGACGCCGTAGTTGAGGGTGATGGTCCCGCCAATGGCCTCAAGGGCGAGGAAAGAGATCGCTCCCAGCGCCGTGTTCGCCACGCGGGCCGCCGACCAGCGCCGCGCGCTCTTGGCTGTGAAGCGAAGCGCGTAGTCCTCAAGCGTCTGGTTGGCAACCCATTGATTATACTGGCGCCTGACGCGGTCTATGCGCTGCCGACCGACCAACTTGCCCTCCTCGTTGCGCGCAATGTCCATGTGGCCCCCGCTGAAAAATCTACGTCGCGTTTTTGCGGTGCCGTATGCGCGATTTCACGTATGCGTGCGATGCACAATCCGGGCCATCGTTCCCCTATCGAAGCGTTGTTCAACCAACACAAGGGGCGGTCATGTCAGACAAAAAAGATCAGGGTTTGCAGTCACCTTTCCGGCGCAAGATGCTGATGGGAATGGCGGCTTTGCCAGCCATGTCCATGGTTTCGCGCCCGTCATTCGGCGCGGGACCCGCAACCTCTGCGGTCAACACCACCGGCCTCGCGGTCACCGATACTGAGGTTACAGTCGGTATCCTGCACTCGGTTACCGGCACCATGGCGATTTCCGAAACGGGATCGGTGCAGGCCGAGAAGCTGGCGATCGAGCAGATCAACGCCTCGGGCGGCGTGCTCGGCCGCAAGATCAAGTTCATTCAGGAGGACGGCGCGTCCGATTGGCCGACCTTCGCCGAAAAGGCCAAGAAACTGCTGGTCAACGACAAGTGCGCCTCGGTGATGGGCTGCTGGACGTCAGCCTCGCGCAAGGCTGTGCTGCCGGTGTTCGAACAGTACAATGGCATGCTCTACTACCCGACCTTCTATGAGGGTCTCGAGCAGTCCAAAAACGTGATCTATACGGGTCAGGAAGCAACCCAGCAGATCATTGCCGGCCTCGATTGGGTCAACAAGACCAAGGGCGCGAAGACTTTCTATCTGCTCGGCTCGGATTACATCTGGCCGCGCACGTCGAACAAGATCGCGCGCAAGCACATCGAGGGCCATCTGCAGGGCGCAAAAGTCGTCGGCGAGGAATACTTCCCGCTCGGCCATACCCAGTTCAACTCGGTCATCAACAAGATCAAGCTGACCAAGCCGGACGTCATTTACGCCATCATCGTCGGCGGTTCGAACGTCGCGTTCTACAAGCAGCTCAAGGCGGCGGGCATCGATCTGTCGAAGCAGACGCTGCTGACCATCTCGGTGACCGAAGACGAAATCGACGGTATCGGCGGCGAGAACATCGCGGGCGCGTTTGCCTGTATGAAGTACTTCCAGTCGCTCGATAACCCGAACAACAAGGAATTCGTCGCCGCTTTCAAGAAGATGTGGGGCGAAAAGACTGTAATTGGAGACGTCACACAGGCTGCCTATCTCGGCCCGTGGCTCTGGAAAATGACGGTCGAGAAGGCTGGCAGCTTCGATATCGACAAGATCGCGGCGGCATCCGCGGGCATCGAGTTCACCAAGGCGCCGGAAGGCTACGTCAAGATCCATCCGAACCACCATCTCTGGTCGAAGACGCGCGTCGGACTCGCCGGTCTCGATGGCCAGTTCAAGGTGGTTTACGAGACGCCAGATCTGATCGAGCCCGATCCGTTCCCGAAGGGCTACCAGTAAGCCCTGAGCGCGGCCTCTCTTCACAACAATCAGCTCCCAGGTGTGGGTCGTCAGCCCACACCCGCAGCGCTCGCGCCGCCGGGTTGTCCGCGGCCCGGGGCTTCCCCCGCCGAGGAATGAAATATTT
>CAZQMD010000276.1:0-6618 GCA_964594185.1 uncultured Afipia sp. | reverse complement strand
GATGGCGTGTCGCCCTGCGGCCCGTTCGGCAGCGCCTCGATGCGGATATTGTCTTCCTTGTCGGGGCGCTTGATCTTTGCGGTGAATTCATCGACCGCGTTCGCCGAGATTTCGAATTCGGTGCTGCTGTCGAAAATTCGGATTGCGCCGATATCCTGTTTGCCGATTCCGCCGCGGCGGCAGATCATCGGCAGCAGCCAGCGCGCTTCGGCGTTCTTGTTGCGGCCAATGGCGGCGCGGAACCACATGCTGCCTTCCGGCATCTCCGCGCGTGATTTCGATTTTGCGCGTGGCGCGCGTTCTTCCCCGCGCGGCTCGCGGCTGTCACGCCGCGGATTGCGATCGTCGCGCGATCGTCCTTGTCCCGGATCGAGAATATCTTCCGGCGAAGGAAGGCGCGAACGATAGAGGCGTGCCAGTGCCGCCGCGATGTCCTCGGCGGAGCGCTCGGCAAGCAGGGCGCGTGCCAGCGCGAGATCGTCTTCGGTAGTTTCTTCACCGAACAAGGCATCTTGCAACATGCGCTGCTGATCGAGGGCGCGGATTTCCTCGACCGTCGGAGCCATTCCCCATACGGCATCGATGCCAGCGAGATTCAGGAGCAATTCGGCGCGTCGCTTGCGCGCAGGGATCACCAGCATCACGCTGATGCCTTTTTTCCCGGCTCGTCCGGTTCGGCCGGAGCGATGCTGAAGCACTTCGGGATCGTTCGGCAGATCGGCGTGAATGACGAGGCCGAGATTCGGCAGATCGATGCCACGCGCGGCGACGTCGGTTGCGACACAGACCCGGGCACGTCCGTCGCGCAGGGATTGTAGCGCCTTGGTGCGTTCGTTCTGGGTCAACTCGCCCGACAGCGCGACCACAGAGAATCCGCGTTCAAGCAGCGCGGCCTGCAGATGGTTCACCGCATTGCGCGTGTTGCAGAACACGATGGTGGTCGGAGATTCAAAAAATCTCAGGACGTTGACGACAGCATGTTCGACATCGCCCGGTGCGATGCGGATCGCGCGGTATTCAATGTCGGCATGGCCGCCGTCGCCGCCGGTCACTTCAACGCGAAATGCATCCTGCTGGTACTGCTTAGCCATCGTGATGATGGTGCGCGGCAAGGTCGCCGAGAACAGCAGCGTGCGCCGCGTGTCGGGTGTCGTCTCGAGGATGAACTCCATATCCTCGCGAAAACCGAGATCGAGCATCTCGTCGGCTTCATCGAGCACGACGGCTTTGAGTTCGGAAACGTTGAGACGCTTGCGGCGGATATGATCGCACAGCCGGCCCGGTGTACCGACCACGATATGGGCGCCGGCTTCCAGTTCGCGTTTTTCGCGCTGCGGGTCCATGCCGCCGACACAGGAGACGACGCGCGCGCCCGCATGGGCATAAAGCCACTCCAGTTCGCGATGAACCTGCAGTGCCAGTTCGCGGGTCGGCGCGACGATGAGCGCAAGCGGCGCAGCTGCGCGAGGCAGACGTTCGGCATCGCCCATCATGTCATTGGCAATCGCCAGCCCGTAGGCGACGGTCTTGCCCGAGCCGGTCTGTGCCGACACCAGGAGATCGCGGCCGATGGCATCGGGGGCGAGCACGGCCGTCTGGACCGGCGTCGCGTCATTATAGTTGCGCTCGGCCAGGGCGCGGGCGAGCGGTGGACTTGCAGGCAGGGATTTCACGTTGAGACCTTGGGCTGGCGCTGCCGCCATGAATGAGAAACAGCTCAATGCACGCGCGACGCGTGAATCCGGCAGTTTCAAAGAAATCGATGAATTGGTGGTGCTTTAGGACAGTTTCGGCCAAAGAGCCATCAATAAGTGCTGGGTTTGCCCTCAGAATAAGGCCATTCCGCGATCTTTCGGCCGTAACAGGAACTATTGGATCGCCAGCCACTTGTGCTCCCCGACAATCTTTAACCGGGAGTTTTGAATATGAAGCGGACTTTGATGGTTTTGGCGGTGATTTCGACCGGAGCGCTCGTTCCTGCCCTCGCATCGGCGCAGGGCGTTCCGGGCGGAATCGAGCGCGGCGCGCGGGAAGGTGAGCGAGCCGCAGGTCCTGTCGGCGCGATCGTGGGCGGTACGGTCGGTGGCGTGGTTGGCGGCGTTGCGGGTGTTCTCGGCGTCGATCAGCGCCCGCGTTTCCGCAGCTATGTGGTCGAGCAGCATCGTCCGTCTTACCGCTATCAGAATGATCTCGCGGTCGGTGTCGTTCTTCCCGAGCAGGGCGTGACCTATTACGACATTCCGGAAGAATATGGCGTGCGCGATTATCGCTACACAGTGGTCAACGACCGAACTGTCCTGGTCGATCCGCGCACGCGCCGCGTGGTCCAGATCGTCGAGTAAGATCTCGACCGGTTCGTCAAAATAAAAGGCCGCCCCTGAGGGCGGCCTTTTTACGTTGCAGGGATGCTTGTCACCCTGCCGCCGTGACGGCGCGTTGCGCCAGCACCTTAATCAGGTTGGCGCGATAGGGCGCCGATCCGTGGATGTCCTCCATCAATCCGTCGGCGGAGATTTTCACGCCGTCGAGTGCGCCAGCGGACCAGTTTGCTTTCAGTGCGGCCTCGATCGCCGGGACACGCATCACCCCGTTCTGCGACGCGCCGGTTGCGGCGACGCGAACGTCTCCCGCCTTCGTCTTGGCGACGAACACGCCGGTCAGCGCAAAGCGTGACGCCGGATGACGCATCTTTTCATACGCGGCCTTCGCCGGAATCGGGAACGAGACCTCGGTGATGATTTCGCCGTCTTCCAGCGCGGTGGTGAACAGGCCCTGGAAGAAATCGTCCGCCTTGATGCTGCGCTTGTTGGTTTTCACAGTCGCATCGAGAGCCACAAGCGCGGCGGGGAAATCCGCTGCCGGATCGTTGTTGGCGATCGAGCCGCCGATCGTGCCCCGATAGCGAACGGCGGGGTCGCCGAGCACCGATGTCAGATGGACGATGGCGGGGATCGCCTTCTTCGCATCCGCGCTTGAGAGGATGTCGTAATAGGTCGTCGCCGCCTTGATGACGAGCGCATCGGCGGTGGCCGATACGCCGGACATTCCCGGAATGCGGGCGAGATCAATCACGTCCGACGGTTGCGCAAGCCGCTGCTTCATCACCGGCAGCAGGGTTTGCCCGCCGGCGAGATATTTCGCGTCCGATCCCTTCTTGAACAGATCGAGAGCGTTTTCGACACTGGAGGCGCGATGATAATTGGTCTCGTACATGGTCTTGCCTCCTTACTCTGCGGCCTGTTGCTGATGGATCGCGTGCCATACCCGCGACGGCGAGGCCGGCATTTCCAGATTGTTGGTGCCGATGGCATCGGTGATGGCGTTGATGACCGCGGGCGTTGAACCGATCGCGCCGGCTTCGCCGCAGCCCTTGATGCCAAGCGGATTGCCCGGGCAGGGCGTCATGGTGTGTGAGACCTTGAACGAAGGCAGATCGTCCGCGCGCGGCATCGCGTAGTCCATGAATGATGCCGTGATCAGCTGGCCACTCTTGTCATAGACCGCGTGTTCGAGCATCGCCTGCCCGATGCCTTGCGCGATGCCGCCATGGACCTGACCTTCCACGATCATCGGGTTGATCAGCCGTCCGAAGTCATCGGCCGCGACGAAGTTGACGATGTCGGTCTTGCCGGTGCCGGGATCGACATCCACCTCGCAGACATAGGCCCCGGCAGGGAAAGTGAAGTTGGTCGGATCGTAGAACGCGGTTTCCTTCAGGCCGGGCTCCATGCCATCCGGAAGGTTATGCGCGGTGTAGGCGGCGAGCGCCACCATCGGCAGTGCGATCGCCTTGTCGGTGCCGGCTACCTTGAACTGTCCTTCCTCGATCACGATGTCGTTTTCTGAGGCTTCAAGCTGATGCGCGACAATCTTCTTTGCCTTGGCCTCGACCTTCTCCATGGCCTTGACGATAGCCGACATGCCGACGGCGCCGGAGCGTGAGCCGTAAGTGCCCATGCCGAACTGCACCTTGTCAGTATCGCCATGAAGGATCGACACCTGACTTGTCGGGATGCCGAGGCGGTCGGCGACCACCTGCGCGAAGGTTGTTTCATGACCCTGGCCATGGCTGTGCGAGCCGGTGAGGATCTCGATGGTGCCGACGGGGTTGACCCGCACCTCGCAGGATTCCCAAAGGCCGACGCCGGCTCCTAAGCTGCCGACAGCTTTCGAGGGCGCGATGCCGCAGGCTTCGATGTAACAGGAGAAGCCGATGCCGCGCAGCTTGCCGTCTGCTTTCGCTTTCGCCTTTCGGGCGGGGAAGCCGGCATAGTCGATGGCTTTCAGTGCCGCATCGAGCGACGCGCCGAAGTCGCCGATGTCATAAGCCATGATCACCGGCGTCTGGTGCGGGAACTGCGTGATGAAGTTCTTACGCCGCAGTTCGGCTGGATCGACCTTGAGTTGCCGCGCCGCGGTTTCCATCAGCCGTTCCATCACGAACGAGGCCTCCGGGCGGCCTGCGCCGCGATAGGCATCCACCGGCGTGGTGTTGGTGTAGACGCTGATGACCTCCGCAAAGATGTTCGGGATGTTGTACTGGCCCGACAGCAGCGTGGCGTAGAGATATGTCGGCACCGAAGACGAGAACAGCGACATGTAGGCACCGAGATTGGCGTGGGTTTTTACCCGCAGGCCTAAAATCTTATTGTCCTTGTCGAACGCCATTTCCGCTTTGGTCAGATGATCGCGGCCGTGGGCGTCGGTGAGAAATGCTTCAGTGCGGTCGGAGGTCCATTTCACCGGACGGCCGGTGCGCTTGGCTGCCCATAGCGCGACCATTTCTTCCGGATAGATGAAGATCTTCGAGCCGAAGCCGCCGCCGACATCCGGGGCGATCACGCGCAGCTTGTTTTCTGCCGCGACATTGTAGAACGCGGATAACACAAGACGCGCGACATGCGGATTCTGTGACGTGGTATAGAGCGTGAAGTGCTCCTCGGCGCTGTCGTACTCGGCGACCGCCGCACGCGGCTCCATCGCATTCGGCGACAGGCGATTGTTGGTGATGTCGAGCGACACGACATTGGCGGCTTTGGAGAAGGCGTCGTTGGTGGCCGCCTCGTCGCCAATGGTCCAGTCGTAGATCACGTTGCCGGGTGCTTCGGGATGAAGCTGCGGCGCGCCGGGCGCGATCGCTGCGCGAATGTCCGCGGCAACCGGCAGTTCTTCGTAGTCCACCACGACGGCTTCCGCGGCATCGCGTGCCTGATTGCGGGTTTCCGCGATCACGACGGCGACGGCGTTGCCGACAAAGCGGACAATTTCCGGCGCCATGGCCGGCCACGCGCCCATTTTCATCGGCGTTCCGTCCTTGGAATGGATCATCCAGCCGCAGATCAGGTTGCCGATCTTGTCGTCGACGATCTGCTGGCCGGTCAACACATCGACCACGCCCGGCATGGCCTTGGCGGCGTCGACATTGATGCTTTTGATTTTTGCGTGGGCGTGGGGGCTGCGGACGAACGATGCGTAAGTCATGCCATGGAGGCGAACGTCGTCGGTGTATTTGCCCTTGCCGGTGATGAAGCGCTTGTCTTCCTTGCGCACAACGCGCGCGCCGATACCTTCACTCATATTCTGACCTCTTTCATAATGGTCGCCTTGGTCGCACGGACAGTGCGGGCAACGCTTCGGTCGAAGAAAATATTCGTCGCGGATTTATTCCGCGGCAGCAGAAACCTTCATGCGTCCGGCGGCATCGAGCACCGACTTGACGATGTTGTGGTATCCCGTGCAGCGGCAGATGTTGCCTTCCAGCTCGTGGCGGACGGTGGTCTCATCGAGGTCGCCCTGATGGCGGTGCACGATATCGATGGCCGACATGATCATGCCCGGCGTGCAGTAGCCGCACTGCAGGCCATGGTTGTCGCGGAAAGCAGCTTGCATCGGATGCAGTTCGTCGCCCTTCGAGATGCCTTCGATGGTGGTGACATTGGCGCCGTTGGCCTGCCCAACCAGGGTGGTGCAGGATTTTACCGCACGGCCGTCAATATGGACGATGCAGGCACCGCACTGGCTGGTATCGCATCCGACATGCGTGCCGGTCAGACCGAGATGGTCGCGCAGCAGATGGACAAGCAGCGTGCGATCTTCGACATCGGCGGATACCGCCTTGCCGTTGACCGTTAATTTGATTGCAGACACAAGCACCTCCCAAGTGATTCCCAACTGATTTCCAGAAGCCGTTTTTTGTAATTGTTCTAATTAACAACCGGCCCGCAAAACTTTGCAACGTCGATTTTAGTCGCGGGTGTCATTGCACGATCATCTGGAGGTGATCCGCGGACGCGACTCGCCATACAGGTTGCGCGATGCATGGCCTGCCGCAGTTCATCTCGCAGTTGCGAAGGCAATACTGAGATAAGAGCGAAGGCATGCCGCTTTCTGCATTCCCACAATGCCGATGTGACGTTTGATCGGCGTTTTCTTTTTGCCTAGTCTCGCGGATCAGAGGCGAGAAAAATAGAACGCGAACAACGGAGTAGGGCGTGATCGACAAGCGCGTGGAGTCGCTGGCGGCGGCTGTCCCCCGCCTTTAAGATGGGGGGGGCGGGCTGGGGGCCGGGTTCTGCCGGGGGGGCGTCGCCGCCCACCTCCCCCCCCCGCCGCGGGCGC
>CAZQMD010000275.1:0-6620 GCA_964594185.1 uncultured Afipia sp. | reverse complement strand
ACGAGGCCGCGCTTCTGGCGACGCGCCGGGGGGCCGAGGCGGTAAGCATGAGCGACTTCAATAACGCGGGAACGCATGGTCGCCGGCTTGGAAAAGCGCAACCGGCTGCTCAATTCCAAGGAGCGCGAGATCGTCGCTTACCACGAGATGGGCCACGCGCTCGTCGCGCTCTCACCGCCCGGTGTTGACCCAGTGCACAAGGTCTCGATCATCCCGCGCGGAGTCGGCGCGCTGGGCTACACCATTCCGCGGCCCATCGAGGACCGGTTCCTGATGACCAAGGAGGAGTTAGAAAACAAAATGGCCGTACTTCTCGGCGGCCGTGCGGCTGAGCTAATTGTGTTTGGTCATCTATCGACCGGAGCCGCCGACGACCTGCGCCGGGTAACCGACATCGCGCGAAGCATGGTGACCCGCTACGGGATGTCGGAGAACTCGGCAGCGTTGCCTACGATCGCGAGCCCGGTAGTTTTCTCGCAGGGCCTGACCAACCTTATCCGGTCCACGAGCGAGATTATTCGGAGGAGACTGCTGCTGCTGTCGATCGTGAGGTGAAAGCGATTGTAGATCAGGTCTTCCAGCGCACCCAGGGCCTATTGAACACACGACGTCCGATCCTGGACCGTGCCGCAAAGAAGCTCCTCGAGAAAGAGACTTTGGAGCAAAGTGACATTGATGTGTTGATACGGGAAATGCCCAGGGAGGGTCTCCGAGCGATGTGATTCTCTTCCCACATCGCCCAGGCCACTGGCTTATTGTCTAGGTGCGACGCAGGACGCCTGACCGCGCAATCGCGAGCCCCTTCAGTCTTGCGTCTCGCATGGTTCTGGTTTCCGCATCGGTCGCTCAACCTCCGGCAGGGCGCACCTGACGGCTCCAGCCGGAGGCTCATCGCGCGGGGAGGTCAGAGCAGCTGACGACAGGCCAACTAAATCGGCCGACCTACTTTCAAGAGGCTGAGCAGGGGGCCAGTAGGCGCGCCTGGCATTGCTTGTTTCCGGCGGGCTCTTGAAGGCTCGCGAGCAGACACCCAACTTGATTGCCGCGACGCTGGCAAAGAAGCGGCGCAAGGGCATGTCGTTCAGTCATCCTTTCATAGGACTGACGCGCTGCGCGGCTTGAGCGAGCCCTGTGCGGTTCTCAGACATGGGAGGGATCAAATGGAGGTCGTGAACACCAAAATTTTGGAACAACCCGTACCAGAGGCTGTCATTGCCAATGACAATCTGCCGGCAGATCTTTTCACCCCGTCCGTGTTCCCGAAAGGCGCCACAGCCGTCATCTTCAGGCCGGCGCCATCGCCGATGAGTTCGGGAAGAGCCCATTGCGACGGCTGGCGGCTCGTGTTCGAGCGGCGCAGCGCTCCTTACCTGGAGCCTTTGATGGGATGGACCTCCGATGATGACCCGCTGGCCCAGGTCGAGCTCAAGTTTCCGACCCTGAGGTCCGCAATCCGGTATGCTGAACGGCAGGCCCTACGATACGTTGTTGAGACGCCTCACCACGAAGGCGCGGACCAAGCGGAAACGCAGCCCCCGGTGACGCGTGCCTTCTCCGATGCCACCCTCGAACGCCTTGGGCTTGGCGCCTTGCAAGAAAGCTATGTGGACGCCGTTGCAGGCGCTGAAGCTCGGCATGACCCTCGAGGGGATGAAGGCTGGGCCACCCCTATGGCCGTGGCAAAGGATGCGGCCTTCCCAATCGAGGCCAAACGCTCGATCCTGATAAACTGGGCTTGGACCGAATACCTGATCGAACAAGCGAGCGCCGACGCAAAACCCGACGAGCAGCGACGATCGCGCCTGGGTGAAGTCGAGCTCGCCTTGCTCGAGCTCGAACGGACCACCATTCAGTCCAACCAGCGCCGAGAGCCGGCCCAAGGGAGCGAGCCGACGACCGAACTAGCAGCATGAGGGGATCTGCTCGATTCTGCGGCTGCAGCCGGTCAGCTTTCGAGAGGAACGAAGACCCCGGCAAGCCCGGGGTCTTCGTTCCTGGCCGACGGCTGTATGCTTCGCTCAGCCGACGTTCCGCTGTGCGCGGCCAGGGCCATCCCTATCAGCGTTGCGCCGCCAAAAGCCAAGTCGATCCCGACAAGCAGTCCAACGGCCCACAGCGCCGATCCGGGAAGGCCAATAATGATGATGGACGCGATCAGCAGGTCCATCAGACGCGCAAGCAGCACCCAAGATCAGCCAATCAATTCGCGCCGATGCCCGAACGCGTACAGGATGGAAGCGACGCCCTCGGCCAGGAAGTAAGCTCCCAAGACGATGGTCAGCGCGTACGTGCCCTGGATGGGCGCAACCAGCAGGACCACACCCGCGGCAATAGCGACGAGAGCGGACAGCAATGACTTACCAAAAGCCCGGCACTCCTTTCGCCCAGAATGTTAGGACCAGTCCGACTAGACCACTGATCAAGAATATCCATCCGAGCCAGATGGTTGTGGCAATGCTGGCCAGTGGTGGCACGATCATGGCCGCGAAGCCGAGGATGGTGAGCAGAACGCCTTCGTCCCGCATCGCCCCCGTCGCCGCCGATCGTAAGCGGGCAAAGAACTCTGGTGTAGTCATTGCAATCTCTCCCGTCCGCCGCTCGTCAGGCGCGCGACCTACTGCATGAAACGTACAGTTCGAACTTTGTTCCATATGCCCCGCGCGCACCCAACTGCAGCGAGAAGCTTGGACGAGCAATTAGAGCCCTTTCCACTTGATGTGGGTCATTATGTGTATCCGGCATGTCGAAAGTAGTTCGTGCACTGGGCGGGTGCAAATGACTTGATGAGCTTGCCAATCAGCTTCATCAGCGTTGTCACGGTGCGAGCGGCGCCCTTGCGCAGCGCCGTCTCCAGCTTCGAGAATGCCATTTCGATCGGATTGAGGTCGGGCGAGTAGGCCGGCAAATAGCGTACCTTGGCGCCGACCGCTTCGATCGCTTGGCGAACGCCGTCGATCTTGTGGGTGCGCAAGTTGTCCATGAAGACGGTATCGCCTTTGCGCAGCGTCGGCGCGAGGATCTGCTCAACATAGGCGAGGAACGATGGCCCATCCAGCGCGCCGTCAAAGACATAGGGCGCCGTCAGGCCATTGATGCGCAGCGCGGCAACCAGTGTCAGCGTCTTCCAGTGGCCGTGCGGCACGCTCGCAACGAGACGCTCGCCGCGCGGTGCGCGACCGCGATGCCGGACCATCTTGGTCGTAACCGCCGTCTCGTCGATGAACACAAGGCGCGGCGCATCAAGCCTGGATTGCTCGGCCTTCAGCTCGGCACGCGCTGCAGCGACAGCAGGACGATCCTGTTCGGCGGCGTGCAGAGTTTTTTTTGAACGTGATGTCGTGGCGTTCGTAGAGCGCCAGACCGAGGTCGTACCGGTTTTCAGCCGCTTCTCGGACTTGAGTCGCGCGCGAATCTCTTCGAGCGTCAAGTCCGGCTCCGCGGCGACCAGATCAAACAGCCATTGGCGATGCGCTTCAAGTGGCGAGCGACTGTGGCCCGTGCCGGGCAATGCCGCGACACTGCCCGTCGTCGCCCACCGCTCAATCCAGCGGATGGCGGTCGAGGCGCCGAGACCAAGCACCCGCGCCGCTTCCCGTCTGCTCTCGCCATCTTCGACAAGCGCGACTGCCCGCGCCCTCAGGTCCTTCGAGTATCCCTTCGCCATCGCGCAACCTCGTCGTTGCTGTCAAAGCAACACGAATCTGATTTTCTCCCCTCTGGGAACCCCCTTTTTGTTCCGATTCACATCAACCGAAAACCGCTCTAGTCAGGCCTTGAGTTGATGCACCCAATTGCGCAGAGCGACGCTATCGGTCACGCCTACGTGGCTCGCTGCTACCTTGCCTCCACGAAACGCGAAGAGAGCCGGGATACCTTGAACACCGTATTGGCTGGCAGCTTGTAGATTTTCTTCGACGTTCACTTTGACGAAGCGCGCTCTGGGCTCCAGGGTTTGGGCGGCTTGAGCAAATATCGGAGCCATCGCGCGGCACGGCCCGTACCACGGCGCCCAAAAATCGACGATCACCGGAGACTCTGCGATGTGTTTCTGCAGCTGGCTGGCGTTGACGTCGATCGGGCGACGCTGAAAAAGCGGCGCGTGACAGCGGCCACACCTTCCGGCTTCAGCTGGTCGATCCGCCGGAACGGCATTGATGCTATCACAACTCGGGCAGACTACTCGACGCTTCTCGGCCATAGGACGTCCTCACGTTCAGCCGGTGCCGCCGTGAATCTGGGCATGAGTCCGAGCGATCGCCAGTGGTCTGCCTGCGGCGCTTGTGCTCCGCACGCAGGCTCCTAGATCATCATCAAACGGCGCGGCTCGCGCCGTTTAGCCCCCAACAGGAAAGGATCAATTGGAGATAGGGAGCACGGTTATGAGTACCCATGCAGGTCCGCTCGACGTTCGCCCGAGCCGTATCGAACAACTTGAGTCTGATTTTGCCGCTCTCGCGCCTCAGCTCTCGGGGGCGCTGAAAGGCAGGCGATCTCGCTGCTGCATGGGATGGTCCAGGAGCTGTGGCGCGCGGTGGGTTCTTCCAGCCCGGCACAAACCCGGCCCGGCGCCACAATCGAAGACATCGTTGAACTCCATCAGCACGCGCCGGCAATGGAGGGGGAGGCGGTTAGCACACCGCTGCCTGTGGGACAGCCCGCGCCAGAATTCGCTCTTCCTGACGCCAACGGGGCACCATTCGCCTGTCCGATTTCCGCGGCCGACCAGTTGTGCTGGCGTTCTACCCGCTCGATTGGAGCCCAGGCTGCAGCCGGCAACTGGATGTCTACCAGCACGAGCTCGAGGAGTTTCAGCGCCGAGGTGTCGAACTCGTTGGCATTTCGGTGGATAGCCTTTACAGCCATGGAGCCTGGTCCGCTGTTCGGGGGCTGAGCTTCCCGCTTCTGTCGGACTTCAATCCAAAGGGCGAAGTCGCCCGGAGCTATCGGGTCTGGCGCGAAGCCGAGGGATTTTCCGAGCGCGCGTTGTATGTCGTCGATGCTGACGGCATCATTCGCTACGCACACGTATCGCCCAAACTTCAGCATGTCCCGGACATCTACGAGCTGTTCGAAGTCCTGGACGGACTTGTGACTCGCAAGGCCGCTTGATGGAGCATTCCCGATGTATGCGTCTACTTCCTCTATGTTTCGAGCAAAGCCGCATGCCGGCGGCGTCGTTGTCTATGGCAGCCGCTGGTGTGGAATCACGATGATGGTGCGTCGCCATCTCGATCGGGCTGGTGTGCCCTACCATTTCGTGGATTGGGAGGCATATCCGGAGGCGCGAAGTCAGCTCGAATGGTTGGCCGGCGGACGGATTGCAAGTCCAGCCGTCACTATCGGCGGACAAGTGCTGGTCCAGCCATCGCTACGCGAACTCGACTCGGCTTTGAGCCGGGCAGGTTATCGCTGACCGCCGTCGATAGGAGCTGACCCACTCGTCGGCGATCCGCACCATCCGCGGCGCGCGTTGCGCTGATGATCGTACGGGCAGCAGCATGGCAATAGGCGCCGGTTACTTGAACTCGCCTCCGACAATTCTAATTCAACTCATAGCCGAACCGAGGTTCGGCTATGTTGAGCTTGGTAAGGACTTAAGTGCGCAGAGCGCGTAGAAAGTTGAGGGAAACGACATGAGAAAGCTTGCCCTTACAATCGTCGCGGCGGCAACGCTCCTCATCGGATCGATGGCGCCGGCTTCGGCCCATTGGCGTCACCATGGTTGGGGCGGCCCGGGTATCGTTCCTGGGCTTGCTCTCGGATTGTTCGCGGGAACATTGGCGGCCGCTGCCGCGCCTCCGATCTATTATGGACCGTCTATGGTCCGCCCTACTACTACGGCCGCCCATATCGGGTAGTCCGCTGACTATCCGCCGGTTGATCCCTACTGGTACGCCTGGTGACGAGAAGAAGGCCCGGCTCCCGCCGGGCCTTCTTAGTCCGCCATACGGCGCTTCCGGCAATGAAACTCGATGGCTTGAAAAGGTTGGGTTTGGCGAGGTGACGAGTGTGTGCTGTTGGCGGGCGAAGATGCCGAAGGAGAGTCTGCGGTCGCTGAGCAGCAATGTTGCGCCGCTCGCGCACTCAGCTCGCGCTCCGATTTTGAGCTCGGGGCGGCTCGATCGGCCAGCCGGTAGATGACGGCGCGCGAGAGATGAGGGCCGGCTGCCCGTCCTGCCGCGATGGCTGGGTCGGATGTGTGGGGTAGTTTTCGAGGTAGATCTGGCCTGCAACCAGCATGATTCCGGCGGATAGGAGCGTAAGGCTTGCTGTTACAATGTCGCTATAGTCGTCCATTTCTGTCATATCCCTTAAGCGAGAGAGCACGTCTGCCATCTGTGATCAAAGTTTCGCCACAGCAAACCTCGCCTAGCAGGCCGGCATGCTGGCTCGGTGTCGTCGCCGTGGTTGGGTCTGCTCCGCAGAACCCGAAGGTGTCGCGTTAAATACGGATTGGTCCTCGGTCTTACCCTCGCGTTCCCGCATCACCGGCGCGACAAGCCGAAAGGCTATCGCAGAGCCGGGAATGGGGTCTTCGCCCGCGCGCCTCACTAGTCCACGGTCGATGAGATCCTTCAGCGCGAGCCTGAACTCTTTCGCGGTTGCGTGCGTACCGATGC
>CAZQMD010000274.1:0-6686 GCA_964594185.1 uncultured Afipia sp. | reverse complement strand
GCACCAAGATCACCGACATCAAGGTCGACCGTATCTTCATCGGCTCCTGCACCAACGGCCGCATCGAGGATTTGCGCGCAGCGGCGCAGGTCATCGCCGGTCACCACGTCAACGCCAACGTCAATGCGATGATCGTGCCGGGTTCTGGTCTGGTGAAGGAGCAGGCCGAAGCGGAAGGTCTCGACAAGATCTTCATCAAGGCCGGCTTCGAGTGGCGCGAGCCGGGCTGCTCGATGTGCCTTGCGATGAATCCCGACAAGCTGGCGCCGGAAGAACGCTGCGCCTCAACCTCGAACCGCAACTTCGAAGGCCGTCAGGGCTTCAAGGGCCGCACACACCTCGTGTCGCCAGCTATGGCCGCAGCCGCAGCCATCGCCGGACACTTCGTCGACATTCGCGAGTGGCGCTCGAACTGATCCACACGCGTCACAACGATCAAACAAAAACAGGCGCCTGAAAGGGCGCCTGTTTTTCTTTTCATATCGCTGCGCTATTACCAGCCGAAACCAAAGCTGAGGCCGGGTCCATAAAAGCGCGGACCGCCATAACCGTATCCATAGTAAGGATAGGGCCGATAATAGGCAGGCCGATAGTACGAGCGATAATAAGGATACCCTCCGTACCCGTAGCCGTAATACGGCCGGTAGTAGGGACGGTAATAAGGACGATACGGCCGGTAATAGCGCGGACCGTAATAGCCATAGCGCCGATAGTAACGGCGGCGGGCGCTGACATCGGTCGGTTGGGCTTGCGCCGGACGCGCATCGCGCGATGCGGTCGTGGCCGGTGACGCTGCGCTCGCGGGCGCGAGCGATATCCAGCCGGCCAATGAAAGAGCGGCAGCAACCGCCGCAGCTCCCACAAACTTTCTCATTGCAGTTCTCCTCCGATCATTGCTCGACACGTTGAAGATAACGCGCATCGCGAATTTCCGTTCATCCCGTTTGCCGACAGCCTTAACAGCCAGCAAACCGGCAGGGCATACAAACGCCCTGCCTGAAATTAAGGATGAGTCCGGATTTGCAGCAAGATCATGGCGCGCGGATTTGATCGATTCTGGTCACATCCGCGTCACCGGGACGACGGCTTATATCAATACCAGTGGCGGCGATGCCAATGGCGATGGCCGTGCCAGCCATGGTGCCGGTGCCAACCGCGGTGACGGTGCCACCCATGATGCCGGCGCCAGTGCACATCCGTTGTCAGCGCACCGGACGCCTGTTTCGCCGCTGCACTCGCACCTGGATTGCTGAGCGACATCGCTTGCGCGCCGCCCACCGGCAACGCAACCGCAAGCAGTCCTGCGACAGCAGCCATTCCAAAAATCGTTCTGACATTCATCTTCATGAACACTCTCCTTGATGTGCAAGCCTTGCTCGCGCGCAAGCCCTTCACATCAGGCTAGGAGAGACGACGTGAATGCGCTCTGAATGTCCGCGCCGCATTGATGAACACGTTTACAACCTGAACCCCGACGCGATGCCATCCGTATCTGCACAGACAGATCGCAACAGGAGGATGTGATGCCGCGGATCTCATACATGCCATCGCCGGTGCCGATTGGCGCAACCCTGCTGATGCTCGCAGGTCAGGCTCATGCCTCGCAGGGACCGGGCACGATTCCCGGAACCGCGAGTCCGTTGACGCAGATGACGATGGCGATCGTTGTCTATGGATTATGCGCTGCGGCTCTCGCCGTGGGCGCGATCGGGTTGGTCCGGAAAAATCTGGCCGGAGACTAGCCGCTCCAGTAGCAGTTCATGCGCGGCACGATCACCGTCCCGCTCGGGCGGAATTCCTGCTCGTAATGGGCATTGCAGACACGTTTGGCATTCGGACCGGGGTAGGTCGAGCCGCGATAAATGCGAACGCGGCGCGGCGTGCGCCGAACAACCTCGCGGCTCTGCGCGGAAAATTCTTCTGCCGTTCCGCGATCGACGCTCACAACGCGCGACGTCACGGACTGGGCATGCGCGCTTTCTGCAGATACCAGCATGACAAGACCCGCGAAGAGCCCCAAAAGAGCCGTCGGAATGGCAAAGGTCCCTGCCCGCGTCATGAAGTCCCGTCCTCGTGTCTGTCGATGGCGGCAACGTCTCCGATTGAGGCGCGCGCGTCAACAGCCTCTGCTGACGCCTGCGGCCTCGCTGCCTCTTGGCCCCGGCGATCAGGCCTTCTAAACAGGCGTGATGTGGCCGACCGCGAAATCCCCCACCCTTGCCGAGATGGAAGTCATCGCACATGACGCCTTCGCACGGCTGCCGAAACATTTCCGGGCCCTGTGCGAGGGCGTCATCATCCAGATCGATGACTTTCCTTCAGAGGAGGTTCTCGAGGAACTGAAAGCCGAGAGCGAATTCGATCTGCTCGGGCTGTTTCAGGGTGTGGGCCTGCCGTTTCGTTCCAGCGGCGACATTGCGCCCATGCCGAATATGGTGTGGCTCTATCGCCGCCCGATCCTCGACTACTGGGCCGAGCACGATGAGACATTGGGCCACATCATCACCCATGTTCTGGTGCACGAAATCGGGCACCATTTCGGCCTGTCCGACGACGATATGGAAACCATCGAGGCCAGCGTCACCTGACGCGGGATCCAGCTTTGCGGGATGCCAGCGGCTCGCGTTCGCAGATGCCGCCCCCGATCACCGCAGCCGACATGCAGTCTCGCGCGGTGGGAAACACGCAGACAGGCCTGTCGCTGCCAAAATCGCGGATGCACCACATCTCCGCACGGGCATCGGTGGGCATCGCCAGAACGGCAGCCGCCGGGGCCAGAGCCAGCCCAACAGACAGCAATCGACGCATGGCGTTCATGATATGTCCTCCCTCAGCGCATAGCCTTGACGGCACCGATGATATATTTAGAACACCTCAAACTGTAGCCGGTTCACGGGAACATCATGGACAAGTTTACGACCCTCGAGGGCGTCGCCGCGCCGCTGAAGATCATCAATGTCGATACCGACATGATCATTCCGAAGCAGTATCTCAAGACCATCAAGCGCACCGGCCTCGGCAAGGGACTGTTTTCCGAGCAGCGCTACAAGGACGATGGCAGCGAGAACCCCGATTTCGTTCTCAACAAGCCATCCTACCGCACAGCCAAGATCCTCGTGGCCGGCGACAATTTCGGCTGTGGCTCAAGCCGCGAGCATGCGCCATGGGCGCTCGCCGACTTCGGCATCCGCTGCGTGATCTCGACCTCGTTCGGCGACATCTTCTATAACAACTGCTTCAAGAACGGCTTGCTCCCAATCCGCGTTTCGCACGAAGAACTCGACAAGCTGTTCGACGATGCCGATCGCGGCTCCAACGCCACACTGACCATCGATCTGGAAAAGCAGGAAATCCGCGGCCCTGACGGCGGCGCGATCAAGTTCGAGATCGATCCATTCCGCAAGCATTGCATGCTGAACGGTCTCGACGACATCGGCCTGACAATGCAGAAGGGCACGTCGATCGATACGTTCGAAGCGAAGGAAAAGGCCGAGCGTCCTTGGCTGTAACTCAGCCGGGCTCATTTTGAATCTTCGATCATGGCCGGGCTCGTCCCGGCCATTCCTTTTTCAGCAGCGATTATGCCGTCTTCAACGCTGCAATCGCATCCGCGATCGCAATGGTGCGCTTGGCCATCTCGACATGCAGCCGCTCGACCATCTGGCCGTCGAGTTGGACCACACCCTTGCTGACATTCTCCGGCAGATCGAACACGCCCATGATCTTGCGGGCACGCGCGACCTCTTCGGCCGGCGGCGTATAGGCCGCGTTGGCGGCATCGATCTGTCCCGGATGAATTAAAGTCTTGCCGTCAAAACCCATGTCGCGGCCCTGCGCACATTCCTTGGCAAAACCCGCGACATCGTTGATGTCGTTATAAGGACCGTCGAGAATCTCGATGCCGGACGCACGCGCCGCGAGAATGCAATGCGTAAACAGCGGCAGCATCGCCGCGCGTCCCGGCAGCATCCGCATCCGCGTCTCGCGCGCAATGTCGTTCGGCCCCATGATGAAGCCCGCCAGCCGCTTGTCGCCTTCGCGCGCGGTCGCAGCGATCTCCTGCGCCGAGAGAACCCCGAGCGGGGATTCGATCATCGCCCAGAGCACGATGCCGGGATCGGCCTTGAGCGTGCGAAGGCGCTCTTCCAGCCTCTTGATGTCGGCCGGGCGTGAAATCTTCGGCACCAGAATTCCGTCCGGCTTCGCATGGGCGGCCATGGTCAGGTCGTCCTCCCACCATGGCGATTCCAGATTGTTGATGCGGATGATGATTTCCCGCTTGCCGAACCCCTTTGCGGCGACAGCCCCCGCAATCTGGTCGCGGGCCATCGGCTTGGCGTCCGGCGCGACCGAATCCTCAAGATCGAGGATGAGGCCGTCGGCTGGCAGGTTCCGCGCCTTGTCGAGCGCCCGTGCATTCGAACCCGGCATGAACAAGACACTGCGGCGCGGACGGATCATGGCTGGGTTTCCATCGGGAAAGGTGCCTCAGTAGCATTTTGGCTCTGCGCCCGAAAGGCTTGTTCCGGGCTCTCTCCTGAGTTAGCCAACGGCCATCAGATTGCGAGGGTTTTTCATGTCACCTTTCCCCGAACACCTGCTCGCCGGTTATCAGACGTTCGTTACCCAGCGCCTGCCCACCGAACAGTCGCGTTACCGAGAACTGTCGCAAAAGGGGCAATCCCCCGAAGTGATGGTGGTCGGCTGCTGCGATTCCCGCGTGTCGCCGGAAGTGATTTTCGATGCCGGACCGGGCGAACTGTTCGTGGTCCGCAACGTCGCCAATCTGGTCCCGGTGTTCCAGCCCGACGGCAATGCCCACGGCGTATCGGCTGCGCTCGAATATGCAATCCAGGTTCTGAAGATCAAGCACATCGTGGTGCTGGGACACGCCCAATGCGGCGGCATTCGCGCCTTCGTCGATGACAGCGCGCCGCTGTCTCCCGGCGATTTCATCGGCAAGTGGATGTCGATGTTCGTCAAGCCGGGCGAGACGGTCTCGCAGCGCGACCACGAAACCATGCAGCAGTTCGTGACCCGGATCGAGAAGGCCGCCATTCTGCGCAGCCTTGAAAATCTGATGACGTTTCCGTTCGTGAAGAACCGTGTCGAGAGCGGCGAACTGGAACTCCACGGCGCGTATTTCGGCGTGGCCGAAGGCTCGCTGTCCATCGTCGATCAGACCACCAACGAATTCAGCCGCGTCTATCAAAGCTCGCTGGCGTCGTAATCGATCTCAGTCCACTCAAACAGACAAAAGAATGCCCGCGACAGGCGCGGGCATTCGAATCATTCGTCATTGCGCGAAGTATCAGGCCGCCTTCTTCTTGGCGCTGATAAGCTTGCGGTTGATCAGGCATTCCGCAATCTGCACAGCATTGAGAGCCGCGCCCTTGCGCAGATTGTCCGACACACACCACAGCACGAGGCCGTTCTCCACCGTCGCGTCCTCGCGGATGCGGCTGATGTAGGTGGCATCCTCGCCCGCAGCTTCATACGGAGTGACGTAGCCGCCGGGCTCACGCTTGTCGATCACGAGACAGCCCGGCGCGTTGCGCAGGATGTCGCGCGCTTCATCGGCCGAGATTGGATTCTCGAACTCGATGTTCACCGCTTCCGAGTGACCGACGAACACCGGCACCCGCACGCAGGTCGCGGACATTCTGATTTTGGGATCAAGAATTTTCTTGGTCTCCATCATCATCTTCCACTCTTCCTTGGTGTAGCCGTCCTCCATGAACACGTCGATCTGCGGGATGACGTTGAAGGCGATACGCTTCGGGAACTTGTTATTGACCAGCTCGCTGTTGGTGTAGACGGCCTTGGTCTGCGAGAACAATTCGTCCATCGCATCCTTGCCCGCGCCCGACACCGACTGATAGGTCGAGACCACGACGCGCTTGATCACCGCCTTGTCGTGCAGCGGCTTCAGCGCCACCACGAGCTGCGCGGTCGAGCAGTTCGGATTGGCGATAATGTTCTTCTTGGAGAAACTTTCGACCGCCGCTGCGTTCACTTCAGGCACGATCAGCGGAACGTCGGGGTCCATGCGCCACTGCGACGAGTTGTCGATCACGACGGCACCGGCCGCGCCAATCTTCGGCGACCATTCCTTGGACACGGCTCCGCCGGCCGACATCAGGCAGATATCGACATCGCTGAAGTCATAGGTCGCGAGGTCTTTGCATTTCAGGGTGCGGTCGCCAAAGGATACTTCAACGCCCATGCTGCGGCGCGACGCAAGCGCCACCACCTCATCCGCCGGGAATTTACGTTCGTCCAGAATGCTGAGCATTTCACGCCCGACATTGCCGGTCGCTCCAACTAGCGCAACCTTGTAACCCATCGTTGACTCTCCGAAGAAAAATGCTTCGCCACCGCAGCCTGCGGAAAGAGAAGCGCGAGCGCTTCTATGCGAAAAACGGCCCAAATACAACGCAGAAGCAACTGCGGGGGCAGGTGACGTCAGGTGGTGGCAGGCTGTGCGCAGCCATGACCACGGCGGAAACTCGTTCCCGTTTCGAGAGCGGAACAGAACGTCCGACGAGTCAGATATGAACCCGATTCAACTCGACCAGCCCCTGCCGGATGCGTCAGGCATTCACCCGGCGCTGCGCAGCTTTGCCGACGAATGCAGCGCCGTGGCGGTCCGCATCCTGGCCTATCTGTGCGGTCTTGCCGTGCTG
>CAZQMD010000273.1:0-6770 GCA_964594185.1 uncultured Afipia sp. | reverse complement strand
ACCTGAAAGCGCGTAATGCGTCGGGGGCAAATCTATGTCGGACATTGAGTCGCGTCTCTATGAGCGAGCGACTAGGTATCGGAACGTGTTGTTCAGACGATAGCCGCTGGACGCAGTGCGGTAGCGCTCGATCGCAGCGGCGACTCCTTCGCGGGCACATTCAAAGCTCGAGGCCCGAACCGCGCGCTCGGCTGGTCCCGCGGATAGCATGCCCCTGAGCGCCGTCTCCAAATCGGCATAAATCCAGGGACATGAGACATCCACGACTACGCCCGGTGTCAGGCCCGCTTCGCTCGCGAGCGTTTTGAGCTTGCTTTCGTCCGAGAGCGCAAACGGACCTGGAGCGCCGGGAGGCGGTGGCGGCATCAGCGATCCCAATGCCTTCAGGTGCCCGGCAGCCTCGCAGGTTTCCGGCAAGCCCCAGACTGCGATGATGATGATGCCGTTGGCCTTCACGACGCGTCGCGCTTCACGCAGTGCGTTCACCGGCGAAGCGGCATACTGAAATGCGTTGAAGCCTGTCACGACGTCGAAAGAGCCGTCCTCGTAGGGGAGGGCTTCCATTTCGGCGACGTGGAACTCTCCACCGGGGACGCGACGCCGCGCAATCTCGATGAAGGGCGCAGTAGCATCGACGCCTGCAACACGGCCGATTGCTCTTGAGAAAACCTGCGCTGCGAGCCCAGCTCCACACCCAATATCGAGGATTGACCCAGCCTTCGCGACTTCCGGACGCGCCAGCACGCTCTCATAAAGGGGAAGGAAGGTCGGCTCTTGTACCTCGGCATAGTCACGCGCACGCGCGCCCCACAAGTCCCCTTGGACCGAAGCAGATCCAGCAGATGCGGTTATTGTCACGCTCATTGCTTTCTCCTTCCAAACTTGGCTGGTGGCGCGATCGCTCCAGGTTGCCACATCATCAAGAATACTGAACATTCGTCATGAGCCGCCGGACCCAGACGGCTGCACAATTTAGACGAGATCAATGAAAGGTCTGGGGCCCAGGACCCAGATTCGGTCAGTCCCTGGAGACGCCCCGAGATCCAAGCCCCGCCTCGCGCGCACGGACGATCGCCTGCGCGCGGTTTAGCGTGCCGAGCTTGCCGAAAATGCTGTTGATGTGATTGCGGACGGTTTTCTCGCTCAGCGTCAACGACTTAGCGATCTGCAAATTGCCTAGACCGCGCGCGATCAGGTCGAGCACCTGGCGTTCGCGTGCAGTCAGCTCGAGAAACGGGGTTTCTCCGGATTCCGCGCGCCGATCAGCGAGGACAAATCGTGCCGTCTCGTCAAGAAACTGACGCCACGCAGGCTGATGTTCGAGCAGAAGATGGTTATTGCTTTCCAAGGGCACGAATTCGGCATTCGGGATTGAATGGGCGACCATATGGCCGTCGGCGAACGGCACTCGCCTGTCATTGCGCGCGTGCATGACAAGCGTCGGACTGCGGATATCGGACAGCATGTCGCTAACATCGATGCGGTTATGCGTCCGCATCAGATGCACCACGTTTTGTGGCGAGATCGTCATGCGCTGCATATCCATGAACCAGCTGTATTGCTCCGGCCTGCTGTCGGGTATCAGGAGGGCAGAAAACACCTGGCGGAACGCCGGATTGTCACGCCCCCACCCGAGTTCGACCAGCTTGAGCATCGTCTCGGCTTCATCGACGTCCTGCGGCAATGGATTGTGAGTGAGCTTTCCGCGTGCATAGGCGCCATAAAGAACCAAGTGGCTCACGCGCTCCGGATGACGTGCCGCGTAAGCCATCGCCACCGGCGCTCCCTGGCAGCAGCCGAGGAGAATGAATCGCTTCAGCCCTGACGCGTTGACGACCGCCTCGAGGTCGGCAACAAGATCATCGAATGTCAGGTGCGGGGGATTTTGTTCGGAGAGTCCGCAGCCGCGACCATCATAGCGCGTAAGCGTGTAGTTCCTTGTCAGCTCGGCAAGCCGCGCATTCCAGATTGGGCTCTTCCAATCGTATTCCACATGATTGAGCCAAGTCGCTACCTCGATCATCGCCGGACCTTGGCCGCCCTGAGTATAAGCGATACGGACGCCGTCTGAGGATTTGCAGAACCGGATCTGAGTCATGTCGAATGGTCTAAGTCATTGTAAGGTTCAAGGGAGGCAGCTCGACCAAGCCGCCGGTGCCCGTTACCCTATCACGGCTGCACTGGCCGATTCTTTGAAGATATTTCAATGACTAAAGTGATGCAATGTCAGCAGTATGATTAAATGCGCCTTCCCCTGCCATTGAATTGGAAGGGGTCATCTCGATCGAGAAAGAAGACCCTCGCGTTGAAGCAAGGGTTGGTGGACAAGAATGTCCAGGGAAAATCCGCCCTGATCGGGCGCCGAACCCGTAGGTTCTGGCAGGCCATCCGATGGTCCCCACAATGGTGCTCCTCCTGCTGGAGCATTGGCCCCTTGCGTCTAGATGGGAGGCGGTCACTTCTTGCTCTATTCAGTACCCCCTGGCGAGCATCAACGTGAGCACACGCAGCGTCCGTTCGGGATCGCTCGGGTATTCGGAGTCGTGCGCATGCCCTTATCGAAATAGTCTATCTTCCAGAAGAACGTGCGGCCCACCAAGCTAAAGCGGCCTAAGTCGTGCTCGCCATGCGAGTCATTCTCGGCGGAAAATTCCGAGAAGCTCGTCACCAAAAGCAGCGGCTGTGCCTTCACGCAGTCAGGCAGTTCCGCACCCCCACCATCGGCAGCATCACCTTGCCGCCGCAGAATGCGCTTATGAAGGCGTAATGAGAAGAGCGATCCAATTCGTCATCGCTCTCCTCCGCGTCATCCGCGTCCCGCTTTTGTACGGAGACATGTGGCGGGCCCCGCAGTAGGGACAATCATCGTCACACTGTGCAGACCACAGATCGGTCCACTCACGGCCGCGTTCCGCCCAGTGGTAGTAGTTTCGGATTTGCATGGCCGGCCTCTTAGATTAGGTCAGCGAGCACGGGCACTGATACGACGGTGTTACCGCCACACGCTTCGCAGTATCCCTGGTCCTGGTCGGGCTCTATCTTTGCCGTGTGGTCGCATCTTTCCGTCATGCAGATGGCAGGACACACGGTGTCGGTGATTTCTGCGATGAGCAGATTATCGAGGCTATCGAATCCCTCAATGTCACAAAGCCTCACCGGCTTTATAGCCTTGTAGAAAGAGCAATGGTGGACGTCTCGCTTCTCCTCACTGCCGACCGCCCGAGATAGCAAAGCGGAGCTACTGCGCGCATGGCTCGCGCAGCTGCAGAATAACTCCACCTCGCTACCGACCCGGAATAGGGGGCCGGAGAAGGTACACGCCAGACCGCAATATTGTCTTGGGGTCGTGAAAGAAGGAGGCGTGAGATTGTGGCAAATTGGCAAGGCTATTGGCGCCCTCTCCTGGAACGGCCTAGGGAGAATGTTATGCGGCTCGATCGCCACCTCCTTCCTCCGCATCTCACTCACAAGTGTCAGTGTTGCCATAGGATCAATGGATTGTCGTCAACGGACGGCTCATCGTTTGGGCGCGAGATGGAAACAAGCGATGGTGGTTCAGCTCAGAGCTGGGTCGTGTCCCCGGTGGTGGTGTAGCTCGGTAGAGCAAAGCCGCCCGGACGCGCGCCTCAAATAGCGCCGTAGCGGGCGGGCGGCTTTGCGGTGGTCACCGGCAGTTCTCCGGTAGGATCGGGTTGCGACACGCCAACGCAACCGAGGAACCACCGATGACCGACGATATGATGAACCTGCGCACGCTCGTGGAGAAGACCCCTGATGCCGATCTCTTGCGCGAGATGATCGGCTTTGCCGCCCAGCGGCTGATGGAGCTGGAAGTCGAAGGCCAGGCCGGTGCAGCCTACGGCGAGAAGAACCCCGAGCGTCTGGCCCAGCGCAACGGCTACCGCGACCGGATCTGGGAGACCCGGGCCGGCACCGTCGAGCTTCGCATCCCCAAGCTGCGCAAGGGCTCCTGCTTCCCGGGTTTCCTGGAGCCGCGCCGGATGGCAGAGAAGGCGCTCACCGCCGTGGTCCAGGAAGCCTATGTGCAAGGCGTTTCGACCCGCTCGGTCGACGATCTGGTGCAGGCGATGGGGATGAGTGGCATCTCCAAGAGCCAGGTAAGCCGGCTCTGTGCGGAGATCGACGACAAGGTGAAGGCGTTCCTCGCCCGTCCGATCGAGGGTGACTGGCCGTATCTGTGGATCGATGCCACCTACGTGAAGGTGCGCCAGAATGGCCGCATCGTGTCGGTCGCAGTCATCGTCGCGGTCGGCGTCAACAGCGACGGCCGGCGCGAAGTTCTCGGCATGGACATTGGCCCGTCCGAGGCCGAGACGTTCTGGACGGCGTTCCTGCGCAAGCGCGCCCGCCGCGGCTTGCGTGGTGTCAAGTTGGTCGTCTCCGATGCCCATGAGGGCATCAAGGCCACCGTCGCCAAGGTGCTCAATGCCAGTTGGCAGCGGTGCCGCGTCCACTTCATGCGCAACGCACTGGCCCATGCCGGCAAGAGCGGCCGGCGCGTCGTCTCCGCCTTCATCGCCACCGCGTTCGCCCAGGACGATGCCGAGGCCGCTCGCACGCAGTGGCGCAAGGTCGCTGACCAGCTCCGTCCCAAGCTGCCCAAGCTTGCCGGCTTCCTGGACGAGGCCGAGACCGATGTGCTGGCCTACATGACGTTCCCGCCGCAGCACCGGACCAAGCTGCACTCGACCAATCCGATCGAACGCCTGAACGGCGAGATTAAGCGCCGGACCGAGGTCGTCGGCATCTTCCCCAATGAAGATGCCATCGTTCGCCTCATCGGCGCGATCCTGCTCGAGCAAAACGATGAATGGGCCGTCCAGCGCGCCCGCTACATGACGCTGGAAACCATCGCGCCGTTGAGCGATGATCCCACCGTCAGCCTTCCGGCGATCGCCAGCTGACCTGCCCGGCTCTTGCCGGTGAACGCGGTCTCCCGCCGCCAGCTACACCACGCAACGGGGCACGATCCAGAGCTGTGCGCGACGATTGGCAAGCCACCGCTTCCAACCGAACGCCAAATCCATACCCATCTCCGCAACTAGCAAAAATAGGCGGCGTCTGATAGGCGTGCGGATCAAGCGTGACGGCGTTGACGGCGTTCCATCGATCATAAGCTTGAGATAAATGCGGTAATTCGGCAGCTGCAGAAGACCAATCTCGTCGAACCTCCCATGAAATTCGCGATGGAAATCAGCGTTTCCGGACTACTACCGCGGTGCGTTGCGTGTACCGGCAACCCGACTCAACCGGATTCCTCCGGGTGGTAAACGCTTTCCACCGCCGTCGCGTTGACGTCGCGCGGGGGGCTGCCGGATCGTTCGCGAAAGACCGGTTCCCTCGTTCGGCATGGACGCCGCCCTCGACGCGATCGTAACCGGACCATTTTCCGGTTCGTCACTTCGCCGGCCAGCGCGCCGGTCCCTGTCGGCGGCCGACTCACCCGTGCGCGTCTTCCCAGATCCGCCGGATGATCCCCAGCACGCTCCTGCTCACATGGAGATTGCGGAAGTGACCGACCTGCCGCGAGGCCTTTGAAGCCGGTCGCTTCGGATCGTAGGTGATTACCTCCTCGTTCCTCCCTGCGCACGCGAGGTGCCCAGACCTATCGCGCACACCTGGAGGTGGCCGGGAGGCACTTTGGTCAATTCGCGCTCCACGCCCGTCGTCGTAACCAGTTGTCCATAGAACTCGAGTTCTCCCTCGATCGCCGCTCGACGCAGCCTTTCGAGGAGCGCGAGCGCTTCTCCATTTCCTTTGATTAAGCCGATCTTATCCGCCCAAGTGACCATCATCAGCAACGGGTATGGACCGAAGAACGGCCTCAATCGGCGTTGAATGTGTAGGCGCAGGGAGGAGCCTGCGGCGGCGGCCATCGCCCACCCGGGGACTCCCGAAAAGATCGCCTCGCCACGACAAGCGGCCGACGTATTAGCATCGAGAGGCGCGAGTCCGGCGCCAGCTCCGATGAGATAAAGCCAAACAGTCATACGATCCGGAAACGCACCGCGGTCAGGAACGGCGAAACGTGTCGGGTCGCGGGGCGCTCCCGCGGAACGCTCGCACCGAATGGGAGAACTGTCGCTTGAAGTCGGCGCGTCGGAGCATCGGCTCGCCGCCGGAGATGTTCGTGGCATTCGCCTTTTCGGTCGATAGTGTCGGGTCGCCGAGCTTGCACCGCATAGGGCGTCGGTGAACCGCAAGCGACCGCAATTCCGATATCATGTCGCCGCCGGGGTGTGCGATCCATATGTCTCCAAGGGCGGACTTCGGTGATCAGCTATGCCACTCGCTGTAATTTTTCGCCGAGCTCAGCGTCTGTATAAAGCTGCTTGTATGCCCGCGCCATCGCGTCGCCTGACGACCGTCGCGCGCGAGCAGCGGTGTAAACGACACGGGCGAAGCGGTTCCTTGACACGAGGCAGGATCGCCCGTTTGATGTTCGCCCAAGGCGCAATGACATTCCCTGATGCCGGTTGGCTCAATTGCCGGATCGAAAGGGCTGGAAACGAGATGGCCGGGATAGTTGGCCGAGTGGGCACGGGATCGGACGTCAGCCATATTCGCGCGGTCTTGAAGGAAATCTTCGAGAATGCCGCGATCCGGCGCAATGCCGAGATGCTGATCGACGGCAGCGACATTCGAAGCCGCGAAGCGGCAATCCGTTTCAAGATGTTGATCGGCACGATCGATATCGCAGACGCCGATCTCGTTGCGGCCTTTCATGAGCTTTGGGTTGGACTTGAGGA
>CAZQMD010000272.1:0-6830 GCA_964594185.1 uncultured Afipia sp. | reverse complement strand
GTCATCACATAAATCTGATTCTCGATACCAACCGCGTTGGCGTTGCCGGCTTCTGCCGAAGATTCGCTTACTGGTAGATCGAGCAGAACGCGTCCGGATGCAATGTACTTAGGGGGCGACAGCAATATCCACGCAAGGCAAATTCCGAAGCACGCGAATGTCACGGCCGCGATGAAGTTAACCCGCCGGCGCAACATCGCCGCAACGCCATCCACATCCAGAACGGGTGCCTGAATGCGTGACCGATACGCGTCATGCCTGTCGCCTTCGGAAATCGCCATGCCAACGACCTGTCGGACCAATTCTGGACCAGCTTAGCGCCTCTCGTCTCCTTTGGGGGAGACATCTTTGCTCAGAAATCGAACAAAATAGGCCTGCAATGCCCTCGGCAACGCTAAAATTCGGGCTCGGTCAGTCCGCCAGTTCGATCACAATCGGCTGGTGATCCGAGGCGTCGGTCTGGACATTGACCTCTACACGGCGAACCCGCCCCGTCAGATCTTCGGTCGCAAAGATGAAATCCCGGCAATCGGGGCCTTCCGACCACTGCACGAGGTCATAGAGTCCGCAGGTCAGCGCATGCGGTTTATGGGGATGGCAGATCGGCCATGTATCACGATAATTCAATCCCGGGCGATCCGAGTTTGCGATCAATGCGTGCTGACGATCCGAAACATCAAAGTTGAAATCCCCGCACAGCAGGCTCGACGCCGCGAGCGTCTGGGCTGTATACGGCTCCTTGTATGCACCGGCCATCATTGCGCCGGTAGATGCCTCTTCCTGCAGATCGAGCAATCGCTCGATCTGTGCTTCGCGTTGCGATTCCGAATGATATTCAAGGTGGGTATTGACCACGCGCACCGCGCCGAATGCCGTTCGTACGATGACATCCAGCGCATGGCGCCGCATGCTGCGAACCGAAGCCGCTCCCGGCCAAGGCAGCAGATGATTGGACACCTGCAACACCGGCAAGCGCGACAGTGTCATGTTTCCAAACCGGTGTACGCGTCCGTCGCCATCGACAGATTCGATAGCAGGACGAAACACCGGCACGTAGCCCGAGAGCAGCGACGCGAGTTGTGCGCTCTGGTCGTCACCGTCATCAAGCTTCGAAAAATTATCCGAGACTTCCTGAAAGCAGTAAACATCCGCGTCGGCGAAGTCCCTTGCCACGGAAACAATGCGCGCAAGATCGGTCATGCCATCGCAGCCCTTGCCGCATTGAATATTCCAGGTCAGCAGCCTCATCAGCGAATACCCGCGCGCATGAAGGACTGCACGAACTGCCGCTGGAACAGCAGGAATGCGATCAGCAACGGCGCCATGGTCATCACCGTCGCGGCCGTGATGATCGACCAGTCAACGCCGGTCTCAGGCGCGCCGAACACCGCAAGTCCCACAGTCAGAGGCCGACTCTCGACGGAGTTGGTCACGATCAGCGGCCAGAGGAAATTGTTCCAGTGATAGCTGACCGACACGAGACCAAATGCGACGTAGGTGGGCCGCGCCAGCGGCACATAAACCTTCCAGAGAATCTGCAATGGCCCCGCCCCTTCGACGCGCGCGGCTTCGACCAGTTCCTGCGGCACGCTCTTGAAGGTCTGCCGCAACAGGAAGATGCCGAAAGCACTGGCAAGATAAGGCAGCGCAATCGCCGGAATTGTATCGAGCAAACCGAGCTTGCCGATCATACGATAGTTCTCGACGATGAGAACGTCGGGCATGATCATCAACTGCAGCAACACCAACGCAAATGCGATCCCATTGCCCTTGAATTTGAAGCGCGCGAACGCGTAAGCCGCCAACGTCGAAAGAACCAGTTGCCCGATCAGGATGATCACGACCAGCACAACCGTATTGATATAGTAGCGGCCGAACGGCGCCTGATGCCAGGCGCGCGCGAAGTTCTCCAGCGTCCACGGTGCGGACAGGCTGAACGACGTCGCATAGGCCGCCGGATGAAGCGCGCTCCAGAACGCATAAACCAGCGGCGCCAGCCACAGCAACGCCAGCAGCCATGCGGCAACCGCTTCAAGAGGGTGCGTGCGGCTGTTCATTGATAGTGGATCCTGCGATCGAGATAGCCGAACTTGATCAGCGCCAGTGTGCTGAGCAGAACCAGAAGCACCACAGTCAGAGTGGCGGCATAGGCTGAATCCTGGAAGGTGAAGGCGACCTCGTAGATGTAATACAGCAGCAACGTGCTGGCGTTGTTGGGACCGCCTTTGGTCATGATCACCAAATGATCGACCAGTTTGAACGAATTGATCACCGCATTGATCGTCACAAACAATGTCGTCGGCATTAGCAGGGGAAAGGTGATCCGCCGGAAGGTGTACCAGCGGCTTGCTCCTTCCACGGAAGCGGCCTCCTCCAGATCCGGCGACAGTTGCTGTAGCGCTGCCAGATAGAAGATCATGAAGAAACCGGCTTCCTTCCAGATCACCATGACGATCAGGCAGCCCATCACCGTGCTCGGATCGCCGAGCCAATTCCAGCCCGCCAACCCGAAAACACCGCGCAGCTGATCGAGCAATCCGTAATCGGGCGTGTAGAAGAACAGCCAGATATTTGCCACCGCGATCATCGGCAGGACGGTCGGCGTAAAGTAAGCCAGACGCAGGAAGCCCCGGCCACGCATGTTCCGGTTCACCCAGATCGCCATCAACAGTGCCAGGGCAATCGAAGTCGGGATCGTACCGACTGCGAACCAGAAATTGTTGACCAGCGCCTTCCAGAAAATCGGATCGGCAGCCATCGCATGATAGCTCTCGAGCCCGACGAAAGATTCAGTCCCGTTCCGGCGCGTAATGAAGAAGGAATGCCGGATTGTCGCGAGAATGGGATAGTGCGTGAACGCAATCAGCAACACGAAGGCCGGCAGCAACAGCAGCCACGCGTTCACGGCATTCCACCACGCATGCGACTTCGGCTTGCGGGCGGTGGCAGCGAACATGGCGGCTTGATCTGTCATAGATAATGAACCGGGTGACGGCGAACCGCCACCCGGCCTTTCCTTACTTATAAGCCCGCAGAACGCGGTCGGCCTGCTGCTGCGCAGCGGCGAGCGCTTCGGACGGCTTTTGCGAACCGGTCACTGCTGCCTGAACCGCGTCATTCACGAACTTGTAGATGCGACCGTTCTCATGGACGGAGAGCTCCGGCACCGCATGTTCGAGCTGATCGCGCGCAACGGTCGCTGCCGGGAAACCCTTGGCGTAGTCCTGCATCACAGGCGTCTTGTAAGCGGCAGGCGAGACGGCGACGTAGCCGGTCTTGATGCTCCACTCGGCGGCCCGCTCGGGCGCGGTCATCCACTGAATGAACTTCACGGCTGCCTTCTGCTGCTCAGGCGAAGCGTTCTTGAAGATGTAGAAGCTGCCGCCGCCGGTCGGCGAGCCACGGCGCTCCTTGGCGGGCAGCATGGCCACGCCGAAATTGAACTTAGCACCGTCCTTCACCGCGGTCAGGTTGCCCGTGGTGTGCCACATCATGGCGGTCTTCCCTTCGAGGAAGTCGGTGCGCAGGGTTGCCCAGTCGATGCTGCCCGTCGGCATCACGGCATGCTTACGCGACAGATCGGTCCAGTAATCCAGCGCTCCGACGGTCTTCGGCGCAGTGAGATAGACCTCGTTGCCCGCCTCGTTCATCAGCTTCTGGCCGTTCTCGATCGCGAGCGCGCCGAGCATCCAGTAGCCGTAACCGGTGGTCGGAATCTCGACACCCCAACGCGTGGTGTTGCCGGACGCATCCTTCTTGACGAGCTTCTTGCCCATCTCGACCATTTCATCCCAGGTCGCTGGCGCCTTCTCCGGATCGAGACCCGCTTCCTTGAAAGCGTCCTTGTTCCAATAGAGCACAATGGTCGAGCGCTGGAACGGAATGCTCCAGGTCTTACCGTCGATCTGGCCGTTCGCCATGAAAGCCGGATAGAACTCCTTGAACCAGGCCTTGTCAGCGACAAGGCCATCCATCGGCACGATGGCATTCTCGTCCATCAGCGTGAAGACGTCCGTCGAGAGCAGCACCGAAAGTTGCGGCGGCTGACCGCCCTTCATCGCCGTCATCGCCTTGGTCATCGTGTCGGTGTAGTTGCCGGCATAGACAGCGGTGACCTTGATATCCGCGTTTTCCTTTTCAAAACGCGCCACCATGTCGTCGATGATCTTGGTCACCGGACCACCGACTGCGACCGGATAGTACATGGTGAGGTCCACAGCCGCCGCGGGCTGCGGTGCGAAGGACAAGGCTGCAAGCGTAGCTACTGCCACCATCGTTCGTCCAAAGAATTTCATATCATTCTCCCTGTTATCGTTTCGCGCCCGATCCTGTCTTCAGGAATTCAGACGATCGCAACTCTCTTCGTTTCACCGGCTGCGGAGTCGATCCGCCGCTCCGATGTCTTGTCGAACTGATGTTCAGAATCCGCATCCCATGCGAGCCGGATGTCGTCGCCCGGCTGAGATTTGCTGAAACCATTTTGCCGCACCGAGAGCGGTTGGCCATCGATCTCACACAGAATGATGCTGTCCGCCCCGAGATGCTCGACCGCCTTTACGCGCGCCGGATGACCATCATGCGACACGACGCGAATATGTTCCGGACGAATGCCGAGCAATCTGTCGCCCCGTGTGATCAGGTTCATGGGCGGCGTTCCGATGAAACGCGCAGTGAACGCGGTCGCGGGCCGATTGTAGAGTTCTTCCGGCGTGCCGTTCTGCTCGATACGGCCGTCGCGCATCAGCACCACGCGGTCTGCCATGGTCATGGCCTCAGTCTGATCGTGCGTCACGTAAACCATGGTCATGCCGAGACGCTGCTGAAGCGAGCGGATTTCCGTGCGCATTTCGTGGCGCAGCTTGGCGTCGAGATTCGAGAGCGGCTCGTCCATCAGACAAACGCGTGCTTCCGCGATGATGGCGCGTCCAAGCGCGACGCGCTGACGCTGGCCACCGGAAAGCTGCGATGGCTTGCGCTCCAGAAGATGAGAAAGCCCAACGATGTCGGCCACACGTTTCAGCCGTTCGTCGCGCTCGGCGCGGGATATGCGACGGACCCGCAGACCGAAGACGATGTTCTCCGCGACGCTGAGATGCGGAAACAGCGCGTACGATTGAAATACCATCGAAATCTTGCGCTGGGCTGGCGTGAGATTCGTCACATCCGTGCCGCCGATTGTAATCGTACCGTTGTCCGGCTGCTCGAGACCGGCGATCAGGCGCAGCGTCGTCGATTTTCCGCAGCCCGAAGGCCCCAGAAGAACCAACAGCGAGCCTTCGTCTGCCGTCAGACTCACGTCGTCCACGGCCCGCATCGAGCCCCAATGTTTGGAAACGTGATCCAGCGAAATCGCCGACATGACTGCCCCGGTTATGACATCTGCGATTGCAGAGACGTCAACGAAGCATTCCAAGCCGTTTCCGTCGACGCCCGGCCGCCGGGCAGACGAAAAACGACATCAGCCAGCCCCGGCCCTGCCCTTACAGACGACGCTATCCGCCAAGAAGAACCCCTCCACCGGCAGGATGCGCGTTTTATTTTGTTCATATGAACACAGTATATGCGCACATGAAACAGCAATTGCTCCTCTATCGTTCGAATGATAAGTTTTTGTGACAAACGGGGTCCGATGCTCAAAATTGTCAGCCAACGTCAGGCCCGCATTCTGGAGATCGTGCGAGACGCCGGATTCGCTTCGATCGAGCATCTCGCAACCCACTTCGAGGTGACGCAGCAGACGGTTCGTCGCCTGGTCAATCAGCTGTGCGATCAGGGTCTGCTGCGCCGCGTCCACGGCGGCGTCAGCCTTCCGGTCCAGAATCCTAATCTCGCCTATGGAAGCCGGCAGGGCCTTAATCCCGATGCCAAGCGGCGAATTGGTCAGACCGTTTCCGATTTCGTTCCTGACGGCGCTTCATTGATGATCGGGCTTGGCACAACCCCGGAATATGTCGCGCAGGCATTATCCCACCGTCAGAACCTGCGGATCATCACCAACAACCTGAACGTGGCTATGGCCTTTGCGCGCAATCCCGACGTGGAAATCACCATGGCGGGCGGGACATTGCGCCCTTTCGACCGCGACATTATCGGCGACACCGCGGTTCGTTTCTTTTCCGACTTCAAGGCAGATATCGGAATTTTCGGTGTCGGCGGTATCGATGATGACGGCGAGTTGCTGGATTTTTACGCCGGAGAGGTTCAGGCCCGTCAGGCCATCGCGGCCAATTGCCGGACGTCTCTGCTAGTTGCAGACGCAAGCAAATTCGGCCGCAACGCCACTGTGCGCGGCGGCCATTTCGGCGATTGTCACTGCTTTTTTACGGACAAGCCGATTCCGGACAATTTCCGGCATCTTGCGGACCGATACGCAGAACGCATCCATATCGCGCGGGATGGCAGGGTGCAGGCCGCATAACCGCGCGGCTTTGCCTGCTTCAGCGTTCGACGAATGCCTTCTCGACCACGAACTCACCCGGCTCGCCGTGGTTGCCTTCGGTAAATCCCTTGTCGAGCAGCAGCGTGCGTGTGTCCTGCAACAACGCCGGGCTGCCGCAGATCATGACCCGATCATGCGCGGCCTCGAGCGGCGCGAGATTCGTATCGCTGAACAGCTTCCCTGATGTCATCAGGTCGGTAATCCGGCCGCGGTTGCGGAACGGATCGCGCGTCACCGTCGGATAGTAAATCAACTGGTTTCGCACTAGTTCGCCGATCAGATCGTCTTTCGGAAGATGATCATTGATCATCTCACCGTAAGCGAGCTCGGCGACATGCCGGCAGCGGTTCCGGTAAAAACCGTCCGAGCCAGGAAAGTTCCAGCGCCGAGA
>CAZQMD010000271.1:0-6887 GCA_964594185.1 uncultured Afipia sp. | reverse complement strand
CGAGCTTCGGCTCGGCGAGCCGGTGCCACAGCCGACAAGCGAAACGAGCGAAGGCGGATCGGCCGGTCCCAGATTGGATGCTGGGCGGCGGCAAATTCCTCATGCTCTCTGCCGACCATCGACTGAGCCGAGACATTGACGCTTTGATGGACCGAAACAAACCGCGACGGAGAAAATGACGTGTCGGCGCATTCACCTGCTCTTGCATGAAACCATCACACGGGCTCTCCTGAAGGACGGCAGTCGGTCGCAGGCAGATTCATCCCAGATGTGCAGCGATGAACCAGAGGTCCTTGTCGGTGTTTCGGGATACCCCCGTCATGATATCAGCCGTATCGGCGTCGCCAGCATCACTGGCCTGGTCGATCGCAGCGCGACAGGATTTCGCAAACTCTTGAAACCGGTCACACAGCGCGGCGAGATGGTCGGCCTGAGCGGCAATCTCGCCTGGATAGGCCGGCAGCGAGGTGGCCTTGCTCACCTGCTGTAGCGTTCCCCCCGCGATCCCGCCGATCTGGACAATCCGCTCGGCCATCGTGTCGCCGTGCTCTTCAATCCGTGCTGCGATCCGATCAAGCAGTTCGTGCAACGCAATGAAGGCGGATCCGCGGATGTTCCAGTGCGCCTGTTTTACCGCAAGCTTGAGGTCGATGGCATCGGCCAATCGGACATTGAGCAGCTCGATCATGCTCTTGCGCGTGTTGATCTTGAGGTCAGTGACGTACGAAGTGCTCATGGCGATAATCCCTCGGAAGACGGTCCAGACGCTGTCGAGCGCTTCGATCAGGCGCGAATGAATTTGAGGATGTCCTCGTTTATGACGTCGGCATGCGTGGTCATCATGCCATGGGGATAGCCCGGATAGATCTTCAACAATCCCTTTTGCAGCAGCTTCGACGATTTGACCCCGGCGTTGGCGTACGGAACGACCTGATCGTCATCGCCATGCAGGACGAGGACGGGAACGTCGATCATCTTGAGATCCTCGGTGAAGTCGGTTTCGGAGAATGCCTTGATGCCATCGTAATGCGCGTTGGCACCGCCTATCATGCCCTGCCGCCACCAGTTCTGGATCATCGCCTCGTCAGCCTCTGCACCAGGACGATTGAAGCCGTAAAACGGTCCCGCCGGCACGTCGCGATAGAATTTCGAGCGGTTGGCGGCAAGCTGGGCCCGCATACGGTCGAAGACATCGATCGGGACCCCGTCAGGATTGCTGGTCGACTTCAGCATGATCGGCGGCACCGACGAAATCAGAACGGCCTTCTGCACCCTGCCGCGCCCATGACGCGCAACATAGCGGGCGACCACGCCTCCTCCGGTCGAATGGCCGATGTGTATCGCATCGTTCAGGTTCAGCGCATCGCACAGCACCGCCGCATCGGCTGCGTAATGATCGATGTCGTGACCGCTCGAAGCCTGGGTCGATCGCCCATGGCCTCGCCGGTCGAAAGCGATGACCCGGAAGCTCCGATGCAGGAAGAACAGCATCTGGTTGTCCCAGTCGTCGGCGCTCAACGGCCAGCCGTGATGAAACACGATCGGCTGCCCGCTTCCCCAATCCTTGTAGAACAATTCGACACCGTCGGTCGTCGTTACTCTATCCACCGTTGTTCTCCGGTCCTGCTGACGTCGATTGTGAACCCGGCGCACGAACTTGATCGATCACCGGTCCCTGTATCCGCGGTCCGCTCTACGGTGCTGAAGCGAGGGCCCGCCCAGTGTGCCAAATCACGCCGGGTCGTCGTATCGTCGGAAGCGACGATGATGCCTGCGTCAGCTTGACCGAGAAACTGTCATGCGGGAGAGCACTGGTTGCGTGCGGTCAGGACAGCGATCAAGCACAGCCAGCGTCACGAGGAGACCATGATTTGCCGAGCTACCCTGTTCGCCTGTCGAAGCTGATACCGCCTGCCGCTCCGGCCGCGACAGTCGATCGCCTTGCACTGTGGCCGGCGGCAGGTCGTGACGGCGCACCCGCCGTCGTCATCGTCTGGGCACCGGCCGGATATGGCAAGACCACAACCATGGCCCAGCATTTCGCGGCACTTGCCGCAGCCAAGCGGCGCGCCGTCTGGTTGCAGCTCGACTCCGGCGACAACGACAGTTTCCGCTTCACTGCAAGTCTCGTCGCAGCCTTGCGCCGCGCCGGCCTGCCAGATATCGCAAGACCGGCGCCGGCGCTGCTTGAGCTAATAGCCACGCTGAACGAACCCTTCACGCTGTTCATGGACGAATTCGAGCATCTCCGTGACGGCGACATCCTCGAGATCGTACAATCGATCATCGATTATCTTCCGCCCCAAGGCCAGATCGTGATCGGGACACGCACGAAACCCTCACTTGCCCTGGCGCGCGCGCAGGCCTACGGCCGACTGATCGAGATAGGTCCCGGTGCGCTGCGATTCACGCTGGATGAGTCGCGCGCCCTGCTATCGCGCATCAACGGTGCGCCCCCGGACGAAAACGGGCTGATCGCACTCCATGCGCGCGCTGACGGTTGGCCAACCGGCCTCGTATTGGGCGCGCGCCTGGCCGACGCGACCAACGATCTTGCCGCAATCGAAACGGGCAGGTTGCGCAGCGCGAACGCCCTCGACGCCTTTCTCGACGAGGTCGTGTTCGCTCAATTGGCCCCGAGAGTCCAGGACTTCGTCCTGCGTATCGGCATCCTGGAGGATCTTGATCGCTCGGTATGCGAAGCAGTCGCGCCCGGTTACGACGCCGCGGCCGAATTGGTTCTGTTGCAGCGCGAGAACCTGTTCGTTGCACCGGTCGGAGATGAACCGGGAAGGCTTCGCTTCAATCGTCTCTTCCGCGACTACCTCCGACAGCGTCTCGAGCGTCAGAACCCGGCGATCGTGCCCGACCTTCACCGACGCGCTGGCGAGGCACTGCGGCGCCTCGGCCGGCCAATGCCAGCAATCTGGCATGCGATCACTGCGCGGGATTTCGCCACGGCGATCGAGTTGCTCGACGAGGAAGCCGAGCAACTGCTGGCGCAAGGACAGATGCGCCTCCTCAGGCACTGGTTCACGCGCATACCGGAGGAGACCTTGGCCCATTCCGATCGGCTCGAAGGAATTGATCTCTGGTCAATCCTGTTTACCGAAGGAGCCGCTGCGGCGCAGCCAAGGCTCGAGCAACTCGAAGCAAGGCGCTTCAAGAGCATCGACCTCAGGGCCCATCTCAACGCCGCGCGGCCCTTCATTCTGGCGATGGCCGATCGATACGACGAGGCTTACACCGCTGGTCAAGCCAGCCTATCCGCCCTGCCGAGCGCGAGCCCGATCGCTGACGATTTCCTCCGCGTGGCCATGGCCAACGTGACCAGCGTCGTGACCGACACAGGCAAATCGCAGCGCTTCATCGATGCGGCGCGGGCAGGATCCGGCGCGACCTTCATCACGATGTATTCGGAGGGGATGGAAGGACTTCTAGACTATCAGGCCGGCCGCATGCAGCGCGCCACGGAGAAGTTTGCGGCGGCCATGGCCGCGCGAACCGAGATTGGCCAAGACTATCTTACGTTCGACCTCTGGGCCACGGCCGGCCACATCGTCGTCCTGTACGAGAACGACCAACTCGACGAAGCGGAACGTATCGCCCGCACCTACCTCCCCATGATGATGAAGGCCACGCTTCCTGGCCACACGTCCGCTGTCTTCACAGCATGCGCCAGCATCGCGTTCGTCAAGGACGATCACCAGCGAAGCGCTGCGATGTTGCTCACCTTGGAAGACCTGGGGCATAGGCGCCGACTGCCACGACTGGTCGCCAACGCCCGCCTCGAAAGGGCTCGCCAATTGACCCTGCGAGGCCACGCGCAGGCCGCCATGGAGGAATTGCAGCGGGCGGACGACAAATCGGTTTGGGAGCGTGTTCAACGCATGCGCCTTCCAGCCAACGAGGCCGATTTCATGGAACTCGCGCGGCTACGCTGGACCATTCATTTCGGCGACCCAGCATCGACCATCGCAGAGCTTGGAAGGCTGTACATAAAATCTTCCGCCGAGCATCGCATCCGCCGTGCGCTCCGAGTGAAGGTGCTGGAGGCGATCGCGCTGCAGAGGTCCGGCGACGGTCTTGGTGCGGCGGAGGCTATGCTTGTCGCTCTGCGTCAGGGAATGAGCAGCGGGTACCTGCGCTTGCTCGCCGACGAGGGCGATGATGTCTTCCGGATCGCGAATCGGGTTCTGCAACAGCAGATGGATCTATCGGTGCGACAGGTCGACAGGAACTTGTTTGCGTACATTGCCAGGCTCGTGTCGAGCTTCCGGAGGCCAGCCAGAGATGAGCGAGCCGAAGTGTCCTTCTCCATTCCGGAGCCCTTGACGCGCAAGGAAATGATGGTGCTCGCGCTGGTTTCCGAAGGGTTCTCCAACGCAGGCCTGGCTCGACGGTTGGGCCTGTCGGACAGCACGATCCGCACCCACTTGCGCAACATCAACACCAAGCTTGGGGCCAGAAGCCGGGTCGAGGCCGTTGCCATTGCGCGCAAGCTATCGATGATCCGTTGAATGCCGCACCGCCTGACGGCTTCATCACGTCGTTCTCGTCTCCGAAGTCAGGCGCGCAGAAGTTCCACCATCTGCTGGACGGCCGAAGTCGCTTCCGGCATATCGAACAGCGCCCAGACGTGGATCTGGTTCGGGTACTCGAAGTAGCGATCGGCCCTACCCTCCGAATCGAGTCGGTCGATCAGCTTCCGGCTGTCCGCCACGAAGATGTCGTGTGTTCCCTGAAACACGGCGATTGGCGGCATTCCGGCGAAACTTCCGTAGAGTGGGCTGATCAACGGACTCCTCGGATCGCGCGAACCGGCATAGGCCAGCCCGGCACGCTGCAATCCGCGCGTTCCGAGCAGATGATCACGATCGTCGACGGCATCGATGTCCGGATTGCTCACCGTAACGTCCAGCCAGGGCGACATCACGATGACCTGAGCCGGGAGCGGCGCTCGCGAATCGCGGAGGCACTGCGTGAAGCTCAGACCCAAGCCGCCTCCCGCGGAATCGCCCATGATCGTCACGCTCGCGGCATTGGTCTCCTCAAGCACACGCGCGTAGGCCGCGCCCACGAATGTATGCACATCCGCGAAGGTATAAGCTGGCGCCAATGGATAATCCGGAACGACGATCGTTGCGTTCGCAAGGCGCGCGAGGCGCTCGAGAAAATTCCAGTGTGGCACCGTCAAGTTGAGCACGTAACCGCCGCCGTGGAGATAGAAAATGGTCCGCTCTGACGAACCCGACCTAGGCCTCAGCGTCCACATGGAACGGCCTCCAATGCGATCAATTGAAAGCGTCGTGAAGTCCAGAAAGCTGCGGGGCACCGGAGGCGCCGTCAGCACGTCGTCCATGCCGAAGGCACTCTTCAGCATTCCGGGATCGACATCGCCCGCCACAATCGACGCGAAGAAGCCCTTCATACGATTCTCCAGCAAGAACGTCTGCAGTTGTCGCGACTCCGTGCTCCACTCGGTAGCATGAATGTAGCGGCTGACAGTCGGCGCGTGGCCTTGCATATCGAATTCCCTCCAGAACGATGGTTGTGAAATAGCGGATGCTTGGAAGACACACGCCGAAAGCTGCATTTGACGGTCGACATCGACGATTCAGGATTTTGCGAGAGTAGAGAACAGCCAGGCCCGCGCACTCGTCTGAATGGACGAGCCAAAGGGACAGGTAAGGCCTAGCGAAGTGGAAAATCAGAACTCTCGTCGTTTCGGACGATTGGGTGTGCGGGACGATCCAGCGAGTATCCGGTGGCGGCTGCGCCTTTGGCAAATGCGCGCTTCTCAGGCCGGGTATCGGAGCGAATGATGGAAAGAGTACTTGTCGTCGGCGCAACTGGTCGAACCGGTTTTCACATCATGGAGATCCTGGCACGAAGCGCGGTCTATCGCCCAGTCGCGATGGTGCGCCGTCCGATCCAGGCCGAGAGGTTTGACGCGATCGGCATTGAGAGCGTCTTTGGCGATCTCGAAGGTGATGTGAGGTCCGTGCCCAGTGGATTTGGTCGCGTCATATTTGCAGCGGGCAGCACTGGCTCCGATTTTCACGGTATCGATCAGGAGGGAGCGAAGCGGTTCATCGATGCCTGCGCCGCAGCACGCGTCGGAAAGTTCATCATGCTGAGTGCCATGGGAGCCGACGCCCCCCAGAAGCACGACGTTCTGAGGGAGTACATGCTGGCCAAACAGGCGGCAGATTTGCATCTACGCGCGAGCGGTTTGGCCTTCTCGATCTGCCAGCCCGGCTATCTCAACGATCAACCGGCACGCGGCCGCATCAGCATCGCTAACCACCTGATTGGGTTTGGCGTCATCTCCCGCCGTGATGTCGCCGCAACCTTGGTCGCGTGCCTTCCGCAGGACGTCGCACTGAACAGATTGTTCGTCATTTGGAACGGGGACATTCCAATCCAACAGGCGCTCGATTCTCTCGGTCAGCGCAAGGAGCCCGCAGCTACGATCGATTAGCGCTGCATGATATCAATCCGATTGCAACGATTCCTGGTGGATAAGCGTAGCTGCGTTCGTACCCGCCGAAGCGTAGCGTCCGGCGGAGCTGGTGCGCAGCGGAAGCGATCGGGACCGGACACTGTCGTCTTGGCTGCGCAGAATTCCCGCCAGGCCTCTCCTGGTGAGGCTTCATTCAGCCCATGTCGCTCAGAGAGAAGTGCGCCGTCACCTTAATCCTATCGCCGGAGACGATCGCTGTCGCGGCATCGCCGTCGGAGCGTTGGCGACGATCGCGGGCGAAGGCCCGGGCGCGGAGCAAGACGGACGGCCATGTCGTCTCGCCGACAGTGGACGACGTGCCATCGTGCCTGCGACGTGCGCCCGACTTGCTCGCCGCCAGGGCGGTCGGGCGCGATCGCCG
>CAZQMD010000270.1:0-6926 GCA_964594185.1 uncultured Afipia sp. | reverse complement strand
TCGACCTCGATGCCATCGTTCCCACCGGGCCCAAGCTGCCCAGCCACGCCTTCCCTGCCGACTGCGCCGCCGTCGTGAAACCCGACGCCTATGGCTGCGGAATTACGCAGGTCACTCGCGCGCTGGCGAAAGCCGGATGCCGGACGTTCTTCGTCGCAACTCTCGACGAGGCACGCGCCGTGCGCGATGTCACGCCAACGTCGGCCATCTACGTGCTGGACGGATTCTTTCCGGGCGCCGGCGACCAGTACGCTAAGTTCGATTGCCGTCCCGTGATCGGCGATGCCACCGAACTTGCCGAATGGGATGCGTTCCGCAAGACCAGCGGTTGGGATGGTCAGGCCGCGATTCATATCGACACCGGCATGAACCGGCTCGGCTTCCGTGTCATGGAAGCGCAGGCGCTGTTGCCGCGGATCAAGAACGGCAATCACGGCATCTCGCTGGTGATGAGTCATCTCGTCAGCGCCGAGCTGCTGAACGATCCATCGAACGGACGGCAGGTCGCGGCATTTCGCGAAATCGCCTCGCAGTTTTCCGGCGTACCCGCCTCGCTGGCGAATTCGTCGGGCATTTTTCTCGGACCGCAATTCCATTTCGACGTGGTGCGGCCGGGCGCGGCCCTTTACGGCGTCAATCCGACGCCGGAAGCCGACACGCCGATGCAGCCGGTGGTCGATCTCAAGGTGCGCGTGGCACAGGTGCGCAATGTCGAGAAAGGCGAGCATGTCGGATATGGCGGTACCTGGACCGCGCGGCAACCGACGCGGCTCGCCATCGTCACTGCCGGTTACGCCGATGGATATTTCCGCGCGGCGGGCAGCATCGACAACATGCGCAGCGCCGAAGCGATGGTCGCGGGCAAGCGTTGTCCCGTTGCCGGACGCATCTCGATGGACCTGATGGCGATCGACATCACCGCCCTGCCGCCCGGCGTGACTCGCCGCGGCGCGCTGGTCTCGCTGCTCAATAACGAGATCACCGTCGATGAACTCGCACATCACTTCGGCACCATCGGCTACGAAGTACTGACGAGTCTGGGGCGGCGTTATGTCCGTGCATATAAGGGCGGTCAGTAAGCTCAAATAAAAAGAAGGACAGTTGAATGCCCGACGTCACAGAGTTCTCGCCCGGAAACTACAAGTTCATCGTCTCGCCCGGCGGGCCATTCTCGAGCGGCGTGGCCGCACTGCCTGGATATGCTTTACGCCGCGTGCGCTTCGCGCGTCCGCTTCCGATGGCCGACGGCTTCGCCTTCATCAAGACCCATCTGGAGCGTGAAGGCCGCCCCATCACCGCGCTGGCGGCCTGCGAACTGCGCTCGCCTGCACCTATGACCCGCGAGCAGTTCCAGGGCTTCAACGGCGAATATCTCAAGACCTTGCATCAGTGGGGATGCAAGGACGGCGACATCAATCCGCTGGCGCGCAGCAATCTCGCGCCCATCACCGAGGTGCCCGATGAGGCGATGTTCTTCGCTTTCACCTACACGGTTCCGGAAGCTGGTGCGTCCGGTGACTTCCTGATTTCCGGCTTTCCCGAAATCAAGGACGGTGGCGTCGTGGGCGGCCGCGACGTGTCCTTAAAAGGGCTCGACCTGAAAGCACGCTTCGTCATGGCCACGCTGCGCGAGCGCGTCGATGCGCTTGGCTGCAAGTGGGATGCCGTGACCGCCGCGCAGATCTACACGGTGCACGACGTTCGTCCGCTGCTCGATACCGTGTTCGCTGAATACAAGGTGAGCCAGATCGGCCTCGCCTGGTATCCGGCGTGGCCCCCGGTGATCGGCATGGAATTCGAGGTGGACGTGCGCAACGTCCGGACTGAACTGGTGATCGACGCGCGGTGAACGCATTTAACTTCGTCATTGCGAGCGAAGCGAAGCAATCCACTCTCAGAAAAAGTAGCTGGATTGCTTCGTCGCAAGTGCTCCTCGCAATGACGAGGACGACAACTGCCCTACTTCGCGCTCCGCTTCTTCAGCACCATATTGCCTATTAGCAGAAATTTCTGCGCGCGTTTTCCGTTGTCGACTTCCGTGGTGTAGATGTTGCCCTTGGAATCCAGCGCCAGATTGTGAATCCAGTGGAAGTCGCCGGCCATGCGCCCGTTGCGTCCGAAGCGCCCGACGATCGCGCCGCTCTCGCGCTTGAGCGTGCGGACCTCGTTGTTGGCGCCATCCGCATTGATCAGAAACGTCTGCTTGGGGTCGTTCCAGATTTCCAGATCCCACACCGAGCCGTTCGCGAGTGTCTGCTTCTCGATGAACATCTCCTTCACGAAGGTGCCGTCCTTCCGAAACACCTGAATGCGATCGTTCTGCCGGTCGCAGACATAGACCAGCCCGTCCTTCGCAATGCGCACGCAATGCACCGGATTGGCGAACTGCTGTGACGGCGGCGCGTCCGGATTGTAAGCGCCCATCCGCTCGTCCGTCGGCGGCTTGCCATAGGCGCCCCACATCCGCTTGAACGCGCCGGTCTCAGAGTCGAACACGATGATGCGGTGATTGTAATAGCCGTCGGCGACATAGACCTCGTTCGCGGCGATATCGACCGTCATGTTGGCCGGACGTCCGAGGCGCGTGGTGTCCTTGCTGTCGGTCTGCGGACCGGACTTGCCGATCTGCATCACGAACTTGCCCTCGCGGGTGAATTTCAGGATTTGTCCGTCGGTCTCGCCATTACCCGCGAGCCAGACGAAACCTTTCGCATCGATGTAAATGCCGTGTTCGTTCGCGGGCCAGTCGTAACCTTCCCCCTTACCGCCCCACGCCTTGAGCAGATTGCCTTGGGCATCGAAAACCAACACCGGCGGAGCAGGCACGCAGCATTTCGTGCGAGGCGGATGGAAGCTTGCCGCCTTCTCATCGTCTGTGAGCGTGCGCGGCCGCTGCACCACCCAGACATGATCCTGAGCATCGACGGCGACGCCCGCCGCCTGCCCCATGATCCAGTTGTTCGGCAGCGGCTTCGGCCATTTCGCATCGACCTGGAATTTCGGCACGTCTGCGGCATGAGCCGCGCTCGCAAGAACAAGGCCGGCAATGGCGGCAATCCATTTCATCGCGTCACTCCCTGAGCCGCGTCATGCCGGATCGGTCACCTTGGCCGGTCACGCGCGGTCGTTGTTTGTCGTCCCGGCGCAGAGGAAGACGTGTTGTCTTTTCTCGCGAGCCGTTCGCGAGGATAGGCCGATGGGGCGGTAACCGGCTATCGGCGGCCGCGCGGATATGGGTTGACTTTTTAACGCTTTCTGTGAACAAAAGAGGAACATACGATTCCCGTTGCTCCCGACACTGGCAGGCCCTGTCCATGGCGAAAAACGCCCTCTCCTTTGTCTGCCAGAATTGCGGGGCCGCCTATAACAAGTGGCAGGGCAAGTGCGAGTCCTGCGGCGAGTGGAATACGCTCTCGGAAGAAGACACCACCGGCGCGACGTCGGTGCCGGCCAACCTGCGCGCCAAACGCAAGGGACGGCCCTTCGCGCTGGAATCCCTCACCGGCTCGAGCCCCGAAGCGCCGCGCCTCTCGTCAGGCATGACCGAACTTGACCGGGTCACCGGCGGCGGCTTTGTGCGCGGCTCGGTGCTGCTGGTCGGCGGCGATCCTGGCATCGGCAAGTCGACATTGCTGACCCAGGCCACCAGCCTGATGGCGCGCGCCGGACATCGCGTTGTGTATATTTCCGGCGAAGAAGCTGTGGCGCAGGTCCGCCTGCGCGCCGCGCGTCTTGGTCTCGCCGATGCTCCCGTCCAACTGGCGGCGCAGACCTCGGTAGAGGACATCATCGCCACGCTGTCGGAAGGTACGCCGCCGCGCCTCGTGGTGATCGATTCCATCCAGACCATGTGGACGGATACGGTGGAATCCGCGCCCGGCACCGTGACGCAGGTCCGCGCCTCGGCGCAGGCCCTCATTCGCTTCGCCAAGAAGTCCGGCGCGGCGCTGATCCTCGTCGGCCACGTCACCAAAGACGGCCAGATCGCAGGCCCGCGCGTGGTCGAACACATGGTCGATGCCGTGATGAGCTTCGAGGGCGAAGGCTCGCAGCAATTCCGCATTCTGCGCGCGGTGAAGAACCGCTTCGGCCCCACCGACGAAATCGGCGTGTTCGAGATGACCGGGCTCGGCCTGCGCGAAGTTTCCAATCCGTCGGAACTGTTCCTCTCGGAGCGCGATCTCGGCAGTCCGGGCACCGCCGTGTTCGCCGGTCTCGAAGGCACCCGCCCCGTGCTGGTGGAGTTGCAGGCGCTGGTGGTGCCAACCACGCTTGGCACGCCGCGCCGCGCCGTGGTGGGCTGGGAATCCAGCCGCCTGTCGATGGTGCTGGCGGTGCTGGAGGCCCATTGCGGGGTCAAACTGTCGGGCTACGACGTCTATTTCAACGTCGCGGGCGGCCTGCGCATCAACGAGCCTGCCGCCGATATGGCCGCCGCCGCCGCTCTGGTGTCGTCGCTCGCCAATGCACCGTTGCCGGTCGATGCGGTCTATTTCGGCGAAATCTCGCTATCCGGCGCTGTTCGCCCGGTGGCGCAAACGTCCGCGCGCCTTAAGGAAGCCGCCAAGCTCGGTTTTGCCCGTGCCGTGCTGCCGGAAACCGCCCGCGGCGATGCCGTCGGCGACGCCGGACTGGCGCTCAACAGCGTCGGATCGCTCACCTCGCTGGTGGCGGACATCGCGGCGAGAGGTCGCAAAGCCACAGCCTCGGGGAAATCCGCCACGGAAGGCCGATTCAAGCCCCATGACGATGAAGCGCGGCGTGACGCGCGTGTGAGCTGACGCTATACAGCCCGCGGCATCATCGAAGCTGCGCGCCGCTTTCGCTACGGACCGTTAACCGCAACGGGCGTTCCATGGCTGCGATGCAGTTTTGCCGTTGATGCCGGGCTTTTTGCGGGTTCCCGGCCCTTGCGGGACGTGCGATATGGCCGTCAGCTATCCGGGGATCGAGCGACCCGATTCGCCACTTTGAAACTGAAAGCGGACCTGACCATCCGATGCCGATAACGCTTCTCGACATTATCGTCCTTGCCGTGATGCTGTTGTCGGGTCTTCTCGCGATGATCCGCGGCTTCATGCGCGAAATCCTGTCGATCGCCGCATGGGGCGCTGCTGCCCTGACCACGCTTTATGCCTATCAGAAGCTGCTGCCGACCGCGAAAACCTACTTCAACAACGAGACCGTCGCGGCCGTCGCCGTCGTCGCCGGTGTGTTCATCCTGACGCTGATCGTGGTCTCGATCATCACGGTCCGCATCTCGGATATGATCCTGGACTCGCGGATCGGTGCGCTGGACCGCACCCTTGGCTTCCTGTTCGGCCTCGCTCGCGGCTTGTTGATCATGGTGGTGGCGTTTTTGTTCTTCGCCTGGCTGGTGCCGGACAAACAACAGCCCGATTGGGTTCGTAGTGCCAAGTCGCGGGTGATGTTGCAGGGAACCGGCGATTGGCTGATGAGCCTCTTGCCTGACGACCCCGAGAACACCATCTTGAAGAGGTTCAAGAAAAAGGGCGATGAGGAGCAGACCGATGCTGCTCCCGAACCGCGCACAACGGCAACGGTGGGGAACGACGGCGGGTATGGAAAATCGGCTCGTGACGGGCTGAAACAATTGATCGAAGGCAAAGCCGCAGGACGCTAGTTCTGCTTCAGACAAGGGCGCGGTGGACCATATGAAAACCCCTTCTGGCGATCAGTCTGCAACTTCCCCCTCCAAATCCGCCTACGACCTGGATGACGATCTGGACAAGGATTTGAACGGCGACACGCTGCGCGAGGAGTGCGGCGTGTTCGGCATTTTCGGGCACCCCGAAGCCGCCGCCATCACCGCCCTCGGGCTTCACGCCCTCCAGCATCGCGGCCAGGAAGCCGCAGGCATCGTGACCTACGACAACGGCCGCTTCCATTCCGAACGCCGCCTCGGTCTTGTCGGCGACACCTTCTCCCGCGCCGAAGTCATCGAACGCCTGCCGGGCAATATGGCCGTCGGCCACGTCCGCTATTCCACCACCGGCGGCACCATTCTGCGCAACGTGCAGCCCCTCTTTGCCGAACTGAATGCAGGCGGCTTTGCCGTCGCTCACAACGGCAACCTCACCAACGGTCTGACCCTGCGCCGTGAACTGGTGCGCCACGGCACCGTGATGCAATCGACCACCGATACCGAAGTGATCCTGCATCTGGTCGCGCAATCCAAGCGCGGCCGTTTTATTGAGCGCTATATCGAAGCGCTGCGCGCCATCGAAGGCGCCTATGCGCTGGTCTCGCTCACCAACAAGAAGCTGGTCGGCGCGCGCGATCCGCTGGGCATCCGTCCGCTGGTGCTCGGCGAACTCGACGGCTGTCCGATCCTCGCCTCGGAAACCTGCGCGCTCGACATCATCGGCGCGAAATATGTCCGCGACATCGAGCCTGGTGAAGTCATCGTATTCGACGAGCACGGCAAGGAAATCCACAAGCCGTTCCCGCCGCAGACGCCGCGCCCCTGCATCTTCGAATACATCTACTTCGCGCGGCCCGACTCCATCGTCGGCGGCCGTTCGGTCTATGAAGTCCGCAAGGCTTTCGGTGCGCAACTCGCGCGTGAAAATCCGGTCGAAGTGGATGTCGTGGTGCCAGTGCCGGATTCCGGCGTGCCTGCGGCCGTGGGTTATAGCCAGTTCTCCGGCGTGCCGTTCGAACTCGGCATCATCCGCAATCACTATGTGGGCCGCACCTTCATTCAGCCGACGCAGAGTGTGCGTGAACTCGGCGTGCGCATGAAGCACGCGCCGAACCGCGCCGCCATCGAAGGCAAGCGCATCATCCTGATCGACGACTCGCTGGTGCGTGGCACCACATCTAAGAAGATCGTGCGCATGATGCGCGATGCCGGCGCGAAGGAAGTCCACTTCCGTCTCGCCTCGCCGCCCATCGTCAATCCC
>CAZQMD010000269.1:0-6927 GCA_964594185.1 uncultured Afipia sp. | reverse complement strand
CCCTCACCCGATCGCTTCACGATCGACCTCTCCCCGTAAAACGGGGAGAGGTATCGGAAAAGCCATGACGAACAGCAGGCGGTTATGCTCGAAATCCTGATCTACGGCGCTGTATCCAGCGCGATCTATGCGCTGCTCGCCGTGGGCTTCACGCTCATCTTCGGCGTGGCCCGCATTCTCAATCTCGCTCACGGCTCGTTTTATGCGCTCGGCGCCTACGCAGCTTACGTCCTCACATCGCTGCTGAACTTTCCGCTGATCATCGCCGCGCCCTTGGCGGTGCTGCTGGTTGCGGGCTTCGGCGTGCTGATGGAACGCTACCTGGTCCGCCCGCTGCGTGCCTCGCAACTCGCCGTGCTGATGATCACGCTGGCGGTTTCGCTTGCGGTGGAACAAGCGCTGTTCATCACCTTCGGCTCTGAATATCGCAACGTCCCCTCCTTCGTGGCCGACAAGATTTCGATCGGCGGCGTGGACATCGGCGGACAGCGGTTGCTCGCGCTCGTCATGAGCGTGCTGGTGCTGCTGGTGCTCTGGCTGTTCATTCAGCGCACGCGGCTTGGCGCGGCCATTCTCGCGGTGTCGCAAGACCCGGAAGCCGCGCAGTACATGGGCATCCCGACCAACCGCATCTTCTCCATCGTGATGGCGATCTCTGCGGGCACCGCAGCGTTCGCGGGCGTGCTGGTCTCGCCGTTCCTCACGGTGCAGCCGACCATGGGCCTGCTGCCAATGGTGAAGGCCTTCGCCATCGTAATCGTGGGCGGCCTCGGCTCGATCCCCGGCAGCATCATCGCCTCGCTCATTCTCGGCTATTCCGAGACCATCGTGGCGTATCTGGTCTCGACATCGTGGACCGAACTCGTGTCTCTCGTTGCGGTTGTCATCACGCTGATGATCCGTCCATCGGGAATCCTCGGCAGGCGGGCGGCGTTCTGACATGCGGCAACTTTCATTGATCGATATCGCCGGCGGACTTGCCGTCATCGCGATTCTCGCGCTCGCGCCTGTGCTGATCTCCAGCAACTATCTCACCGGCGTGCTCACCGTCTGCGTGATCTACGGCATCTGGGCCTCGAGCTGGGACTTCATGTCCGGCCTCACCGGCCGCGAGAATTTCGGCCACTCGCTGTTCATCGGCGCGGGCGCCTATACCGCAGGCTTCCTCGCCACCGTCTGGTTCGCCAATCCGTGGTACAGTCTGCCGACGGCGGTCGTTGTTGCCGTCGCCTTCAGCATTATCGTCGGCTTCCCGACGCTGCGCCTGCGCGGACCTTACTTCGCGCTGGCGATGCTGTCCGCCTCGGCCATCCTGCAGCGTCTGTGTCTGATATTCTGGGAACAGACCGGCGGTGAGGAAGGCCTCTACGGTCTTGAGCCGCTGATGCGCAATCCCCTGCACTACTATTGGTTTGTGCTGGCGATCCTCGTCGTCACCGTCATCATCCTGATGATCCTCGCTCAATCGCACTGGGGCCTGCTGCTGCGAGCGATCCGCGGCGACGAGGCCACCTGTCAGGCCGCCGGCATCAACGTGACCTTCTACAAGATCGCGTCGCTGGCCATCAGCGCGGCGTTCGCCGGGCTCGGTGGTGCGCTGTATGCGCACTATCAGTTGCAGGTGTCTCCGCCACTGTTCTCGGTGGTGGTGTCCATCACGGTCATCATCATGTGCTACGTCGGCGGCATCGGCTCGATCTACGGCGCAGCGGTGGCAGCCATCCTGCTCACGCTGCTCACCGAAATGCTGCGTGGCTTCGGAGAGTACCGGCTCTGGATCTACACGCTGACGCTGATGCTGATCCTGTTCTTCCTTCCCAATGGCCTTGTTGCGCCGCTGTGGCGCAGGCTGACGGAGCGTTTCCGATGACGGCGCTGCTCGAAGTCAACGACGTCACCAAGCGCTTCGGCGGCCTTACCGCCGTGAAGAACGCGGCCTTCAAACTGGAAAAAGGCGAGTTTACCGGAATCCTAGGTCCCAACGGCGCCGGCAAGACAACGCTGTTCAATCTGTTGACCGGCTTCATGCAGCCGACCTCAGGCACTGTGACGTTTAATGGCGCACCGCTGCGCGGTCTGGCACCCTACAAGGTGGTCAATAGCGGCATGGCCCGTACCTTCCAGCTTTGTCGTCCGTTCGTCGGCATGAACCTCCTGGAAAACGTCCTTGTCGCCTGCATGTCGCCGCGCGCACATCAGGATCACGACAAAGAAGAGCGTGCGCGCCACCTGCTCGAACAGGTCGGCCTCGGTGGACGCGGCGCGGAGCCGGTGGAAACGCTTCCCTATGGCGACCTGCGGCGGCTGGAAATCGCCCGCGCGCTGGCAACACGCCCGGACCTTTTGCTGCTCGACGAGCCTTTCGCCGGTCTCGGCTCGAGCGAAATCGAACCGCTGGCGCACCTGATCAAGAAACTTCACCGCGAGGAAAACCTGACCATCCTCCTGATCGAGCACAAGCTGCGCGAGTTCATGGCGCTGGTCTCCCGGGTCATCGTGATGAACTTCGGTGAGATCATCGCCGTTGGACCGCCCGAGGACATCGTGAAGAACCCGAAAGTCATCGAAGCCTATATCGGCAAGACGGAGGACACTCATGCCTCTGCTTGAAGTCTCCGATCTGCGCGTCAGCTACGGCAAGGCGCTCGCCATCGAGTCCGTGTCGATCAAGGTCGACAAGGGCGAACTGGTCGGCGTGCTCGGCCCCAACGGCGCGGGCAAGACCACGCTACTGAAGGCCATTTCGCGCTCCATCGGCTCGCAGGGCAAGCTGTTGTTCAAGGACCAGTCGCTGGACGGCGTCGCACCCTACGACGTGGTTGCGCGCGGCATCTGTCACTGCCCTGAGGGCCGCAAGCTGTTCTCCGAACTGTCGGTGCTGAAGAACCTGCAGCTCGGTGCCTATCTGCGCAGCAACAAGGCCGAGATCAACGCCGATCTCGAACGCGTGTTCACACTGTTTCCCGTGCTGCGCGAGCGGCAATGGCAGCAGTCCAGCACGCTGTCTGGCGGCGAACAGCAGATGGTTGCCATCGGCCGCGCTCTGATGGGCCGGCCCGAACTGCTGCTGCTGGACGAGCCCTCCGTCGGCATCGCACCGCGACTGAAGGGTCTGATCTTCGATGCGATCCAGCAGATCCGCAAGGACGGCACCGCTATCCTGATCGTGGAGCAGGATGCGACCTCGACGCTGAAGATCACCGACCGCGTCTATGTCCTAGAGCATGGCCGCACCATCCGCGAAGGCACCGCCAAGGAAATCGCGAGCGATAAATACATCCAGCAGGTCTATCTGGGCGTGTGAAGCCCGCCGTCATTCCAGGAAGAGCGAGCAGCGAAGCAATCCGCCTTAACCGGCCCGGTTGCTTCGCTTACCTGCGATGACGTGACAAGACCCGCACATCTGTCCCGGCGCACCTTCAGCCAGTCCGGCAACAAGGCGTGCGCGATTGCATAGGCGCATTCGCAAACTGGCCCTGCTCCTGCGCCGGAAATTACGGTTCATGGAGGTATGAGTCTCCGCACGTTTACCGGGCCTGCCACATGACGCCGCTCACGCCGGACCCGAAACCGGGCATGAAGCCGGTGCATATTGCCCTCAATGTGCTGGCGCTTTGCTTCGCCCTGTCGGTGCTGGGACGCGGGCTCGGCGAGAGCTTCACCGTCTTCCTGCTGCCGATCTCGCAAAGTTTTGGCTGGGACCGCGCAGAAGTCATATCGATCTACTCGCTGGCCGCGCTGGCGGGAGGCCTTGCAGCCCCCTTCATCGGCCGCCTGTTCGATCGCTCCGGTCCCCGCGCGGTTTATTCAGCCGGGCTTGCCCTGCTCGGCGGCGGGTTTCTCAGCGCCGCCTACGCGCAGCAACTCTGGCAATTCCAGCTCACCCTCGGCCTGTGCGCCGGATTCGGCATCGCCTGCATCGGCAACGTGCCGAACTCCATCATGCTGGGGCGATGGTTCGGCCCGAAACTGCCGACGGCGATGTCGGTGGTCTATTCCGCCGCCGGTGCCGGTGTGCTGCTTCTGCTGCCGCTGTCGCAAATCCTGATCGACCGCTTCGGCTGGCGCGGCGCGTACCAGATTTTTGGAGTCACCGCTCTGATCCTGCTGCTGCCGCTCTTGCTGCTGCCATGGAGGCTGCTCGCGTCGGGCTCGCCGACGCTCAAGAAAAGCGTTGCCGCCGAGATGATCGATGAAGGCTGGACGCTGCTCAGCGCCATGCGCCACCATGCTTTCTGGGCGCTGTTCTCGACATTCTTCTTCACGGCCGTCGGCATGTTCGCGCTCTCCGCGCAGATCGTCGCCTATCTGGTCGATGCCGGATTTCCGCCGCTGCAGGCCGCGACCGCATGGGGGTTCAGCGGCGTGGTGCTGCTGTTCGGCATGCTCGGCGTCACCTGGCTTGACGGCGTCATTGGCCGCCGCCGCTCGGTGCTGTTCAGCTACGCTTTGTCGATCATCGGCATCGGCCTGCTCTGGCTGCTGAAAACCTATCCGAATATCTGGCTGCTGACCGCGTTCGTCATCACTTTCGGCAGCATGATCGGCTCGCGTGGCCCGCTGATCACCGCCACCGCGATGAAAATTTTTCGCGGCGAGAGGGTCGGCACCATTTACGGCACCATCACCATCGGCAGCGGACTCGGATCGTCCTTCGGCTCATGGGCCGGCGGCCTGATCCACGACATGACCGGCAGCTATGACGCGCTGCTGCTGTTCGCGCTCGTCGCCGTCATCCTGGGCATGATTCCGTTTCTGGTGATCCGCGCGCTGCGGGAATGACAGGTTGCGTGACCGCTGCCCAATTGCGATCATCGGACCAGTGAAACCGGAGATAGTCTTATGAGCGCACCTGTCGATGCACCGGACTGGCGCAAGCTGACGCAGGAACAGCTCGACCTCGGCTTCAACAACACACTGCATGTGCCGCAGACGCCGTCCATCGTCGCCGAATGGGATCGCCTCTCAACCGAGATGCGCGCGCGCTATCCGCAATCCCTCGACCTTCGCTATGGCCCGCGCGAACGCAACCGGATCGATTTTCTGAAGGCAAGAGACGGCGGCCCGACACTGGTGTTCATTCACGGTGGCTACTGGCAGACACGCGCCAAGGAGAACTTCACCTTCTGCGCCACCGGGCCGCTCACGCACGGAATCAATGTCGCGCTGATCGGCTACACGCTTGCGCCGGATGTCACGCTCGGCCAGATCGTGGACGAGGTCCGCACCGGCATCGATTATCTGGTGACCGAACTCCCCGCCCTCGGCGGCGATCCGAACCGGATGATCGTATCGGGTTGGTCGGCTGGCGGACATCTGTCGTCGATGTCGTTGGGTCATCCGCATATCAAAGCCGGGCTCCTGATCAGCGGGATCTACGATCTCGAACCGATCCGCCACAGCTATCTGAACGCCAAGCTCAATCTCGATGACGAGACGATCCAGCGCAATTCGCCAATGCGCAACCCCGGCGGCGTGAACAAGCCGCTTGTGATCGTGGCAGGCAGCGGCGAACTGCCGTTACTGCGCAAGCAATCGGCGGATTATGCCGCGCACCGCGCTTCTTACGGCTTGCCTGTCCTCTACGAGGAAATGCCCGGCGCGAACCACTTCACCATGATGGATGAACTGGCCTCGCCGTCAGGGCGGCTGACCATGCTGGTGCGACGGCTGTTCGAGCGCTAGGCGCTCTCACGCCGCGAGCGGCAGCCGCTTCTCGATGATGCGCGAAAACAGACTCGCCCCGACTGGCAGAATCTTGTCGTCGAGAATGAAGCCCGGATTGTGCAGCGGCACCGTTCCCTCATGGCCGAGCCAGAAGTAAGCGCCCGGCACCGCGTGCAGCATGTCCGCGAAATCCTCGCTGCCCATCTTCGGCGTCGGCGTGGTCAGCACATTCTCTCTGCCGACGACTTCGCGCGCGACATCCGCCACGAAATGCGACGGTTCCTCGTGATTGACCAGCACGGAGAAGATGTCGCGGATCTCGACCTTGATCTCGACCTGGAACGCGGTCGCCATGCCAGCCGCAATGGTGCGAATGCGGTCGCGGATCTGTTCGCGGACCTTCTCGGAAAAGGTGCGCACGGTGCCGGCCAGCGTCGCCTCGCCGGGGATGACGTTATAGGCAGAGCCCGCATGGATCTGCGTGATCGACAGCACCGCGGATTTCAGCGGATCGATATTGCGGCTGACAATGGTCTGCAGCGCCTGCCCAAGCGTCATCGCAATCACCACCGGATCGCGTGACATTTCAGGCATCGCACCGTGGCTGCCGTAGCCGGTGATGGTGATATCGAAGAAATCCGCGCTCGCCATCGTCGGGCCGGGAAACACCGCGACCTGCTGCGGATTGAGCTGCGGCGCATTGTGCAGGCCATAGACTTCATCGAGCGGAAATCTTTCGAACAGCCCGTCCTTGATCATGGCGCGCGCGCCGCCGAGGCCTTCTTCCGCAGGCTGGAAGATGAAGGCCACGGTGCCGTCGAAGTTCCGCGTCTGCGCGAGATAGCGCGCGGTGCCGAGAAGAATGGTGGTGTGGCCGTCATGGCCGCAGCCGTGAAAGCGGTCGGGAATCGTCGAGCGCCAGCTCAGGTTGGTTTTCTCTTCCATCGGCAGCGCATCCATGTCGGCCCGCAAACCGATCCGCCTGGTGCCGTTGCCCTTGCCTTTGAGCAGGCCGACCACGCCGGTGCCGCCGAGGCCGCGATGCACTTCGATGCCCCACCCTGCGAGCTTTTCGGCAACGATGCCGGATGTGCGGTGTTCCTCGAAGCCGATTTCCGGATGCGCATGAAGGTCGCGGCGGATGGCGGTGAGTTCGTCGGCGAAGCTGTCGATGAGTTCAATATTGGGCATGCGGCATCATCCGTTTTTCATGAAGATTGTAGCCAGGCAAAGCGCGGAGGCATCTTGGCAAATCATTGC
>CAZQMD010000268.1:0-6933 GCA_964594185.1 uncultured Afipia sp. | reverse complement strand
GCTCGGGGCGGGGGAGCGGGGCCGAGAAGCGGGGGGAGCCGCCCCCGACGACAACAAGGTCGTAGCGGCTGCTGCCGCCATTCGTGCTCGGGGTACAGCAGTCGTTCATGGTTTCAACTTTCGTGTGTTCCCATCCACGTTCGAGGAGTCAGGGCCGCACAGCAGACAACCGGAGTACACCCTGCCCCGATGATGATGAGTTTTGCGACGGTCATACCGACGCGGCCCTACTGCACGATGCGCGAGGGATAGCCAGCGTTGGTGGTCGCCGAAATCACCGTCGGGACGTCCGTCCGGCTATCCTCAAACCGAACCTTTGCAATCGCAGCCCCATCTGCCTCCGATATCTGAACATCGAGCACGCCGGATATGCGGGTGAGAGAGCGTTTCACGATCGGGCCGCAGAGTTCACAGGTAACGTTGGCGACATTGAGCGTCACGGTTCGCTCGGTGGCTGAAGCTGCACCGTAGGAGAACAGGGCAACGGTCAGGGCGACGAGAGGCAGAATTTTCATGGCAAGTCTCCTTTTTAGGTGTCGAGGAAAAGGCGAGCAATGAAGGGGAAGCATACGACGATGATGATCAGGAGCGTTGCGACCCACAGTCCGACCTCGGCGGTCCGACGAGATGACGGGCTGGCGCAATAGGAGCCTTCGACGCAATCGGCCGTCTTCGGTTTGCGGTAGACGGCATAGTAACCGGCGCCGAGGCATGCGACCGCGAGCCCGATAAACAATGGCTGATAGGCCTTGAGCGCGGTCAAATTGCCGATCCATGCACCGCTGACGCCGGCGAGGAACAAAGCGAAGGGCACCACGCAACAGGTCGCGGCGCCAAGTGCCGCCAAGATGCCGCCAACCGACAGCAGCGCTACGCTGTCAAAGCACTTCTGCGTCGGCGTCGCCTTGCTTGGCAGCACAGTCGCCTCGTCTCGCATCGTCATTGAGCCCGCTCCCGCGATTGGTCTATGGTGACCCTAGCGCCTGTAGCGACTACAGGGTCAAGCGGGAACTTCTCACGGGTGTGTGAGGCCAATAATGAAAACTACCGAAGATCTTACGATCGGGGCGCTGTCAGAGCGCAGCGGAGTGAATATCGAGACCATCCGCTATTATGAGAAGATCGGTATTATGCCGTCGCCCGCCCGCAGCGCGAGTGGTTATCGCCTCTACGGCTCTGACGATGTGAGGCGGTTGCATTTCGTACGTCGCGGTCGGGAACTTGGATTTGGTCTCGACGAGTTGCGGGGTTGGCTGCGTCTTGTCGATGGGCACACCTACACTTGCGAGGAGGTACATGCGCTCACAGTCGAGCATCTCACGGATATTCGTCAGAAGATCGCTGATTTGCAACGCCTCGAACGAGTGATGTCGGACATGGCTGCACAGTGCACGCGGGATCAGGTTCCGCAGTGTCCGATCATCGATGCGCTGTTCGAGATGAATCCCGTCGCAAAACAAATGCGTCGACCCAGCGCTCGCACCGTAAAAGGCACTTCACCACGATGAATATGCCGGCTTTGATGCTCTTGGTCGGCAATTGGAACAATGAATAACCGCCAATGTTGGGAGTCACCTCTGGGCTACGACCTACATTCCGACGAGCAAATTTCGAGTGCCCCCCTCCCCCCGAAACTCTGTGGCTTTTATCTAACCAGGTCGACCTTTCTGCGTCGGATTCTTCTCGTCACGCCGATCGTTCTTGCTCTGCATCATTCGATTGCAGTTCTCCATCATCTGGTTCATCTGGCCCATCATACCCATCATTGATTTCATATCACCGCTCATCATGCCGTGATCGCTGGCCTGCGGAGTCGATGGCGTCGGCGTATCTTGAGCGCGAGCAACGGGACCAAGAGCCAAGCCTGTTCCAACGGCGAACAAAACGACTGCTAATGTTGCAACTGTTTTCATGGAAGATTCTCCTCTCTGTTCCAATTTACGAATGAACCGACGTGCGTCTGCGCGCGCCAGTCAATCGGTTCGGTCGCGCATCTATTGTTGCGGTTCAAGCGGCTTACCTGATCGAGATGGTAGGATCTTGGTTGACTCCGTACCTGGATCATTTGGCGATTGCGCCCCGTGTTTCATGCACATGAACATCATCAACATGCAGGGGAGAAACGCCAGGACAGGAAGGAACCCCGCTGCTGCCAGCCAGTTCCAGTTCAACGCAACACCCGCAGCAACTCCCGCGCCCGAGAAGAGATACAGCGCCAAGCGATACTGAGTGAAATAGCTGGTCACAGTATCGCGCGGTCGATTGCCTGACCCACGGGTGGTTGCGTTGTGATCAATCAAGGTCATCCGATTGCTCTGCCGTTTGGTGAAAATGCAGAATCGTCGCTGTGAATCGGTTGCAACGATTGGTCCGGATCCGCAACCGGTTCTGGCTTCAGACCACTCACTGGAGGCTCATCAATGATGAGCTGCGTATTTTGGATAGCGCGCATCATTTCCCTCTTGTGCGTATCATCGGAGATTTCGGACCTCCTTGATAGCGCCAAACGTATCCGCCACTCTGGACCGTCGCCGCCACTTGGGAACTGACCTTCGGCGCTATCTGGGAACGTGGCTTCCTTCGGTCGAATGCAAACGCTGAAGCCAAGTCGCTTTGCGAGCGACCAGCGTTGTAGGCGCTCGGCGTGGCCTCATTTGGCCAATAGCTCTTGTCGGTAATTGTCGATCCCGCGTGGGCCGTTGCTGATATCGCCACAAGTGGCAGCAAGAGCGAAATCGTGAGAAAGTGTTTCGTTAACATTGTCTGGCTCCTTGTCATTGTGAAGCGTGTCACATGCGCTTCTACAAATGAGTTCGGAGCAAATCGTCGGCCGGTTACACACTCACGGTGACGTGAAAACGACCACCAAGGCCCGTTACCACCGCAGCAAGCGCGGCCCCAATATTGCGCCTGCGAAGGTACAAAGGGCGATCGTGCCACCGTACCAGACCGCAACAAATGGCAATGAATCGTCCATGCAATGAAGCGCATAAGCCATCGCACTCACGCCGCCAGCAATGAGGCCGGCGAAGGCGCCTGTGCGGGCGAGATCCGTTGGGGCAGCCCTTCGCACCGCCCAGATGGTAATTGCGAAAGGCACGATTGCGATGATCGGAATCGAGAGAAGGCATTCAAGCCACTGATCGCCGATGATCATTTTGTCCCAGTAGGAACTCGGCGCAAAAGCAAGGCTGATTGCGGCAAGTAACACAATCGCGAGGAACGGCATTGCAACCAAAATCGACGAGGTTCTTCGCTCCCCTCCGGGGCGCGCCAGCCTTGTGAGATAGATCGACGCGACGCCGACAATCCCCACCGGGAACGCGAGTTTCAGGAGGAGAAAAATCAAGGCGCGGGCCGTCATCAGGTCTGTGCGGACACCTAGTCCGACGAGCATGATGCCGAGTGCCGCCACTGTTCCAGCCGCAAGCGCAATGCAAACCGTCCGAACGACCAATCTGCGGTCTACCGGCTCTGCGTTCGCACTTAGTATGGCAACCAAGTCATCCGTCTTCATGTTCTGGTTTCCCGGGCAATCAAGGCAGCCAGTGTTTTGAGCCCACGATGAATGTTCACTTTTACGGCCGATTCCGAGATACCGCATCGGTCTGCCGCTTCAGCTATGCTCTGTCCGTCCAGTTTTACAGCCTCGATGGCGCATCGCATGTTTTTCGGCAACCGCTCCATGAGCCGTCTGACGTCGTGTGTGCTCTCGGCGCTGACATTGTCGTCATGTGCCATGATCAGATCGGCCTCATCGATAGGCACATCAGCGAACGACGCGCGAGTTCGACGCAGGAAATCGATCAACTTGTAGCGCGCGATCGCATGCACCCACGGTGTAAGCGGCTCCGTGGGGTCATAGGTATGTCGCTTGATGTGAATCGCCAATACCGCTTCCTGAACCAGATCTTCAGCCTCTGCCGCGCCTCTTCCAATGCCCGCAAATTTGCCTTTGTAATATGCGCGCAGACGGCGGCTCAATCGCTCAAGCAGCGCGCGGTGTGAGGCCGCGTCGCCATCCAGGCTTGCAAGCATCAGTGCCTTGAGTTCGATTTCGTTGGTCGTCATACTTGCATTATCTCTATGAGTTCGCTGATCCAGCCGGTTTGGTTACAGTTGACGGCGCTATCAATGGAAAAATAGTTGGCCCGCTGCCGCGCCGTTGTCGATTGATGGGCTTGGAGCTCATCAACATTGCGGTGAGATGGCCCCGCTAATCTCTTCTGGTGCGGCAAAGATCACGTCAGCCCTGTCTCCCATCATTCCGGCCGCCACGATCGCCGGAGCGCCCTTCTGTGGCCCATCGTCACTCACGTCGGTCTTGAATCTCAGATTTCGCTCCCAGAAATCGCGCGTTTTTCCATCCGCGGTGATCACCCGGTAGGTGTCTCGGCAGTGCGTGATCGCCGTCACCCGTTGGTCAGACTCGAGTTTTTTGAGATTTGGGACCGCACCACCACCCATCATGCCCATCATCATTCCGCCCATTTGATTGCCGCGTTGCGCAATCGATGGCGGAGCGTGACCGGGCTGGGTCGCATCCTTGAGAAACGCCAGAAGATCACCGCGCCGTCCCGCGTCCTTCACGCCGGAGAACGGCATCGTGTTGCCAGGAATGAGGTGTTGCGGATCCCGAAGCCACTCGTTGAGCGTGGCGTCGTCCCAAGTAATTCCCGACGACTTCAACGCCTGTGAATACCGACTGAAGCTCGGCAGCATGCCGGCCTTTCGGTTCCATAGATCGGCGAGACTTGGTCCCGTCATGTTTCGGTCCGGTTCCAGCGAGTGGCATGGCGCACAGGCCTGGAAACTCCGTTGGCCACGGGATGCGTCGCCTAGCTGTGCCTGTGCAGAGGGCAGGAACGCGCCTGTCACCAATGCGATCATGATCAATCTGTTCATCGCCGACCTCCCTTGTCTCCGTAAAACAGATATTTGACGAGTGCTGCTGCCGATAGGATCAAAACAACGATGATCAGCAGCCACAAAAGCCCCATGCCCCATATCATTCCAGGCGCCATACCATTCATCATGGTTCACCTCACTCGGCGGGTTCCGAAACAAGTCGCGAGTCTTCCTTGGCCGGCTTGATGGCCCGCGATGGCGAATGATCGTTTTCGTGATCATTGGGCGGCAAACGGAAGCCTTTGATCAATCCATAGATCGCGGGAATCACGATCAGCGTCAGCAGTGTCGACGAAATCATGCCGCCGATCATCGGCACCGCGATGCGCTGCATGATCTCGGACCCGGTACCAGTGCTCCACATGATCGGCAGCAGTCCCGCCATGATGGCCACGACCGTCATCATCTTCGGCCGCACCCGCTCCACCGCGCCTTCCATGATGGCGTCGTAGAGGTCGTGACGGGTCAGTGTTCGCTTTTCGGCGTCACGCTGCGCCTTGATCTCGGCAAGGGCTTGGTTGAGGTAGATCAGCATAACGACGCCAGTCTCAGCCGCAACACCCGCCAACGCGATGAAACCGACCGCGACTGCAACGGACAGGTTGAAGCCTAGCGCCCACATCAGCCAGATGCCGCCGACCAAGGCGAACGGCAGCGACAGCATCACGATCACGGTCTCGGCGATGGAACGGAAGTTGAGGTACAGCAGCAGAAAGATGATCAGCAGCGTCACCGGGACGACGATCTTCAGGCGCGCCGTTGCGCGTTCGAGATATTCGTACTGACCGCTCCAGACCACATAGTATCCCGCCGGAAATTGAATACTGGCCTGCACCGCCTGCCGCGCGTCGGCAACATAACTGCCGAGATCGCGGTCACGGATGTCGACGTAGATGTAAGTCGCCAACTGTCCATTCTCGGTGCGGATCGATGTCGGCCCTCGCGCCGGTTCGATCTTGGCGACCTCCCCAAGCGGCACTGCACCTCCCGCCGGCATCGGAACCAGGACGTCGTTGGCGATGGCCTGCGGATTCTCGCGCAGGTCCCGGGGGTAACGCATGTTGACGCTGAAGCGCTGCCGGCCCTCCACTGTCGTGGTCACCGTCTGGCCGCCGAGTGCGGTCGCAATCACATCCTGAACGTCCTGGACCATGATGCCGTAGCGCGCCAAGGCCGCCCGGTCCGGTGTCACGTCGAGATAGTAGCCGCCGATACCCCGCTCGGCATACGCCGACGATGTTCCCGGCACAGCCTTTAGAACCTGCTCGATCTGCTTGGCCAGTTTGTCGATCTCGACCAGATCTGTGCCGATCACTTTGACCCCAACCGGCGTGCGAATTCCGGTCGATAGCATGTCGATGCGCGCCTTGATCGGCATGGTCCAGGCATTCGAGACGCCGGGGAATTGCAACGCCTTGTCCATCTCTGCGATCAGACTGTCGACCGTGATGCCGGGCCGCCACTCTTCCTTCGGCTTCAGGTTGACGATGGTCTCGAACATTTCGGACGGTGCCGGATCGGTCGCCGTCAAAGCCCTGCCGGCCTTGCCGTAGACTGACGCCACTTCCGGGAACGACCGGATGATCCTATCCTGCATCTGCAGCAGTTCACCCGCTTTGGTCACCGAAATTCCCGGTAGCGTGGTGGGCATGTAGAGCAGCGTGCCTTCGTTGAGGTTGGGCATGAACTCGGTGCCGAGCTGACGCGCCGGCCACACTGTCACCACAACAATTGCCAGCGCGATAAGGATCACCAGTGCCTTGGCACGCATCACGGCCTTGATCACCGGCCGATAAATCCAGATCAGGAAGCGATTGATCGGGTTCTTGTGCTCGGGCACGATTCTGCCGCGCACGAAGATGATCATCAGCGCCGGCACCAGCGTTACCGACAGCAACGCTGCCGCCGCCATTGAAAAGGTCTTCGTGAACGCCAAGGGGCTGAACAGCCGGCCTTCCTGCGATTCCAGCGTGAAGATCGGCATGAACGACACGGTGATGATCAGCAGGCTAAAGAACAGCGCCG
>CAZQMD010000267.1:0-6943 GCA_964594185.1 uncultured Afipia sp. | reverse complement strand
TCGGCGGTCCGCAATCTCCGGTGTCGGCGCTCGCGGCCGCCGTGCGGCGGCTGGAGCGGCGCGCGGGCACTGCACCGTCGCTGATCGAGCCTGCGGTGAGGGCGATGGATGCTGCCATCAACGCGCTTGAAGAGGCCGACCAGCATCTCAACGCAGCGCTGATTGCGGCAGATTTCGATCCGCTCGAACTGGAGCGGATCGAGGAGCGATTGTTTGCGTTGCGCGGAGCTGCGCGTAAATATTCGACGCCGGTCGATGCGCTGGCTGCACTGGCGCAGCGCTATGCTGCGGATGTCGCGCTGATCGATGCAGGCGCGGATCAGCTCAAGGTTCTGGAGAAAGCGGCCGCTGCGGCTGACAAGGCTTACGATGCAGCCGCGCAGAAGCTTTCCGCGGCACGCAACAAGTCGGCGGAGAAACTCAACAAGGCGGTCAATTCCGAACTCGCGCCGCTCAAGCTCGACCGCGCGAAGTTCTCCACACAGATTGACAGCGACGCCGCATCGCCGGGGCCGCAGGGCTCCGACCGCGTCGAGTTCTGGGTGCAGACCAATCCCGGCACCAAGCCCGGTCCGCTGATGAAGGTCGCATCGGGCGGCGAACTCTCGCGCTTCCTGCTGGCGCTGAAGGTCGTGCTGTCCGATCGTGGCTCGGCACCGACGCTGGTGTTCGACGAAATCGATACGGGGGTCGGCGGCGCGGTGGCTGATGCGATCGGCGCGCGGCTGGCGCGGCTGGCCGAGAAGGTTCAGGTCATGGCGGTGACCCATGCGCCGCAGGTGGCGGCGCGCGCGGATCAGCATCTCTTGATCTCCAAGGACGCGCTCGACAAGGGCAAGCGCGTGGCGACACGGGTGGCGACCTTGGCGAAGGATCATCGCCGCGAGGAGATCGCGCGCATGCTCGCGGGCGCGGAGATCACCGCAGAGGCGCGCGCGGCGGCGGACCGGCTGCTCAAAGCCGCGACGGCGTGAGGCATCCTCATGGCCGCCAAACCGAAGAAGCCCCCCATCGCCGTCGAGAAGCTGACCGAGACGCAGGCCAAGGTCGAGCTCGTCCGTCTCGCGCTTGAGATCGAGCGCCACAACGAAGCTTATTACAACGACGACGCGCCGAAGATTTCGGACGCGGCCTATGACGATTTGCGCAAGCGCAGCGACGCCATCGAGGCGCGGTTTCCGGGACTCGTGACGCGGGATTCGCCGTCGCAGAAAGTCGGCGCGGCCCCGTCGGGACGTTTTGCGAAAGTGCCGCATGCTGTGCCCATGCTCTCGCTGGGCAATGCGTTCACCGACGAAGATGTCACCGATTTTGTCGATCGTGTCCGGCGTTTTCTGAAGCTCGGCGAGGATGACATTCCGGCTATCGTTGCCGAGCCGAAGATCGACGGACTGTCGCTGTCGCTGCGTTACGAAGACGGCGAACTGATGCGCGGCGCGACGCGCGGCGACGGGTTCACCGGTGAGGACGTCACCGCGAATGTACGGACCATTTCGGACATCCCGCACAAGCTGAAGGGCCGCAACATTCCGGCCGTCTGCGAAATCCGCGGCGAAGTCTACATGCTCAAGAAGGACTTTCTTGCGCTCAACAAGCGGCAGGCGGCAGCCGAAGACACGGTGTTCGCCAACCCGCGCAATTCGGCGGCGGGCTCGCTGCGCCAGAAGGACGTCTCGGTCACCGCGTCGCGCCCGCTGAAATTCTTCGCCTATGCATGGGGCGAGATGAGCGAGATGCCGGCCAAGACCCAGTTCAAGATGATCGAGTGGATCGAAAAGGCTGGGTTCGTCACCAATCCGCTGACGACGTTGTGCGACAGCGTTGATGAGGTTCTGAAATTCTATCGCAAGATCGAAACCCAGCGCGCCAGGCTCGGCTATGACATCGACGGCGTGGTCTACAAGGTCGATCGCCTCGACTGGCAGGAGCGGCTTGGCTTTGTGTCGCGCAGTCCGCGCTGGGCCATCGCGCACAAATTTGCCGCCGAACAGGCGACCACGGTTCTCAACGATATCGAAATCCAGGTTGGCCGTACTGGCGCGCTGACGCCGGTGGCGAAGCTTGCGCCGGTGACGGTGGGCGGCGTCGTGGTGCAGAACGCGACACTGCACAACGAGGATTACATCAAGGGCATCGGCAACGATGGCCAGCCGATTCGCGAGGGCGTCGATATCCGCGTTGGCGACACGGTGGTGGTGCAGCGCGCGGGCGACGTGATCCCGCAGATTGTCAGCGTTGTCCTCGACAAGCGCCCGGCGTCCGCTAAGCCATACAAGTTTCCGACGGTGTGTCCCGCTTGCGGCAGCCATGCGGTGCGTGAGGAAGATCCCAAGACCGGCAGGCCGGACTCGGTGCGCCGTTGCACCAATTCCCTGGCGTGTCCGGCACAGGCGAAAGAACGTCTCAAGCACTTCGTCGCGCGCAATGCCTTCGATATCGACGGCCTTGGTGACAAGCAGATCGAGGAATTCTTCACCGACGGGCTGGTGATGTCGCCGGTCGATATTTTTACGCTCGAGAAGCGCGATGCACGCTCATCGAAAAAGCTGATGGATCGTGAGGGCTATGGCGCGACGTCGGTGCGCAACCTGTTCGCGGCCATCGAGGCGCGGCGGACCATCGCGCTGGCTCGCTTTATTTTCGCGCTCGGCATTCGTCACATCGGCGAGGGCAATGCCAAGCTGCTGGCGCGGCATTACGGAACAGTCGAAGTTTTCCGCGCGGCGATGATCGCGGCGGGCGAGGGGCCGCAATCCGAGGCTTATCGCGACCTCAATGACATCGAAGGCGTCGGTGCCGTTGTCGCCAATGCGCTGGTTGAGTTTTTCAAGGAGCCGCACAGTGTCAAGGCGGTGGACGATCTGCTGGGCGAGATCACCGTTCAGCCGGCTGAGAAGGCGAAGACGGATTCGCCGATTGCCGGAAAGATCGTGGTGTTCACCGGATCGCTGGAAAAATTCACCCGCGATGAAGCCAAGGCCACCGCTGAACGATTAGGCGCGAAAGCATCGGGATCGGTATCGAAAAAGACCGACTATGTCGTCGCCGGGCCGGGTGCGGGCTCGAAACTCGCCGAAGCGAACAAGCTCGGCGTCAAGGTGTTGACCGAAGACGAGTGGCTGGCGCTGGTCGGCGGAAGTTAAATCAGTCCCGTCTCTTCAGCCTCAGCCTCGACAATCTTTTCCGTCGTCACCGCGATATGCGTGCGCGGCACCAGCAGCACGATCACCACCGCGCATGATGCCGAGATGATCAGGATCGCGATGTTGAGCGGCAACGGCGTTGCGAACTGGCCGCCGAGGAACGCGCCGAGTTGCGAGCAGAGCGAACCGAAGCCCATCTGCAGGAAGCCCATCGCGCCTGCCGCTGTGCCCGCGGCCTGCGGGCGGATGCTGATCGCGCCCGCTGACGCATTGGCCATCGCGAACGCGTTGCCGAACATCACGATCATATGGGTGCCGAACAACCATGCCGGCATCTGGTTGAAGCCGGTGATGCCCCAGATCACATTGAGGATCGATCCGCCGATCTGCAGCGCGATCCCGAGCCAGATCATGCGGTCAATTCCATGCCGCGGCGACAGCCGCACCGACACCAGATTGCCCAGCAGGTACGCGAGGCCCGACGAGGCAAACCACAGCCCGTATTCGGCAGTGGAGCGGCCCATCTGGTTGACAACGATGTAGGGTCCGCCGCCTGCGAAGGTGAAGATGATTGCCGAGGCCAGCATCTGGCACAGCACGTAGCCGAAGAACACGCGGCTCGCGGAGAGTGCGCGCACGTCCTTGAAGAAGCCGCTTTCCTCTGCCGGTCCTCGTTCGGGGCGGGTTTCCGGCAGACCCAAGGCGATGCCCACGGTGATTGCGATCGATGTCGCCGCCATGAAATAAAAGATCGCGCGCCAGCCGAAGCTGGTTTCCAGCAGGCCGCCGATCAGCGGGCTGAGCAACTGCGCGATCATCATCACCGCGATGACGAGACTGATCATGCCGCCGACGCGCTCGCGGGGATACAAATCACGAATAATGGCGCGGCTCATCACCATGCCGGTGGCGCCGCCCAGCGCCTGCAGGAAGCGTCCGGCAATGAGCTGCGGCAGGGTTTCTGCGAACATGCAGATGATGGTCGCGATGACCGCAAGTCCGAACCCGCCGAGCAGGACGGGGCGGCGGCCGAAGCGGTCTGACAGCGATCCTGTCACAAGCTGCGAGATCGCAAGCCCGACCATGAACAGCGAGACGTTGAGCTGAACGGCGGACACATCGCTGCCGAGGGTCTTCGCCAGGATCGGAAGCGCAGGCACAAGGATGTAGAGCGACACCGGCGCGAGGCCGTTCATCGCCACCAGCATCAGCAGCAGTTTCCACGCGGCAGGCGTTGCCGCCTTCGCGGCGGCAATTTCGGTGTTCTGGTGGGTCACGTTGTCCGGACTCTTGTCTTGATTGTCGCTGTGCAATCTCTGTTCAGTCAGTGTAGGCCAATGGTGCTGTTGCCGCGTCAAGCCAGATTTTCGTCGCTTCATCGACCAGCGGACGGATTTCATCGCGCACCCGCGCATGATAGGCGTTGATCCACGCCAGTTCCTGCTTGCTGATGCGGTTGACGTTGATCAGCCGCCGGTCGATCGGCGCGAGTGTCAGCGCTTCGAAGCCGTTCATCGGCTTCTCCGCGCCATCGATAATTTTCTCGACAACCAGTTCGAGATTCTCGATGCGGATGCCGAAGGCGTCGGTTTTGTAATAGCCGGGTTCGTTGGAAAGGATCATGCCGCGCTTGAGCGGCGTGGTGCCGAGCTTGGAAATCCGCGCCGGGCCTTCATGTACCGACAGATAGCTGCCGACACCGTGGCCGGTGCCGTGATCGAAGTCGATGCCTGCATGCCAGAGAAACTGCCGCGCGAAAGCATCGATCTGCGCGCCGCTGACGCCATCGGGAAACACCGCGCGATCAATCGCAATATGTCCGCGCAGCACGCGAGTGAAGCGGTCGCGCATCTCGTCCGTCGGCTCGCCGATGGCAATGGTGCGGGTGACGTCGGTGGTTCCGTCTTCGTATTGCGCGCCGGAATCAATCAGCAGCAGGTCGCCGGGTTCGATCCGCCGGTTGGATTTGCGGGTGACGCGATAGTGCACAATCGCGCCGTTCGGGCCGGTGCCGGAAATGGTCGGGAAAGACACGTCCTTCAGCGCGCCGGTCTCTCGGCGAAAAGTTTCCAGCGCTTCGACCGCATCGATTTCGGTCAGCTTGCCTGATGGGGCCTCGCGGTCGATCCATGCCAGAAATTTTGCCAACGCTGCGCCGTCGCGCTTGTGCGCAGCGCGTGTGCCGGCGATCTCGGCGGAATTCTTCACCGCTTTCAGCATCGCAACCGGATCGGTCACGCGGACCGGCTTGCCGCCTTCCGTTGCGATCAGGCGGCTCAGTGCGTCGGCGGCTGTTGTACTGTCGAGGCCTATGGCTGCGCCGGTCTGCGCCAGTCCGGCAAGCTCGCCCATCAGCGCGGCCGGTTCTTCAACTGTGGCGTTCTTTTCAAGGTGATCGCGCACGCTGTTGGAGAGCTTGCGGTGATCGATGAAAATCCTGGGCCGTCCGTCTTTTGGGATCAGTGCGTAAGACAGTGGCAGCGGCGTGTGCGCGACGTCCGCGCCGCGAATGTTGAACGTCCATGCGACCGCGTGCGAATCCGACAGCACGAGCGCATCGACTTTGAGTTTGGCGATCTCGCTGCGGATGCGCGCGAGCTTGTCGCTCTCGGTTTCGCCTGCGAGTTGGGCGGGGTGAATTTTCACCGGTCCGAGCGGCGGGGCGGGGCGGTCGGTCCAGACTGCATCCACCGGATTGCCGTCCACTGCGACCAGTTCCGCACCGGCTTTTTCGCAGGCCTTGGCGAGGCGTTCGGCTGCCGCCGAAGTGTGCAGCCATGGATCAAATCCGAGGCGATCGCCGGGTGACAGATGCGCCGTCAGCCAGCTTTCCGGCGGCGGCTCGATCAGGGATTCGATGCTCCATGCACCGGTATCGACCTGCTTGGCGGCCTGGATGGTGTAGCGGCCATCCACGAACACAGCGGCCTTGCCCGTCAGGACAATTGCCAGTCCTGCGGAGCCGGTAAATCCCGTGAGCCATGCCAGCCGCTCGTCGCTCGGCGGCACATATTCGTTTTGCTGGCTGTCTGCGCGGGGAATCACAAACCCCGTCAGTTGCCGCCCCAGCAGTTCCTCGCGGAAGGCTGACAGCCGCGCGGCCAGAGCCACGCCGCTTTCGGGGTCTTCGAACGTCTGGAATTGGGCTTCGAACATGGGCGAACCTTAGGAGGCGCGGAATTGGGGAGCAATCGGCAGCCCTGTCATGGGGCTGCGTCAATTGCGAATGGCACGATCCATGCTTTGTAATCAGTGCCTACAGGGAAGGCCACTCAGAGGAACCATTTGAGAGCAACGATGCTTAGACGAAGTGGACCTCGCGGAAATGCGAAGGGGTGTGTTTTTCAACTCAACGAAGAGGGGATAGGGCATGCCAGCTTTTATGTTTGAGAAGATTTCGCCGCCGGTCCATCAGGGCGGCAACATTCCGGCGGTCACGATCAAGGAGCCGCGCGGGGTCATTGTCCAGATGCTGGATCGCCTGACGGAAAACCGGCTGCAGCGCGAGGCGCGCCGGGTGCGGTTTGAAGCTGGCTATACCGAGGCCGATATCACTCCTCACCGGATGAAACGGGAATAAGGTATCCGGTCATTCAGCAGAATGCCGTCATTGCGGACAGTCCGCATCCGCGGACTGATCCGGAATCCAGAAGAGTTTTTCTGCCGCAAGTGGATTCCGGGTTCGCTCGCAATGGCTCGCGCCCCGGAATGACGCGCCTTCAGCGCCTCTGCATCAAGAGGCTGCTCCAGCCTTCGATCTGAAGTCGCTTGAGCAGCTTCAGCCCCGCGCCGCGATAGGC
>CAZQMD010000266.1:0-6973 GCA_964594185.1 uncultured Afipia sp. | reverse complement strand
GACCACGCTGTTCGCCTGATGCGGCAGCAATCCCGACAGGATCACGAACCCCTGCGGCGCCAGATGCCGCGCCATGTCCGGCGCGAGCCGCCGCAGCGGGTTGGCGAGGATGTTCGCCAGAACCAGACCGAACGGGCCGTTGGCGGCAAAGTCCGGCGCATGAAATCCGGTCGCGTGGACGGCCTCGACCAGAGTCCCGACCCCGTTGAGATGCGCGTTTTCGCGCGCCACGATCACCGAGCGGAAGTCGATGTCGGTCGCCAGCACCCGGCGGCGGAGCGCCTTTGCCGCGGCGATGGCCAGGACGCCGGTTCCCGAGCCGAGATCGAGAACCCGTTTGGGCGTCCGCTGGTTCAGAACCTGATCGAGCAGCAGGAGGCAGCCACGGGTGGTGCCATGGTGTCCGGTGCCGAAGGCCAGCGCCGCCTCGATCTCGATTCCGAGTTTATTGGGGGGCACCCGGTCGCGGTCATGGCTGCCATGGACGATGAACCGCCCGGCACTGACCGGCACCAGATCGGCCAGACTCGCCTTCACCCAATCCTTGGTTTCGACCGTGCCGAAGACGATGGACTTGGCTGCGGTCTCCCCCGCCGTGTCCGACACCAGCGCCCGGATCAAGTTCTCATCCGGAGCTTCTGCGAAATGCATGGTGATGTCCCAACGGCCACCGGGCGCCTCGAAGGCGGCGATGGCGAGGTCGTCGCCGGGATAGCTTTCGGTGATCGCATCCACGATGCGGCTGGCGGTGCGCTCGTCGCCGATGGCGAAGGTGGCCTGCGTTACAGGCGGGGAAAATGATGAGGTCACGGGCGGGTCCAGCGGGCTGAAGGTCGTGATTGCATCGCCCATTTTCTCACAATCTGTCCACCGGTTACGCACCGAACATACCGGGGTTCTTCACAGTTTGTTAACCCCGGTTTTCCACACGTTAGTAAAGCTTTAACCAAGCAGAAATCCACTGATTATCCACAGGGTTATCCACAGCTTCTCAACAGGTTCAGGGCGTTCTTTCCACAGCCCTTTAAGTGAAGATTCCCTGATGGTCCCGCAGGATAACGGCTGCCGCATTGTGGCCCGGAGCCCCGGTCACGCCACCACCGGGATGGGCGCCGGAGCCGCAGTGATAGAGCCCCTTCAGCGGCCCCCGATAGCCGCCATGGCCCAGCATCGGGCGGGCCGAAAACAGCTGGTTGAGCGACAAAGCGCCATGGAAAATGTCGCCGCCGAGCAGACCGAAATCGCGTTCCAGATCGAGCGGCGAGAGCACCTGCCGACCGATCACGCTCCGGCCGAAGCCGGGGGCGTAGCGGTCCACGGTGGCGATCATCAGGTCGGCGACCTCCTCGCGGTGATCGTCCCATGACCGGTCGTCCGGCAGTTGCGGTGCGACGTGCTGGCAGAACAGGCTGGCGACATGCTGACCGGGAGGGGCCAGCGAGCTGTCGAGGGTGGACGGGATCAGGACCTCGACCACTGGCTCGCGGCTCCAGCCGTGGGCGCGGGCGTCGAGCCAGGCGCGGTCCATGTAGCCGAGGCTGGGGGCGATGATGATGCCCGCGGTCAGGTGATCGCCCTCGCCGGGAAGGGCTTTGAAGGAGGGTAGCGCCGACAGGGCGACGTTCATCCGGAAGGTGCCGGACCCGTTGCGCCAGGTCGTGATGCGGTCGAGGAACGGCTTCGGCAGGGCGTCGGCCGGGATCAGCCGGGTGTAAAGCAGCTTCGGATTGACGCTGGAGGCGACATATTTCGCCTTTATCATTGTACCGTTATCCAGAACGACGCCGACGGCCCGGTCGCCCTCGATAATGATCTCCCGCACCCCTGCGCCGGTCTCGATCTCCGCCCCGTGGGCGCGCGCAGTAGCCGCCAGGGCCTGGGTGATCGCGCCCATCCCGCCGATGGCATGGCCCCAGAGGCCCTTGCGGCCATTCACCTCGCCGAACGCATGATGCAGCATGACGTAGGCCGATCCCGCTGCGTAGGGGCTGGCATAGTTGCCGACCACGGCATCGAAGCCGAACAGCGCCTTGACCAGATCGCTCTCGAAGCGGTCCTCGAGCATGTCGCCCGCCGAGCGGGTGAACAGGTCCAGCAGCATGCGCTGGCTCTCCAGCGGCAGGCCGCGCAGGATGTTGGCGCTGGTCAGCGCGTTGAATGCCTCGCGGATCGCATGCAGGCCGAAACCTTCGACCACATCCGGCGGTGCGCGGAGCACAAATGCGCGCAGGACGTCGGCGATGGTTTCCAGTTCGCGGTTGAAGTCATCGATCCGCAGCGCGTCGCGCTCGCTGAATTTAGCGATCGACTGATGGGTGCGTCCGTCGCCGGTCAGCAGATAGCTGCCATCGGGCGCAGGCAGGAAATTCTGCGCGCGGCGCTCCACAATCCGCAGGCCGTGGCGATGCAGGCCCAGATCCGCGATCACTTTCGGATTGAGCAGGCTGACGGTGTAGGCGGCCACGGAATTCCGGAAGCCGGGATGAAACTCCTCGGTGACCGCCGCGCCGCCGACCACCTTGCGCCGGTCAACGACTTTCACGCGCAGCCCGCTCATCGCGAGATAGGCCGCGCAGGTCAGGCCGTTATGGCCCGCACCGATAATGAGTGCATCGTAATCCGACATGCAGCAGTCTTAGTATCGGAGTACGTCACGCGCGAGTGATTTCTGTCACGCGCATGTTATTGCTCGCAGCGGATGGCTATGCTCCACTCCGCCCGCCTCCGGTCTGATGTTGCCGGAAATTTGCCGGAGTCTTCATGAATTCGATGCCGTCCGACACCGCGAGCCAGTCTTCCGGCGCGAGGAATGCGCTTGTTCTGGTGGTCTATACCATCGCGATTTTCACCAGCGCGTTGCTGCTGTTTTCGGTCCAGCCGCTGTTCACGAAGATGGTGCTGCCGCGGCTTGGCGGATCGCCGGCAGTGTGGTCCGTGGCGATGGTTTTTTTCCAGTCGCTGCTGCTTGGCGGCTATGCCTACGCGCATTATCTGATGACCCTGAAGAGCCGCGCGGTTCCGGTTGTTATTCATCTGCTGCTGTTGATCGCGGCGCTGTTCACCCTGCCGCTGTCGATTGCGAGCGGGTGGGGCGAACCGCCAGCAAGTGGTTACGCGTTCTGGCTGCTCGGTCTGTTCGCTGTTTCGATCGGCCTGCCATTCTTTGCGCTCGCCGCCAACAATCCGATGCTGCAGGCCTGGTTCGTTCGCACCGGACATCCCGATGGGCCTGATCCGTATTTTCTGTACGCATCCTCGAACATCGGAAGCTTCCTCGCGCTGCTGTCTTATCCGGTGCTGCTGGAGCCGATGTTTTCGCTGCAAACCCAGAATGTGATCTGGACCGGCGGCTACGCCCTGCTGATCGTCCTGATCGCCGCATGCGGCGTCTTGCTGCTGCGTTCGCCGCCGATGACGGTTGCTGCCATCAGCGCAAGCGAGGGCGATGCGCCGGCGCCGTCATGGCCGGTGCGGCTGCGCTGGATATTTCTGGCTGCCGTGCCGTCGGGCCTGCTGATCGCGGTGACGGCGCATATTTCGACCGATGTCGCGGCCGCGCCGCTGCTGTGGGTGCTGCCGCTGTCGCTGTATCTGCTGACATGGGTGCTGGTATTCCAGTCGCGGCCGCTGCTGCCGCACTGGCTGATGCTGATGCTGCAGCCGATCGCGATCGCGGGCGTCATGATCCTGCTGGTGATCGGCGGCGAACAGAATCTGCTGCTGACGCTGGGCGGACACCAGCTTTGCTTTTTCATTATCGCCATGGCCTGTCATGGTGAGCTGGCGCGGACACGCCCGGCGGCGCGCTATCTCACGGGCTTCTATGTCGCGCTGTCGTTCGGCGGCATGGTCGGCGGATTGTTCGCGGGCCTGATCGCGCCTTACACATTCTCATGGATCGCGGAGTATCCGATCCTGCTCGCGCTCGCTGCATTGTGCCGCCCGGGGGGGACGTCGGTCCGGCGTGGCGGAATCAGCCTGTGGCTCCTTGCGGCTGTTGCAGGGCTCGTTCTCATTGGGTTCAGCTATCGGCAAGGCACGGTCACTGGATTCCTGGAGACCAACCGGATCTGGATGGTTGCTGCCTTTGCCTACGTCATGGTGGTGCTCGCAATGGCATGGCGGATCAATCGCTGGAGCGTGGCGGCACTTGTGGCGCTTGGGTTGGTTTTGATCCGCGTTTATCCGGCTGACGATGGCCGTGTTGAGACGGTGCGCAGTTTCTTCGGCGTGCACAAGATCGTGGTGACCTCGAACGGCCAGTATCATGTGCTGATGCACGGCACGACGATTCACGGCGCAGAGAAATTTCTCAATGACGACGGCACGCCGGTCCAGGGTCGGCCGGAACCGATCAGCTATTATCACAAGGACGGCGGCATCGGCCGCGCCATCACCGCGATCCGCGAGCGCAAGGGAGGCCCGATCCGTGTGGCGGTGATCGGTCTCGGCTCCGGAACGCTCGCCTGTCAGTCGATGCCTGGAGAAGACTGGAAGTATTTCGAGATCGACCAGACCATGGTCGATACGGCGCGCGATCCGAAATACTTCACCTATATCAACTCATGCGATCCCAACATGAAGCCGGTGATCGGCGACGCCCGGCTGACCTTCGCCAAGGAGCCGGACGGCGCTTACGACCTCATCATCGTTGACGCCTATTCATCGGACGCGATTCCGATCCATCTCGCCACGGAAGAGGCGATGGCAATCTACAAGGCCAAGCTCGCCCCGCAGGGCGCGGTGGTGATGCACGTCTCGAACCGTCATCTTGAGCTTGCCAGCGTTGTCGTCGGCATTGCCGAAGAAAATGATCTGAAGAGCTGGGTCTTCAACGAGGATTCCGGACGCGACGCCGACTACATCTTCACGACCAATGTCGTGATCTCGGCTCATGAGGAAGCCGATGTCGGCAAGATCGCATCGGACGAGAAGTGGGTGCTGACGGAAGCGACGGAAGGCCAGCGGGTCTGGACCGACGATTACTCCAACGTTCTGGGCGCGGTGTGGCGCAGGCTCAGGACGCCGGACGAATAGCCTGAGCCTCAATCCGCGTAATAGTAATAGCCGCCGCGTGGATTGGCGTAGCGCGGCTGCTGCTGGTAGCGCGCGTCCTGCTCATAGCCCTGATAGTAACCGCGCTGCTGATAGATGCGGCGCTGCATCGGGCCGGCGTCGGCAGGTCCGTAGTAAGCCTGGTCTTGCGGATAGGACGGATCGCGGTAAGCGCGGTCAGGCGAGATTTGCCGCGCGCGCGTGTTGGCGTTGACGTCTTCGCCATAGCCACCGCGCGGCGCGATCTGCACCGGCTGGCCGATCGCGTCGTCACCGCGTGCAACGGTGGTGCGGGGATTGCGCGCCAGCGCGACCCGCGACGATCCGGTCAGGGTCACTGTGGTGTTGAGCACGCCCTCGGCCTTGACGAGATCCCACAGCTTCAATGCGTTGGCGCGCGACAGCCGCACGCATCCATGCGAGGCCGGACTGCCAAGACGGCTGACGGCGTCGGTGCCATGAATGGCATGCCCCTGCTTGGTGAAGAAGATCGCATTCGGCATCGGCGCATCATCGAATTCCTTCGAGTAATGGTCCTCTTCCATCCGGAATGTCTTGAAGCTGCCGTTCGGCGTTTCATGGGAAGGATTGCCGCTGGAAACGGGCCATGTGTAGCGCGGCGTGCCATCGACGGAGACGGTCATCTGCTGGGTGTCCTTGTTGACCAGAATGGAGACCGCAGCGTTTGCAGCGCCGCCTGAAAGCAGCATCAAACCGGTCACTGACACCAAAATCGCACGCATGACTCTTGCCTCGTCTCTGCCCCCTCGCTCTTACTAAAGCACGGAAAGCGGCTTTTTTAACAGTGTCTTCGTCTTAAGGTTGATGGAAGCGGCCATACAGTTTCGTGAACAATGCGCGTTTCTGGCGTGTTTTCGCCAAACTTGACGCAACTTTCCCGCGCGAGAAACGTTACTGCAGCACTGAATTCCCGCTGCTTATGGAGATTTCCCGAATGAAGACCGAGTCCTTGTTCATATTTACCGCGACGCACCGACGTTTCACCTTTGCCGCAGCCGCACTTGCCCTTCTGGCATTGCCCATGGCCGCGCATGCACAGGGCGTTTTCAGGGGCATGGAAGGCGGCGCGAATGAAGGCGTCTACCGCGGCAATCGCGCGGCGGGGCCTGTCGGTGGTGTGGTAGGCGGCGCGGTGGGAGCGGGTGTGGGCGGCGTTGTCGGCGGCGTGAACGGCGTGCTCGGGATCGACAATCGCCGCAGCTATCGTCATCGCCATTACCGGCACAAGCGTCATCGCTGATCGGTCATCGGGCTAGTATTGAAAAGGTGCATCCGGAAAGCGGATTCGCCTTTTTCATGCGTTTTCAGACCGGATTCGGACTGTTGCTTTTGAGACAATTCCAACTGGAAACGGGGCCGGCCACGCGGCATCTGCATTGTATTTCCCCCCAACCTGACGCAACCTTCCAGCGCTGATTTGCTTCGAGGCCGGAACGCGGCCGGGCAGGGAGGTTTCCTCAGATGAAGATTGCAGCTTTTGTCATTTCCTCTGCAGCGGCACTGGCTTTTCTGACCGTGCCTGCCGCAGCACAACAACCAAACCCCGTGAGCGGCGCTATCAGTGGCGCGGCGCAGGGGACTTACGAGGGCAAGCAGGCGGCCGGTCCTGTGGGCGGTCTTGTCGGCGGCGCGCTTGGTGCGGGTGTCGGCGCGGTGGCTGGTACGCTCGGCGTGGTGGGCAACGGCGTCAGCAATGCAGTGCAGCCGGTGCAGGTGCCTCCGCCGCCGGGCAGCGGGGCCAGCGGCTATTACGACAGCAATGGAAACTGGCGGCCGAACTGAACGGACGCCGCCCGCGATTCTGAAAGACAAGCCCCGGCTGGGGGGGGCGTTGCGTTTGGGGTCAGGGCTTGTGCCGGTAACCGGTGCGGAAAATCCACCACACCGTGATCAGGGA
>CAZQMD010000265.1:0-6994 GCA_964594185.1 uncultured Afipia sp. | reverse complement strand
CAAATCAATCAGGCAGCCTAACCAACCGCTCCGCGGTTCTCGCCGGATGCTTACCTGAATTCGGTCTTGCCTCGTATTTCTATGCGCGCGATCTGAGCCAGGTATGGAAGGTGGTGGAGGCGTTGGAATACGGCATGGTGGGCGTAAATACCGGTCTCATTTCGACAGCGGAAGCCCCGTTCGGCGGAGTAAAGAGCTCCGGGATTGGACGAGAAGGATCGAAATACGGCATCGACGAATACTTGGCGATAAAATACGTTTGCCTATCGGTTTGAAGCCGCGCTCGCGTCCACTGCCTGTCATTCGGCCTGCAATATTGTCCCCTGAGCGGGGGAACCCCGGAGCCGCTATCACAATGGGCTTAGGAATAGTCTTCGCTTACCGGACAGTTGCGAGCATTGTGGCATCCAATCATCGCGGGCAAAGAAGCTGGCTTCGGAACGCAGGGTTGATGGGCGCGAAATCCTTACCGTGAAGGAAATTTTGTGGTGCTGTTGCATCGAAACGTCTTTGGGTCTCCAAGATGCGTTGTTCTCCCTTTGCCAAAATCGTCGCGCCCGTTGGTCCTGCGACCGTCGCATCTGAGACGATCCGAGCCCTTTATCTTTCAGGTGTGGATGCGTTCTGGCTCAATTTCGGTCACGGATTGCGTGACGAGCATCCGAAGGTCTTTGACATACCGCAAGAATGGTTCCGTACAATCGGTTGACTTGGCGATCGTGATTTCTGGGGTGCCATTTAGATCGAGAGAAGCGACCAACAACCTCCGAGTTTCAGCTTGCTGAGGTCTCGTGGTGCGAATCCGCTGGCAGGCCGGTTGTCTGCTTTCTCCCTAGACTGCGCCGCTGTCGGAGAAATCCGGCAGCGGTCCTTTTCATGAGAGCAGCTATCTCACGCCCGTTCCGGCATTAGAGGACGTCTTCTCCCAGTCGTGCATCGAAAGCGCTGCTTAACTAACAATGCTTCCTCTCGATAAGGAAAGGCGCTTCCTAATTAGTTGGTTTCGCGATGCAGCTGACGGGTCAATCGAGCCTTGACGTTTAGAGTCCCTTTTTGGGGATCCGTAAACCCCTCGCCTTTAGGCGACGGGATGCATAGCATCCGGTGCGATGCAAACGTCGAGATCAGGTAGTCATACGATATGGGACTGTAAGTATCATATCGTCTGGGTGACCAAGTACCGCTATCCGGTTTTGATAGGGGACGTTGGTGTTCGAGCGCGGGAGTTGATCCGGGAAATTGCTCGAAGCCACGAGATGATGATCCATGCCGGTGCGATCAATCTGGACCATGTGCATCTGCTGATATCGATTCCGCCCTATCTGTCTGTGTCTCGTTCAGTGCAATTTCTCAAAGGCAAAAGCTCGCACAAGCTGTTGACGGAGTTCCAGGTCCTGAGAAAGCGCTACTGGGGCCAGCATCTGTGGAGCAGGGGGTATTGGGTCTCCTCGAGCGGGAATGTCACCGACGAGGTGTGGAAGAAGTACATCGAGGATCAGAAACCAGAAGAGCCAGACGACAATTTCAAGGTGGTGTGACCAATCGACCCGAAGGGTCGATCACATCCGGCTTCCAGCCGTAACCCGAAGCCACCGGCTTTAGCCGGTGGAGTGTTCACAATGGGCGGCAGCATGCCTCTTAGTCAGTGGCTAGGTCGGAAACCATTGATGCGACAAGCTTCTGAAGTCCCTGTTTAACAATCGCAAGAATCGGCTGTTGCGCTTCTCCAGCCATCGGATCTCGCAGCACGTATGCGTCCACGGCATTACTGTCTGGCGCGCTCCATCTACATATCTTCGACGAAGCCGCTGTCATCTCATTGTTCCTCGCTTCTTTTTCTTCGGCTTCTGGTGGACTTCGGACAGTCCGGCGGCGAACGCCTGCGTCGCCGCGATCAGCGTCTCGATTCCTCGCGACGATCGGTCCTTGTTTGGCTTCGCGAGCTCCTGCAGGAGTATTCCATCGATGCCGGCCAGCATGAAACGTGCGACATCGGCAGATCCGGCAGCATCGAGCTCGCCGGTTCGCGCTGCAACGCCTTGCAGGATCATCTGATAGAGCTTGACGTAGGCATCGTACTGGTAGGCGGCAAGCCCGGCCGCGTCCTCGCGCCGTAGCGCGTACAAGGTGAGCTCATATTGTACGATCTGCAGATGGAGGGTCCGCGTGAGAAAGCGCCAGCCGGCGCGTAAACAATCGCGGATGCAGCCCGCGATATTGGCACTTTCGCCGGCTTCCTCGCGCAACGCCGCGGTCGTCTCGGCGATCAGATGCTCGAGGACAGCCAGCAGCAGCGCGCTCTTGCTTACGAATTGATAGTGCAGCGTGGATAAGCTGACGCCGGCGCCGGCCGCAATGTCCCGCGTCGTTGTCGTGGCTACGCCTCCGGCCTGGAGCGCGCGCAAAGCCCCCTCGATGATTTGGCGTTGCGTTCTTTCGCCCTTGGCACCGGTCTGTTCACGTCCTGCAGTTGTCATTGCTCTCTCCGCCTGCGCACGGCGCATGTCTATACCGTGCCGCACAAATTTGCATGTTGCACAAAACAGGTCATTTGACCGAATTCGTTCCTTTGGATAAGCTGGGCTCAATGAGTGTGGTGTCCTGGGCACCAAGATCGAAGGAACTAACGATGTCCGTAGCGTCTACTCGAACCAACGACATGCTGACTCGTCACATCGTTTACCCGTTCGCAAATGCCAACTTTCTCGCTGAGCACCCGCCAATCTGCATCGAAGGCGGTGACGGTGTCTATGTCTCGGACGGTCATGGCGGCCGCTATCTCGACGGACAGGCCGGGCTCTGGAACGTCAATGTCGGGCATGGCCGCCCCGAGAGCAAACAGGCGACCAGCGAACAGCTCGATCGTCTCAGCTTCTATTCGACCTTCGGCAACACCACCAACAGCCCGTCGGTTGCGCTGGCGGACGAGCTCTGCCGGCTGGCTGCGCCGGAGGGCATGGTCCGCGCGTTCTTCTCGTCCGGCGGCTCCGAGGCCAACGAGGCCGCGATCAAGCTCGCCAAGCAATATTGGCGGCTCGCCGGCGAACCGCAGCGCACCAAGATCATCTCGCTACGCGGCGCCTATCACGGCGTGACCTTGGGCGCGCTGTCGGCCGGCGGCGTCAATGTCTACAAGGAGCAGTTCACGCCGCTACTGCCCGGCTTCTTCCAGGTCGAGACGCCGCACGTCTATCGCAACCCGTTCACGTCGGACCCGGAAGCGCTCGGCCGCCTCTGCGCCGAATTACTCGAGCGCGAGATCGTCTATCAGGGCGCCGGCAGTGTCGCGGCCTTCATGGCCGAGCCGGTGCAGGGTGCCGGCGGCGTGATCGTGCCGCCTGCGAATTTCTGGCCGCTGCTGCGCGAAGTCTGCGACCGCCACGGCGTGCTCTTGATCGCCGACGAGGTCGTCACCGGCTTCGGCCGCTCCGGCAGCATGTTCGGCAGCCGCGCCTGGGGCGTCAAACCCGACATCATGGTGTTCGCCAAGGGCATCAACAGCGGTTACATCCCGCTCGGCGCCACCTTGATCAACGCCAAGGTCGCGGCCGCCTTCCAGTCCGACGACAAGTCGCAATTCACGCCGCGTGCCTTCATGCACGGCAACACCTATGCCGGCCATCCTCTCGCCTGCGCCGCCGCAATCGCCAATTTGCGCATCGTCGAGCAGGAGGAGCTGCCGGCCAATGCCGGCAAAGTCGGCGCCTATCTGCTGGCGCGGTTGAAGGACATCCAGAAGCGCCATCCCAATATGGGCGACGTGCGCGGCAAGGGGCTGATGCTCGGCATCGAGCTGGTTGCCGATCCCGAGACCAAGCGGCCGTTCGATCTGGCCGAGAATTTCGGCCAGCGGATCTGGGAGCGCTGCGTCGCCAAGGGCGTCCTGATCCGCAACCTGGCCGACACGTTCATCATCTCGCCGCCGCTGACTTTCACGACCGAACACGCCGACAAGATCGCGGACACCTTCGACGAGGCGATCAGCGCGGTCGAATAGATCAACACGAGGTCGGCGCGCCGGGACAAGTTCCAGGACAAGGGGTTGCTCGCATGGCTACTGGGTTCGTCTGCCATGAACTTTACATGTGGCACAACACCGGCAACTACGCCCAGGTGTTCCCGCCGGGCTTGACGATCCAGCCCGGAACCCATGCGGAGAATCCGGAGACCAAGCGCCGCTTCCGCAATCTGGTCGAGGTCAGCGGCCTGCTCGATCATCTCGTGCAGATCAAGCCGCGCGCCGCGACGGTTGAAGAGCTCGCCCGCGTCCACACCGCTGATCATATTGCCCATATCAAGCGCTTGAGCGATGCCGGCGGCGGCGATGCCAGCCACCTGACGCCGCTTGGCGCCGGCAGCTACGAGATCGCGCTGCTCGCGGCCGGCGGCGCCATCACGGCTGCCGATGCGGTGGCATCGGGCGCGGTCGATACCGCCTATGCGCTGATCCGCCCGCCGGGCCATCATGCGCGGCCGGAGCTCGGCATGGGCTTTTGCCTGTTCGCCAATGCCAGCATCGCGATCCGGCATTTGCAGGCGACCGGCCAGGTCGCGCGTGTTGCCGTTGTCGACTGGGACGTGCATCACGGCAACGGCACCCAGGCGGTGTTCTACGAAGACCCCAGCGTGCTGACGATCTCGCTGCACCAGGACAATCTGTTCCCGGCAAATTCCGGTTCGCTTGCCGAGAACGGCGCCGGCGCAGGCGAAGGCTACAACATCAATATACCGCTGCCGTCTGGCTCGGGCATCGGTGCCTATCGCTCAGCGTTCGAACGCGTCGTGCTGCCCGCGCTGCATCGCTTCGCACCCGACATGATCGTGGTGGCATCCGGCTTCGATGCGTCGGGCGTCGATCCGCTCGGCCGCATGATGCTGTCCTCAGTGGCGTATCGCGAGATGACGCGCATGCTGCGCGCTGCTGCCAAGACGTTGTGCAACGGCCGCATCCTGATGACGCATGAGGGCGGCTACTCGGAAATGTACGCGCCCTATTGCGGGCTCGCAGTGCTCGAAGAGTTGTCCGGTATCAAGACCGATATCGCAGATCCGTGGGAACCATTGATGGCCGCGTGGGGCGGCAACGAACTACAGCCGCATCAGGCGGCGGCGATCGATGCAGCTGCCGCGCTCGTGACCCGCCTGCCTGCTGTGCGTTGACGGTGGGATTGCTGGACGCAATTGGCGGATGCCATTGCACGGTTCGTGCCACAACCGCTGCTGTGCATCTCCTGCTTTAGAGGGAGGCGTCGGATTGTCCGCGCCGTAGACGAGGGTACTGACATGCTTGACCGACGTTCACTTTTCGGCAGCGTTGCCGCAGGTGCTGGCTCGATTGCAATGCTGGCTAGCCTGAACAAGGAAGCCCGTGCCGCAGGCGGTCCGGTCAAGATCGGCTCGGCATTGCCGATGTCCGGCTTCGCCGCCGCTGACGGCATCGAGTTCAAGAACGGTCTCACGCTTGCGGCCGACGAGATCAACGCTGCCGGCGGTATTCTGGGACGTCCGATTCAGATCGCGATCGAAGACACCAAGGAGATGGGCGCCGATATCGTGACCCAGGCGATGCAGCGCCTGATCGACCGCCACTCGGCGAGCGCGATCATCAACGGATACAATGTCGGCACCAACATGGTGGAGATGGACGTCGCTGCCGACAACGACGTCATCTTCGTGCACTACAACACGCTGATCTCGCACAACACCAAGTTCCTCAGCGATCCCAAGCGCTATTATTCCTGCTTCCAGGGCGATCCGCCCGAGTTCTACTACGGCCCCGGCTTCCTGCTGTTCCTGAAATCGCTGATCGACAACAAGCAGTGGAACCCGCCGAATCGCAAGATCGCGATCATCCCGTCGGCGAACGAATATTCGATCGTGATCGCCAACGCGATCCGCGACCGCGTCAAGGAGTTCGGCTTCGAGCTCGGGCTCTACGAGACCGTGCCCTTCCCGACCAACCAATGGGGACCGACGCTCGCCAAGCTGCGCCAGGATCCGCCGGCTGCGATCGCGGTGACGCACTTCCTGCCGCAGGATCTGGCGCAGTTCATGACCCAGTTCCTGCCCGAGCCGACCCAGAGCCTAATCTACATGCAATACGGGCCGTCGCTTCCCGCCTTCCGCGAGATCGGGAAGGAAGCCATCAACGGCGTGATCTACTCCACCGTGATCGGCTGCCTGCCCGACGAGTTTTCTGAGGCCTATCGCAAGATCTATCGCGAGAAGTTCGGCGCCAACGCCGCCTTCATCACCGGTTCGCAGACCTATGACGGGCTCTGGCACTACGCGCTGTCAGCAGCGATCGCAGGCGGCGCCAGCGAGCCCAGCAACAAGGAGCAGACCCGCAAGATATCGGAAGCGATGAAGCGGTTGATCTATCGCGGCGTCAATGGCATCTACCACGCCGATCCGAAGGGACAATCCGCTTTCTGCTATCCGACCCAGATCAAGGATCCCTCGCTCGGCATGGCGCATCAATTCCTGCAGCACCAGGACTACCGCACCGATCCCAAGCTGATCGCGCCGGCGCTCTATGCGACCGACGCGATGAAGCTGCCGCCATGGATCAAGGCGTAAGAGGTTGACGCGGTGAGTTCCCCTGACCAGACGAACGGCCCGCTGCTCGTCTGCGAGGGCGTGAGCAAGACCTTCGGTTCGCTCCGTGCGGTGGACGGCCTGTCGTTGACCGTTCGCCCCGGCGAGGTGGTCGGCCTCGGCGGACCGAACGGCGCCGGCAAGACAACGTTCTTTGACGTCGTCACCGGCGTCACTCCGATCACCGACGGCCGCATCCAGTTTGCGGGGCGCGACATCACCGGACTTGCGGCGCACGAGGTGTGCCGCGCCGGCATCGCCCGCACCTTCCAGCTCAATGCGGCGTTCGGCAGCCTCTCGGCCGAGGAGAATATCGAGGTCGCGGCCCATTTGGGCGACACCTACAGCCGCTTCCCGGGCTTTGCGATCAGCCGCGCTGCCCGGCGACGCGCCGCCG
>CAZQMD010000264.1:0-7048 GCA_964594185.1 uncultured Afipia sp. | reverse complement strand
CGTCCTCGAACAATGACACCAGAAATTCCGGCTTGCCCTTTTCGTCGCGCGCGATCATGCGATTGCAGGCCACAAGGCGCCGCTCGCCGTGATGCTCGATCGACAATTCGGTGCGGGTCTGGCTGGTCGGCGACACGATCGCGTCGTGATCGGCCTGCGTCACGGCTTTCGCGGCCTCGGGCACATAAACCCTGTCCGCGGTATATCCGATGATCTGGTCGCGGCTCACGCCGGCAAATTGCTCGAAGGCGCGGTTGGCCAGAATGTAGCGGCCGTCCTCGATGCTTTTCGCGGCGACGCAGACCGGGATGTTGTCGATCACGGACTCAAGGAAATGCGTGGTGGTCGCAAGCTGCTTCGACATCCTGCGCTGCTCGGTGCAGTCCTCGTGCGTCGAGATGATCCCGCCATTGGCGAGTTCACGATGCTTGATCAGGATGGAGCGCCCGTCCGCCAGTTCGCAGACATAGCCGTTCGGCGTTTTGACGTTGCGATAGTAGTCCTCGATATTCTCATTCAGCATCCCGCGCTGTGCGCGCAGTTCGGTCAGTTCGCGGCCGGTCATTCCCGCGGTGAGGTCGGAACGGCTCATGCCGTAGATCTGGAGATAGCGGTCGTTGCAGAAGACGATGCGCTTGCGCGCGTCGATCATGACAATACCGATGGTCAGGCTGTTGAGCGAACCGGACACAAAGGCGGCTCGCCGGATGTTGGCATGACGGGCGCGGCGCAGCGCAGCCGATATCCACAGGATGATTGCAGAGAGAAACGCGACGATGACAATGCCGCCAACCACAACCTGCCACATGATGGCGGTCTGCACGCTCTCCAGCACGACAGCCGAGAACGTGCCATCGGGATTGGCAACGATCTGCGCAGCCGCGCTTCCGGATACCAAAATCGAGGCGCACAGAGACGCAGCAAACCATGCCGGGCTCGCTGTGGTAGCTCGTGCTTGCTTCTGCCAGCCGCTCATTACCATTCCAACGGAATTCTTCTGACGCAGTCTCTGGCTGTACCTCTTTGGATCGGGTAAACGCGTAAGCTCAAGCTCCAGTCAATATGGCTTAAATGCGTGCAATTGGCCTTCTATGCTTAATCAGGCCCTAACGCTGGATGCGGCGCAGCACCGCGCACTGGATACAAAATGAGCAAAGAAGATACGCCTTCAGCAGAGCGGACCATCCATGGACAGGGCTGCCATGGATAAAGTTGACTGTGTTGTCGTCGGCGCCGGTGTCGTCGGCCTTGCCACCGCACGGCGGCTGGCTCAAGCCGGACTTGAAGTCATTGTGGTCGAGGCCGCCGGCGACATCGGGACCGGAACGTCCTCGCGCAACAGCGAAGTCATCCACGCTGGCATCTACTATCCGGCCGGCAGCCTGATGGCGCGGCTGTGCGTCGCCGGAAAGCAGGCTCTCTATGCGTATTGCGATCAGCGCGGCATTCCCTATCGCCGCTGCGGCAAACTGATCGTAGCGACGGCCGACAATGAGCGCGACAAGCTCGCATCCATCAAGGCCCATGCCGAAGCCAACGGCGTCGATGACATGAAGGTGCTGACCGGCGCAGAGGCCCGCGCGCTCGAACCCGCGCTGAACTGCGTCGGCGCGCTGCTGTCGCCCTCGACCGGCATTGTCGACAGCCACGCCTACATGCTGGCGCTGCGCGGCGAGATCGAGGAAACCGGTGGCGCGCTGGCCTTTCATGCGCCGCTGCTACGCGCGAAAGCAGTTTCCGAAGACTTCGAAGTGGAGATCGGCGGCGAGACCCCGATGGCGCTGCAATGCCGGATGCTGATCAATGCGGCCGGACTGAGCGCGCCTGCCGTCGCCCGTGCCATTGACGGCATGGCAGCCGAGCACATTCCCACCAGCTATTATGCCAAGGGCAATTATTTCAGCTGCAGCAGCCGTGCTCCGTTTTCACACCTGATTTATCCGGTGCCGGAACCTGGCGGTCTCGGCGTCCATCTGACCATCGACCTTGGCGGCCAGGCAAAATTCGGCCCCGATGTCGAATGGGTGGACAGCCCGGACGTTGCCAGCCTCAATTACACCGTGGACCCGGCGCGGGCCGAGCGGTTTTACCCGGCGATCCGGCGCTATTGGCCGGCGCTGCCGGATGGCGCACTGACGCCGAGTTATTCTGGCGTGCGGCCCAAGATCGTCCCGCCCGCCATCGCCCGGCAGGATTTTGTGATCCAGGGTCCGCAGGACCATGGCCTCGGGGGGCTGATCAACCTGTTCGGAATCGAGTCGCCTGGCCTGACCTCATCCCTCGCCATAGCGGATGAAGTGGCGCGCAAAGCCGGACTCCCGGCATAATCCGCTATCGCGGACGCCGTTGCAGACACCACCGCGATCCGCAACGGCAACTGCTGCCGTTACGAGCATCGCGTTGAACTGGCGGAAGGATTCCGTCGAAATGTGTGAGGTCAGTGGACCGTGGCGAGCTTGATGCGCTCGATTTGGTCCTTGAGCACCAGCTTGCGGCGCTTGAGTTCGATAATCTGGAGATCGTCGGTGGAAAGGTGCTGCAGAGCGTCGTGCAATTCGTTTTCCAGAACTTCGTGTTTCCGTTCCAGTTCAACGAGATGCGCCTGAATTGCCATAAGAAGTCTCCTCTACAAGTGGACCTCAGATCGGACAAAGCACGTTTTCAAGCGAAGTGGCGTCCGGTTCGCGTGAAGAAAACGCGCTCCTTGTTTTAAGCAGGAACGAATTCGGGCGCAAAACCGGGACCCACTTTTGCTGAATTCGCTCCGGACGATGAAGTCTACATGACAGGAGCCGTCTGTCGACAGCGGAGTCAAAACTGCCCTTCAAATTTTTTTTGCACACAGGAAACGAATTGTGAGGGAACTCACCCTGCGATACCGTCGCTTGTGGGTGGCTGTGACATCCGCAAAAGGGCCCATTGAAAGCCGAGGCGAATGTTAAAATCGGTCCGCTGGAATTGGTAACAATTTTCTGCAATGAGGATCATGCAGATGCGGGCAAAACGACCTAGCTGAAAATCCGGGCGATTTAGTCAACGATGGTTATGGTAGACCAGGACAATAACGAATACGCGCTCGAGCTGGCACAACTGCAGCAGGAGCATCGCGATCTGGATGCTGCGATCGAAGCGCTGCATGAGTCGCCCGCACCGGACCTGCTCCGATTGCAGCGCTTGAAAAAACGCAAGCTGCAACTGCGCGACCGCATTTCGTTTATCGAAGATCAGATCACGCCCGACATCATCGCCTGATTGCGTGTCAGGGCGCAGCAATAACGCGGCCGCGGCGCGCGGTCTTGCGCGCATACATCGCGCGGTCGGCTTCCTCCATCGCTGACACCGCCTCGTCACCGGCGCCGATCAGTGCAACGCCCGCGGACGCACCGGCCACCACCGAATGCCCCTTGAAGACGAAGGTCAACCGATCGATGGCGTCTTCCAGAGCACTCGCCTTCGCCAGGGCATCGGCCTGCGTCAAATTCCACAGCAGCACGCCGAACTCGTCGCCGCCGAGCCGTCCCACCACATCCGATGAGCGGACATGGCGCATCAGCACCGCGACCACGCCCTTGAGCACAATGTCGCCGGCTGCATGGCCGAAGCTGTCGTTGATCGGCTTGAAGCGGTCGACATCGAGCACCATCAGCGCGGCGCTCGCATTGTAGCGGCGGATGTAAGCGACGGACCGCTCCAGTTCCCGCTCGAAGCCGCGCCGGTTATAGATGTTGAGCAGGAAATCGGTGTCGGCCCAAGCCTGCAGTTCGTCGATCCGGGCCTGTGCCGCCGCGAGATCCGCCTTGAGCGCCGCAACCTGCCGTTTTGCCTTGGCCAAGGGAGCTGCCGCCGGCTTGCGGCCGGGTTTTGGCGCGGCTGCTTTGGCCGATGTCGTCAGGCTGGACTTGGCTGAGGATTTGCGGCCTGAAGCGGACCGGGATGGCTTCCTCGGCACAGACCCCCGTCGTGCCACTTTGCCGCGCGCTTTCTTCACGTTTCTGCCCTTAATCCGCTTGACCGGCATGGCCGTTGACCATGAAAGGATACCGGATTCGCGTTATCTTGCTATGCAAGTATGCAACCCTATAATCCGCCCTCTTTTCCGCTCTTTTTGAAGATTCCGAATGACCGCCCCCGTTGCCATTATCATGGGAAGCCAGTCCGACTGGGAGACCATGCGCCATGCCGCAGAGACCCTGACCGCGCTCGACGTTCCACATGAGGCGCGGATCGTGTCCGCGCACCGCACCCCCGAACGGCTCTATGCTTTCGCCAAGGGTGCCAAGGCCGAGGGCTTCAAGATCATCATCGCGGGCGCAGGCGGCGCGGCCCACCTGCCCGGCATGGCGGCGGCGCTGACGGAACTTCCGGTGTTCGGGGTTCCGGTGGAATCCAAGGCGCTGTCGGGGGTCGATTCCCTCCACTCCATTGTGCAAATGCCCGCCGGAATTCCGGTCGGCACCTTGGCGATCGGAAAGGCCGGCGCTATCAATGCCGCCCTGCTCGCAGCCAGCGTGCTGGCGCTGAACGATGCCGGTCTTGCGACCCGGCTTGCGGCATGGCGCAAGCAACAGACCGACGCCGTGCGCGAGCGCCCAGAATAATAAATTGCGAGTGTCCTTTCGTATCCGGCGTTCGCTCGGAAGGCGCTGCAGAGTAAAGCGAACGTCGGATACGGGACACTAAGTGACATCTTCCAATCGGGTGACGCTGAAGCCAGGCGACACCATCGGCATTCTCGGCGGCGGACAGTTGGGCAGGATGCTCGCGCTCGCGGCCGCGCGCCTCGGTCTCAAGGCGCAGGTGTTTTCTCCGGACCCGGATTCGCCCCCCTTCGACGTGGTGCAGAACGCAACCTGCGCTGAATATGCCGATGTCGAAGCGCTGGAACTGTTCGCGTCGGACGTCTCCGTCATCACCTACGTATTCGAGAACATACCGTCATCGACTGCAATGATTCTGTCGGCGCGGCGTCCGGTGCTGCCTGACCCGAAGGTGCTGGAAACCACGCAGGACCGTCTCGCGGAAAAGGATTTCGAGAGCAAGCTCGGCATCGGCACCGCGCGATACCCCGATGTGTCGTCCGCGCAGGAATAGAGAAAGGGGGTTGCGCAGATCGGCCTGCCTGCCGTGCTCAAGACCCGGCGCTTCGGTTATGACGGCAAGGGACAGGCCGTGGTGCGCGATGGCGACGATCCGGATCAAGTATGGGCGGATCTCGAAACGCGCTCCGCGATCCTCGAGGCTTTCGTGCCGTTCGAACGCGAGGTGTCCGTGGTCGCAGCGCGCAGCGCCACCGGTGAAGTGGTCTGCTACGATGTCACCGAGAACGAACATCGCGATCACATCCTGAAATTCTCTCACGCGCCCGCGCGAATTTCCGATGAGCTTGCGGCTCAGGCCCGCACCATCGCGGAAAAAATCGCCGCTGCGCTGGATTATGTTGGTGTGTTCGCGGTGGAACTGTTCGTGGTCCCCGGCAAGGATGGCCCGAGCCTGATGGTCAACGAAATCGCGCCTCGCGTGCACAACTCGGGACACTGGACGCTGGACGGCGCATCGGTGTCGCAGTTCGAACAGCACATCCGCGCCATCGCCGGATGGCCGCTGGCGCATCCGGTCCGCCATGGCAACGTCACCATGACCAACCTGATCGGCGACGACATTCTCGACTACGGCAAGTGGCTCGGCGTCCCCGGCGCAACGGTGCACATTTATGGCAAGGGCGCGCCGCGTCCCGGCCGCAAGATGGGCCATGTGACTGAAGTGAAGCCGTCGCAGAAGTAAGAACAAAAAGAAAAAGGCTGCCGCGATCGCTCGCGACAGCCTTTAAAGTTTGGGCATGATCTTTTCCGAAAACCGGTTTCCACTTTTCGGATCATGCCTCGCCCGAACCGAACCTACTTGTTGCCCGCGACAATTCCTTCCGGCTCATCGCTCAGCCAGCGATAGACCACGCCGCCGATGACGCCGCCGATCAGCGGCGCAACCCAGAACAGCCAGAGCTGCTGAATGGCCCATCCGCCCACGAACAGCGCGGGGCCTGTGCTGCGCGCCGGGTTTACCGACGTGTTGGTGACGGGAATGCTGACCAGATGGATCAGCACCAGACCAAGGCCGATGGCGAGCGGCGCGAAACCGGCCGGCGCCTTGCCATGGGTCGATCCCATGATGATGAACAGGAACATCGCCGTCATCGCCACTTCGCAGACAAAGCCAGCCATCATGCTGTACTTGCCGGGCGAATGGTCGCCATAGCCGTTAGACGCGAAGCCGCCGGCGAGATCGAAGCCCGCTTTGCCGCTGGCGATCACATACAGCAGGCCAGCGCCCAGAACCGCGCCGATGACCTGGGCAATGATGTAGGGCACGATCTGGCTTGCCGGAAACCGGCCCCCGGCCGCGAGCCCGACAGTCACCGCGGGATTGAGATGGCACCCCGAAATGTGCCCGATGGCGAAGGCCATGGTCACCACGGTCAAGCCGAATGCCAGCGAAACACCCAGCAGCCCGATACCGACCTGTGGAAATGCCGCGGCGAGAACGGCGCTGCCGCAGCCTCCAAAGGTCAGCCAGAAGGTGCCAATCGCCTCCGCTGTGTATTTCTTCGCGCTCATATCGATTCTCCCCTGATCGTGCCGCAGGACTATCCAGCGGCGGGGACCGCAGGAACCCGGTATCCGGGGCATTCCAGCCCCTCCGAATCGCGGCCCGGCAGCCCGATTTTGCCCGAAAATCGGTCCTTCCGGTCCCTGAAAAAGCCCTGTCCCAAGGTGGACATTCGCGGTTTGATCTGGTACATCCGCGCCTTCGATGAGAAGGGCGTGGCCTTTAGTCGGCCCTTCGTCGTCTCCAGAATTCACTGATTAAAACCAAAGAGGATGCCGCGTGCAGGTTCTCGTCCGCGATAACAATGTCGACCAGGCTCTCAAGGCGCTGAAGAAGAAGATGCAGCGCGAGGGCATTTTCCGCGAGATGAAGCTCCGCGGTCATTACGAAAAGCCGTCCGAGAAGAAGGCCCGTGAAAAGGCCGAAGCCGTGCGCCGCGCACGCA
>CAZQMD010000263.1:0-7062 GCA_964594185.1 uncultured Afipia sp. | reverse complement strand
GAGGCGCAAAAGGCGGCGTTCGAGCAGATGGGGCCGAAGCGGGGAGTGTGAGCGGTGGCCCCCAGGCGCCCGCCTTGAACCCCCGGCTGAACCTGCAAGAGACTCTTGCAAGTTGCCGCAACCAACGCCGTGATCCTGTGGAGCGCGCAGCGGGCGCCTCGCAGGATGGAAGCGGGCGAACTGGCGGCCGCTATTCCCTGCCCTGACAATTACTTGCGCCGTTGGAGGGGCTTCCGGCCGGCCCCCGTTTCGCCTAAAAGTTGCCGATGAACGAATTTCCCTTCCATCCGGAGGACAAGGCGCGGTCGCTGATCGACCTGCAATTGGCCGCTTCCGGGTGGATCATCCAGTCCAGGGAGGACATGAACCTCGGCGCCGGGGTAGGTGTCGCGATCCGCGAATTCCCGACCGATTCCGGTCCTGTCGATTACGCCCTCTTTGTCGGCCGCACGATCTGCGGGGTCATCGAAGCCAAGCCGGAAGGAATGACGCTGTCCGGCTTTTCGGAGCAGGCCTCCCGCTACATCGCTGGTGCGCCAAAGCACCTCGTGCGCGAGGAAAGGCAGGTCCGCTTCGAATATGTGGCGACCGGCACCGAGACGATCTTCCGCGACCACGCCGATCCAGAGCCGGCCTCGCGGCGCCTGTTCTCCTTCCACCGTCCGGAGACTCTCGACCTCTGGCTGAAGCAGCCGCTCACGCTTCGCGGCCGGCTCCAGGCCATGCCGGCCGTGATTTCCGACGGCCTGCGCACCTGCCAGGTCGACGCCGTCGCCGCGCTCGAAAGCTCGCTGAAGCAGAACAAGCCCCGGGCTCTCGTGCAGATGGCGACGGGCGCCGGCAAGACCTTCACGGCCTGCACACTGAGTTATCGCCTGCTGGCGCATGCCGGCTTCAAGCGCATCCTGTTTCTGGCCGACCGCGCCAACCTCGTGCGCCAGACCCGCGATGAATATCTGGCCTATCGGCCGCCGGGCACCGGCCGCTCGTTCTCCGAAATCTACAACGTGCAAAAGCTTGGCGCCGCCGGTCTCGACAAGGACGCCGAGGTGGTGATCGCCACCATCCAGCGCGTCTATTCGGTCTTGACCGGTAGGGAATTGTCCGAGGATGAGGAAGAGGCCTCGTCGTTCGAGGCCTCGCGCAGCGAGGTCGAACGGCTGGTCGCCTACAATCCGGCGATCCCGATCGAGAGTTTCGACCTCATCATCACCGACGAATGTCACCGCTCGATCTACGGCACATGGCGCCAGGTGCTCGACTATTTCGATGCCTTCATCGTCGGCCTCACGGCGACCCCGTCGCTGCACACGCTCGGCTTCTTCGGCAAGAATCTCGTGGCGCAATACCCCTATGAGCGCTCCGTCGTCGACGGCGTCAATGTCGGCTTCGAAATCTTCCGCATCCGCACCGAGATCGGCGAACGCGGCAGCACCGTGAAGGCCGGCTACGACCTGCCGGTGCGCGACAAGCGCACCCGCGCCGAGCGCTACGAAAAGCTGGACGCGGATTTCACCTACACGCCGGATCAGATCGACCGCTCGGTGCTGGTGCCCAACCAGATCAGGACCGTTCTGGAATCGTATCGGGATTCGCTGTTCACCGAATTGTTTCCGGGGCGCAGCGAAGTGCCGAAAACCCTGATCTTCGCCAAGGACGATCACCATGCCGAGGAGATCACCAATCTGGTCCGCGAGGTCTTCGGCAAGGGCAACGACTTCGCCAAAAAGATCACCTACAAGACCGACGGTGGCGATCCCGAAGGGCTGATCCGCGCCTTCCGCAACGACTACAATCCGCGCATCGCCGTCACCGTGGACATGATCGCCACCGGCACCGACGTGAAGCCGCTGGAAGTCGTGATCTTCCTCCGCGACGTCAAGTCGGAGCTCTATTTCGAGCAGATGAAGGGCCGCGGCGCCCGCACCATCTCCGTCGACAAATTGCGCGAAGTCACCCCGGACGCCGAGGCCAAGACGCGCTTCGTGCTGATCGATGCCGTCGGCGTTACCGAAAGCCTCAAGACGGTGTCCCAGCCGCTGGAGCGCCAGCGTGCCGTGTCGTTCGACCGGCTGATCGACGACATCGCCGCCGGCCGGCGCGACGACGATGCCTTTGCGACGCTGGCCGGACGCCTCGCCGCGCTGGATCGTCGCATCAGCGACAAAGATCGTGCCGCCATCACCAAGGCCGCGGGCGGCATCGATCTCGCCGGCCTCGCCGCACGCCTTCTTGACGCGATCGATCCCGACGCGCTGGCGGCGCGCATCCCGAAGGATGCGCCCGAAGCCGAACAGAAGAAGGCGCGCGAGGCCGCCAAGGACAAGGCGGCGACGGTCTTTGACGACCCCGCCTTGCGGCGGCTGCTCAAGGAGGTCAAGGCTGCCGCCGACATCCGCATCGATACGGTCTCGATCGACGCCGTGGTGTCCTCTGGCTGGGACGAAAAGAAGGCGACCGATACCGTCGCCCGCTTCAAACGCTTCCTGGAGGAGCGCCGCGACGAACTCACCGCGCTTCAGATTCTCTACCGCCTGCCTTATGCACAGCGGCGATTGACCTACGATGCCGTGGATGATTTGAGGGAGGCGTTGCGGCGTCCGCCCTGGCTTCTGGAACCTCCCGATATCTGGCGCGCCTACAAGCGGCTGGCCCCCGACAAGGTCCGCGGCAATCCGGCCGGCACGCTGGCGGATATCGTGATGCTGGTGCGCTATGCGATCGGCGGCAGCGAACAGCTTGAGCCGCTGTCATCGCTCATCGCCGGACGCTTCAATCTCTGGCTGGGTCGCGAGGAGAAGGCCGGACGTGGCTACAGCGAGGAGCAGAGGAACTGGTTGATGGCCATTCGCGATCATCTTGCGGTCAACATCGAAATCAGGCCTGAGGACATGATGGACGCGCCGGAATTTTCCGCGCGCGGCGGCATCGTGCGGGCGCGGGCGCAGTTTGGGGCAAGGCTGCCGGCGTTGCTGGATGAGCTGACCGACGTGTTGGTGGCTTGATGGATCGAGCGTTGATGAAATCGATTTCTGAGCCGGTCGGCTCGGGACAGCTACCGCAGGGCTGGTGCTGGGCTCCACTTAAGTCACTCTGCAGTTTCATTGGGCGCGGGCGCGGCCCAACTTATGTCCAGAGTGGAGGAGTGCCGGTCGTCAATCAAAAGTGTATTCGATGGCATCGGCTTGAAAAACAGCACCTCAAGTACACTGCGCGTGATGCCTTCGATCGCTTGGCTCCTGAACTCCGGATCAGAGCTGGTGACCTTCTTTGGAACTCGACTGGCACCGGCACCATTGGACGTGGGACCGTTTATGACGGCTCGATTCCCGAGTTGACGGTTGATTCCCACGTGACAATCGTTCGGCCAAACTCCATCGATCCGTTCTATCTTGGATATTTTATCGAGACGTCGCGAGTGCAGCATCTCGTGATCGATGGCCATGTCGGCTCGACGAACCAGCAGGAATTGCCACGAGCATTCGTTGAGGATCTGTTAGTTCCGCTTGCTCCGCCTGCGGAACAGCGCCGCATCGTCGCGCGGATCCATGCCCTGTTTGCCGAGATCGCTGAGGGTGAAGCCGCGATGGCGGAGGCGCGTAAGGGCCTTGAAACTTTCCGCCGCGCGCTGCTGAAGGCGGCCGTCACCGGAGAACTGACGAAGGATTGGCGCGCCAAGAACCAGGTCGAGAGTTCAGGCGCGGATGTCATCGCCAATCTTCGCCGCCGTTATCCGAATGCGTCGCCAACCAGGTCTGGATGGAGGCCGAAGCAGGGATTGCCTGCGCTACCGCCGGGATGGACCTGGTGTGCGATCGAAGAGGCTGGTGAAGTCCAACTCGGGCGCCAGCGCGCGCCACAGCACCATAGCGGGGACAATATGCGCCCCTATCTTCGCGTTGCGAACGTGCTTGAGGATCGTCTGGATCTATCCGATGTGAAGTCGATGAACTTCACGCCGGTGGAATTCAAGACATTCGAGCTTCGCTCCGGCGATGTGCTGTTGAACGAGGGGCAGGCTCCAGATTTGCTCGGCCGGCCGGCAATGTATCGTGGAGAAATTGCTGGATGTTGTTTCCAGAAAACTCTGTTGCGATTTCGAGCAAAGCCGGGCGTGTTGCCGGAATACGCATTGATCGTTTTTAGACACTACATGCACTCTGGCCGCTTCAAGCGGGAAAGCCGGATCACAACAAACATCGGTCATCTGACTCAGGTGCGATTTGTTGTCATGGAGTTCCCGGTTCCACCCGAAGCAGAGCAGCTAGCGATCGTTGCGGCGTTTCAGGCGAGCGAGTCCGCTGCTAACGACGTATTGGCGGAACTTGACGCCGAAGCCTCTGACGCTGCTCGCCTGAAGCAATCAATCCTCAAGGCCGCCTTCGAGGGCCGCCTCGTCCCGCAAGACCCCGCGGATGAGCCCGCGAGCACCCTGATTGCGCGCCTTGCCACCGATCAGAGCGTAGGTCCGGCAAAGCGTGCGCAGGCAAAGCTGCCAGGATCGACGAAACTTGCCTCGCAATGATATACGCTATATGATATACTCATGGATATAAGTATATCATGGGGGTTCTATTGCAGGTCTCCAAATGGGGCAACAGTCTTGCGATACGCCTGCCCAAGGCCTTGGTCGATGAACTCGGCCTCAAGGAAGGTGACGAGATCGAGGTCGTGTCCGCTCGCAAAGGCATGATCGAGCTCGACACCAAGGAAGAGCGGCGCCGGCGGGCGATCGAGAATATGCGCGCGCGCAGCTGGCCGGCCTTGCCGGACTACAAGTTCGATCGCGACGAGGCGAACGAACGGTGAGCGCGTTCCTCGATACCAACATTCTCGTTTACGCCCAGCAGACTGGCCCCAAGGCTGAGATCTCGCGGGATCTCATCGCCCGGGGCGGCACGATCAGCGTGCAGGTGCTGAACGAACTGACGAATGTGTTGCGCAAGAAGGACAATCGAAGCTGGCGGGAAATTGAACTCGTTCTCGACGACGTCGACAACGCACTCGATCCCGCTTTGCCTCTGACGGCGGCGACCACTCGTGCCGCTCTGGCGCTCGCACGGGATCACGGTGTCGCCTTCTACGACGCGCTGATCGTGGCCGCGGCGATCGAGGCCGGCTGCGACGTGCTCTACACCGAGGACATGCAGCACGGCCGCAGCATCGGCAGGCTCAACATCGTCAATCCGTTTCTCGCGAGCACGCCATGAACGCCCAAACCCTCGTCGCCAAGGTCTGGAACTTCGCGCATGTCCTGCGCGACCAGGGCGTCTCCTATCAGGCCTATATCAGTCAGATTTCCTATCTGCTCTTCCTCAAGATGGACGAGGAGCGCGTCAGCCAGATCGGCGAAGCCTCGATGCTACCCAAGGGCGCGCGCTGGGAGGACATCAAGGACCTCTCGGGCGAAGCGCTCAGCGAGACCTATGCGAAGCTGCTGGAGAAGCTGTCGAAGCAGGGCGGCATCATCGGTGCGATCTTTCTGAAAGCCCAGAACGAAATTCAGGACCCCGCCAAGCTCAAGCGGCTCGTCGGCCTGATCGACAGCGAGACCTGGCTCGGGCTGCCGGTCGATGTGAAGGGCAACATCTACGAAGGCCTGCTCGCCCGCAACGCCGAGGACGTCAAATCGGGCGCCGGCCAGTACTTTACGCCGCGGCCGTTGATCGAGGCGATGGTCGAGGTCGTCGACCCCCAGCCGAACCAGACCGTGCATGATCCCGCCTGCGGCACCGCCGGCTTTCTGCTTGCCGCCTGGGAGCACATGAAGCAGAACAAGAAGGCGCGTGACCGGGCCGTCTATTCGGCGCTGAAGAACAAGTTCTCAGGAGTCGATATCGTCCCCGAGGTCGTTCGCCTCGCCGCGATGAATCTCTACCTGCACGGCATCACCGGCGTCGATTCCATCGTCGAAGCCAAGGATGCGCTGCTTGGCGCCGGCGGCAAGACCTACGATGTCATCCTCACGAATCCTCCCTTCGGCAAGAAGCAAAGCTATCGCATCGTCCGCGACGACGGCGAGATCGACAGCGAGCGGGAGGATTACGACCGCCAGGACTTTTTCGTCACCACCTCCAACAAGCAGCTCAATTTCCTCCAGCACATCATGACCGTACTGGCGCCGAACGGCGAGGCTGCGGTGGTGCTGCCTGATAATGTGCTGTTCGAGGGCGGCGCCGGCGAAACGATCCGCCGTCGCCTGCTGCAGAATTTCGACTTCCATACCCTGCTGCGGCTGCCGACGGGCATCTTCTACAAGCAGGGCGTCAAGGCGAATGTGCTGTTCTTCGATAAGAAGCCGCCCTCAGAGGAGGCTTCAACCAAGGACCTCTGGATCTACGATCTCCGCACCAACCAGCGCTTCACGCTGAAGGAGCGGCCGATGGTGCGCGCCGACCTCGACGATTTCATCGCCTGCTATCGGCCGGGCCAACGTGCGAAGCGCGAGGAGGCCGAGAAGTTCAAGCGCTTCCCGCTGCAAACCCTGCTCGCGCGCGACAAGGTCAATCTGGATATCTTCTGGCTCAAGGACAACGCGCTCGACGATCCCGATCTGCTGCCGACACCGGATGAAGCTGCTGCGGAAATCGTTGAAAGTCTGGAGACGGCGCTGGAGCGCTTCCGCAGTGTCGCGAAAGCCTTGGGCGAAAAACTCGCCTGAGCAGCCGATGATGCCATCTTGCCAGTGTTTTGCCCGACGTGTCAAAATGACGGACAAGCCCGGCGATCCCGATGACACGGGTCGCTCGACCTGAACGCACGAAACCAGGCGGCGTGTTGCCGCGACTGACGATGCCGATCTCACATCACCGCCTGGCCGAACTGGCCGACTTGCCGGACTGCAAGATCGACACCTCCGATATCGAAGAGGCGTCCGACGACTTCTTCCGGAGGGCGAGATTGCGGACCCGCAATATCTCGACGCAGGACCCGAAATCGCCTCCCGCGCAGAGCGGGCCGCAGAACTGAACCATCCCGGCCGTTGTCTTGCCCGACAGGTCAAATCGCGGCGGCCGCCCGTCAGGCCTCCGACATCCGGTATTTCCTCCTTTGCATGGGGTT
>CAZQMD010000262.1:0-7070 GCA_964594185.1 uncultured Afipia sp. | reverse complement strand
AGGCCATGCTGCAGGACATCGCGATCCTGACCGGCGGCCAGGCGATCTCGGAAGACCTCGGCATCAAGCTCGAGAACGTGACCCTGAACATGCTGGGCCGCGCCAAGAAGGTGATGATCGACAAGGAAAACACCACCATCGTCAACGGCGCCGGCAAGAAGGCCGACATCGAAGCACGCGTGTCGCAGATCAAGGCGCAGATCGAAGAAACCACTTCGGACTACGACCGCGAGAAGCTGCAGGAGCGTCTGGCCAAGCTCGCAGGCGGCGTCGCGGTGATCCGCGTCGGCGGCGCGACGGAAGTCGAAGTGAAGGAGCGCAAGGACCGCGTTGATGACGCGATGCATGCGACCCGCGCGGCTGTTGAAGAAGGCATCGTTCCGGGCGGTGGCGTCGCCCTGCTCCGTGCCTCCGAGCAGCTCAAGCGCATCAAGACCCAGAACGACGACCAGAAGACCGGCGTCGAGATCGTCCGCAAGGCGCTCTCCGCTCCGGCCCGCCAGATCGCCATCAACGCTGGCGAAGACGGTTCGGTCATCGTCGGCAAGATCCTCGAGAAGGACCAGTATCACTACGGCTTCGACTCGCAGTCGGGTGAATACGGCAACCTGGTCACCAAGGGCATCATCGACCCGACCAAGGTCGTGCGTGCGGCGATCCAGAACGCAGCCTCGGTTGCTTCGCTCCTGATCACCACCGAAGCGATGATCGCTGAAGTGCCAAAGAAGGGCGGCACAGCTGCTCCGGGCGGCATGCCCGGCGGCGGCATGGGCGGCATGGATTTCTGATCCACGCGTCTTTCGCAGTTACGAAATGCAAAACCGCGGCGGAAACGCCGGGGTTTTTGTTTATAAATCCATATTTGAAAGTTATTTGCAAAAGGAATTGATGTGACGCTTAATCATCGCGTGATCAAATAATTGATAAGGAGAAATATAATGACTTATAGCCAAGATTATTTAGATGGATACGCAAAGGCAAAAACTGACATAGAGAATATTTTACGAGTCGACATTGCCGCAGCTAACAAGGAGCTTAAGTATAGACTCTCTCCAAGCGTTAAAGAGAGGACATTAGTTAGACACAAGTACGCTCAGAAACATGCAAGTAGCGTACATAAATTGTTGCCCTGAATTGGCCAGAACACGAAGAGCAGAAATCCCGGCGAAAAAGCCGGGTTTTTTTTGGTCAGAAGGCTGTATCAGGACTTTTGGAGTCGTGATGCCAAATTGGTACATATTGTTAGACGGACCTCAGCGAGATCTCGACGAAATTAAGCGTCGCTTCACTTCGTCTGGATTCACATTCGATGAAATGGATGGAAAGCCGACTCTATCGTCGCAAACATTTAATTGGATGAAAAATTCTGAAGAAGTAATCGACGCTGGCATGGAATTGCTTGCGTCAATAAATACCGTGCTCAGAGTATCGGTGCCAGCATTTACTGGCTTTCAGTTTCACGGCCTCATTGAAAAAAGAGATGGAAAGACGCACCGCATATTGAGGGCGGGGAGCGCCAACTACGGAATGGTTGGCGCAGCAGCCGTCGCGTTAGCGGGTTCTATCGGAAAACGCGTCAGAACACGGGAGGAGCGCTTAATATCTCTTCTAAACAAAATGCCCGAGATCGCGGACATTTCGCTTCAAATGTCGGTGCGGCCACTCACATGGTCAGCGATGAATGCGACGTATGAAAGCGTGAAAGGATTGTTGAGTACACAACCAACTCTCGCGGCAAAAAAGAAGGATCATGCCGGCCTCGTGAAACGAGGATGGCTAACTGATGAAGAGTCACGACGTTTTTATTTTACCGCCGCATTTCATCGTCATGGCTACCCGAAAGAGCCTATTCGCGCCGGCTTCGTCGAAATGCCGAGGGCTGAAGCGATCAATCTGATTGAGCGGCTGTTTTGGCAGATGGTAGATGAGTTACAACCCGACTGAAGCATTATCTTTCGGCGTTGCTCGTTTTATAATTTTTGCGGGAAGGAATTTTCCCGGTTCGACTAGTGCCTCTTCAGCAAACAATTTTTCCCAAAAACCGATTGCATCTATCAAAAGTCGCGTTACGTCACTCTTCTGGTCTCCATCTAAAACATTTAGGCTCATAACTAAATCGCCAGGACGTGCGAAGCCCGCGCCCTCGACGACTTTATGCCATTCAGCGACCGCCTTGACATCGGGGTCAGGGTTATTCTTCCTCATATGTTTTGAACCGTTAGCAATTTCACGCAGAACATGAAGCGCACGACATTCCTCCGCCAACCGGTCCTGAAAGCGCTCCAATCCGACTCTTCTCCCATTTGAGGTTTTCTCGTCGAATTGTATTTTTAGGCGGGATGCAAGTTTTTTCCGATTCTCTGGATTTGATTGCCAGAGCCAGTCAGAAATGTGCCATGCCGTTATGACGGCATTGAAAGCAATAAAGATTGCAGCGTCGGGCCACTGATCATTTTCGTGATGCACCGACATCTCTTTCATTAGTCCATCAATTTCCCAAAACAATTTGCGGAACATGTGCTGGGGTTGATTCATGGCAAACACATTTTGAATATCGCTTGGTTGCGGCTTCGCAGACATCGATGAACCTCAGGCAAAGTGACAAAGGGCGACAATAGTCGAAATCGGGTTCTCCCATAGACTTGACGTTCTCCAATATATGACCATATTCCTATCAATCCCACCCCCAAATCTGAGGGCGCTTTGCGATCGTCACGATACGCGGGGTGGGATGCGGTGGCGCGGCAGCGTCAAGCCGGAGCACGGGTCGCCAGAGCGCAAGCCCGAATCGCGTACATGCACCCGCAAAGGCGTGCGCCTCTTCCGGCTGGCACTGACTTCGCGGCAAAAATGTTGCCCGTCTAATTTCGCGGCTGCGCGGCTATCTTCGCAAGAATCTCTGCCATCGCCGCTTCAAGCATCGGCATCTCGGCGGACATCTTGCGGGCCAGTTCAATCGCGCCGTCCGGTGTCCTGAACTTGCATTCCTCGGTGTCGGTCATCAGCCCCTTGACCAGAGCGAGATAGGCTGCGGCCGCCTGATAGGCCGCGAGTCCGCCTTCCAGGGTCTTGTTCCAATACAGGGCATGCACGCAGGACATGCCGTCCGGAAACGCGACGTCCGGAAACATCTTGCGCACCCTTGCGAGACTGACGCGCTCGATCTCAAAAAGAACCGGCTTGCCCTGGCACGCGACGCGCAGCCGGATTTCGGTCGCCTGCAGCGGCTGCTGATCCACAAACCGGACATCAAATCCAAGCGCGTCGATGGCGTCCTGCCACGCCTGCGTCGTCGGCACTGCTGCGTCCGTCAGCAAATAGATTCCCATGCTCATGACCGCCGCCTTTTCACATAAATCGATTTGCGCCAAATACCCCGTGTCACATTCAACCCTAAACCGGCGCGTCTGGCGACGCATTTGACTTTAGCCGAAGTTCATCGGCCGGTGCGCGAGGCACCCCTGAATGCCCGCATGGAATCCCGATGACGTGGTGACCGCCGCAATTCAGCATTCGAAGCTGACCATGAAATTCAAAGCCCCGGCGGAAACGCCCGGGCTTTTGTTTTCGCCATTGCGCTCGTGATCGGCTCGGATATCGTCTCACACATCAATGATGGAGGGGCCAATGACGTTGACGGAGCTCGCGTGGCTGGCGCTCGGCGCCTACGCCATCCATATGATCGAAGAATACATGTTCGACTGGCGCAACTGGGCGCGCGCGGTGATCCGCTTGCCGGTGGAATGGGGTGATTTCTACATCACCAACGGCGTCGTCATCGTGCTCGGTATCGTGCAGGGTGAAGTCGCCGCGACCATGCCGATGGCGGTCGGCACCTTTGCCGCGCTGATGCTGATCAACGCGACGTTCTTCCACATCCTGCCGATGATCGTCACGCGTGGGCGCTGGTCGCCCGGGGTATTCACCGCCGTCGTGCTGTTCTATCCGCTGGGGATCGCGATTTTCAGAAAGCTGCTGGCGGCGCCTGATTTCACCACGTCGCATGTCCTGCTCGCCTTTGTCTATGGCGCGCTTCTGATGGCGACACCCATCGTGATGCTGCACGTCCGCGGACGACCGTACTTCAAGCAGGCTTGAGCACTTGCGCGCGCCTGCGCCTCACAGCCCGCCGCGATATTGCGTCGGCGAACAGCCGAACCGCACGCGGAAACGGCGGTTGAAATAGGTCACCTCGTTAAAGCCGCAGGCCAGCGCGATATCCGACACTTTCAGCCTGTCGAACCGCAGGTCGGAGAGCATGGCCCGCGCCTTCTGCAGCCGCAATTCCAGCACGCGCTCCGAAAACGTCTGGCCGCTTTCGAACAGGAGATCGCGGACATAACGCTCGGACAGGCCGAGCGTGCCGGCGATGGCGCCGGTGGAAAGAGATGGATCGGAAAAGCGCGCCCCGACAATCGCCAGCAGCTCGCGCAGGCGCGCGGCACGCAGCCCCCGTCCCTGCGCGACATGAGCCGCATCGCCGCGCGCGCCGAGCGCCAGCGCGATGAGATCGGCCAGCATCGTTTCCGCATGATGCATCAGGGGCTGCGATTCATAGAGTTCATCCGCATTGAGCAGAAAATCGATGGTGCGTTCGAGATGCCGCACGACCGGATCGCACCCGTCGAGCGCCGTCACGGAGCGATCGTAGGCATGTGGGACCAGCCTGAGGATCTGCTCGCGCGGAATCGACGCCAATACCCACGAGGTGACGCCATCGGTGAAGCTCGAACACGGCTGCGCGATATTGTAGGCCATCACGCTGCCGGTCTTCATCGACAGGTCGTGATGTCCCGCGGTCCATATCTGCGGCCTGGGGCTGCGATAAAATCCGATGTAGATGTCGTCGCGGTCGTTGGCGACATGCTTGCGCGTGCGCACATAGTGGCTTGTCGTCGTGCTGAAGCGGCTGACGCCCAGATTGCCGAGCATGACATTTCTGGATGATGTCGCGAACGGCTTGTCCTCGTCGTGCTTGATATCGGCCGCGCCGAGCTGTTCGAGCCAGATGTCGCGCCAGAGCTGGAAGCGCGCCTTGTCATTCAGATGGGTGGGAAGCTGATCCGACGAGTAATCGACCTTCGACATAACCGCCTGCCATTTCGCAATGAGGTTCCCTAGTACCACACTCGCGCGCGGACTGTAGCGCCCGGCCTCGCCGCGAAAACAGGCAAAACAGCCGCACCGGTCAAGCCGGGTGCCGCTCAGGTCAATTCAGGTCATGCACGCTGCGCATCGTTGTAACGGCGCAACATCGGACACGAATCCTGCCGGCCTGCCGCCCCGTGCAACCGCTGTTCCGCCGCGTGCAAGACACGCGAAACGGAATCCCGCACATCAGACAACCGATGAGGACCGATTCAGAAAGCATTTCAGTATGAAGCCATTGATTGCCGCCGCCATTCTCTCCACCGCCGTATTATCGCCTGCCTTCGCGGCCGACCTTCCGCTGAAAGCGCCACCGGCAAAGGTTTACAGCTGGACCGGATGGTATGCCGGTCTCAACGCAGGCTATGGCTGGCAGGACAAGGACGCCGCGTTCACCGGCGATTCGTTCGGAACACTTCCGGGCGCCGGCACATTCTTCACCGACGGGCTTGTCGATCAGTCGCTGCAGGGGCCGAGCACCAATCATCCCGCCTATCGCCAGGCGCATCGCATGTCCGGCTTCGTTGGCGGCGGCCAGTTCGGTTACAACTGGCAGGTCGCGCCGAGCTGGATCGCCGGCTTCGAAGCCGACCTGCAATACGCGGACCTGAAGAGCAGCGCGCTTTTCGCAGCCCCCGACAGCGGCGGCGGCGTCGATCTCGGCGCAACCTCCTCGCATCAGCTCCAGTGGTTCGGCACGGTGCGCGCGCGCCTCGGCTATCTCGTCACCGACCGGCTGCTCGCCTTCGCCACGGCGGGCCTCGCCTATGGCGAAACCAAGGGACAGGCCGCGATCTCGATCGTTCACGCCACCGGCTGGAACGTCGGCGCGGCAACAACGATCATCTGCAACGGCTTCTCGACCTGTCTGTCCGGCGCGGCCTCACGGACCTCCGCCGGATGGACCGCAGGCGGCGGCCTTGAATATGCGATTTGGCCCAACATCACGCTGAAGGCGGAATATCTCCACATCGACCTCGGCGACCAGACGATCCAGCTGAACGTCCAGAGCCCCGCGACCGGCAACGGCTTTGCCAATGTGAACTTCAGCAATGCCTACGACATCGTCCGGGCCGGCGTGAATTTCCGCTACTAGAACGCAACCGCGCGGCTGCGCGGCCATCGCAGCCGCCTACTCGTCCGCGTGCTTGAGGATCGATTTCAGCAGCCCCGGAAAGCGCGCGTTGATATCGGCCTCGCGCACGGCGTTGCGATGCTCGACGCCCTGCTTGGTGGTGTGGATCAGCCCCGCCTCGCGCAGCACGCGGAAATGGTTCGATAGTGTCGACTTGGCCATGTTGCAAGGTCCCGCCTGCGTGCAGGACATGCAGTCCTTCTGGCCGATCAATCCCTTGACGATCATCAGCCGAGCGGGATCGGCCAGCGCGGCGAGGATGCCGGCCAGCGTAATATCCTGCCGCGCGGGATGAACGAACTGGACCATGAAAATAATATAGGCCGCCCCTTGAACTGGTTCAATAGTTCAATATTTCCGAACTACCGAAACATTGAAGCAGCGGCCCGCAGCGGGATCGCCGGTGGTTCGGATGACACATTCAAGGAACACGATCATGACCAAGACACTCGAAGGCAAGGTCGCGCTGGTCACCGGCGCATCGAAAGGCATCGGCGCGGAAATCGCGCTGCGTCTGGCGGCGGAAGGCGCGAGCGTCGCCGTCAACTATTCGTCGAGCAAACAGGGCGCGGACGATGTGGTGGCGAAGATCAAGGCCAAGGGCGGCAAGGCGGTGGCCGTCGGCGGCAATCTCGCCGATCCGAAGGCCGCGAAATCCGTGGTCGCGGAGAGCGTCAAGGCGCTGGGGCCGATCGACGTGCTGGTGGACAATGCCGGCGTGTATGAGGTCGGCCCGCTGGGCGTCATCACGCCGGAGCATTTGCATCGGCAGGTGGACGTGAAGGGG
>CAZQMD010000261.1:0-7088 GCA_964594185.1 uncultured Afipia sp. | reverse complement strand
AACTGCCCGGCCAGGTCAGCAGGGTCGGAATGACAAGGCCGACGCCCTTGCCGCTCCGGGTCGGCGCGAAACACAGGACGTGCTCTGGTCCATTGTGGCGAAGGTAATGGCGGCCGAACCGGCCGAGCACGACGCCATCCTGGTCCATGAGCTGCGCGGCCCGCAGTTCTGAAGCCGCCGCCCAACGCGCCGAACCAAAGGTTGCGGCCGTCTTTGCCTCGCGCGCCCGCCAGATCGACATTGCAAAGGCAACGATGCCACCCGATGGCTGTCAGTTCGTGATCCATGCGAAGGCGCTGCCCGGCAACCGCTATGACGGCCACGCGCTCGCAACCGTCATCCCCGAGATAGAGGCGCTGATCGGCAACACCATCGCGCGCATTCTCCTCGACAAGGGTTATCGGGCCACAACGCCCCGCCGGATTACAAGTTCAGGGTGTTTACGTCAGGCTAGAAGCGGCGGGTAACGCCACAGATCAAGCGCGAGATGCACAGCCGGCGTTCGTTCCGTCGTCGAGCCGGTGATCGGCCATCTCAAATCCGAACCCCGAATGGGCCGCAATTACCTTTGGTATCGCGACGGTAACGCCACCAATTCCGTCCTTGCTGCCGTCGGATAAAACTTCCGCCGCCTCATCAACCGGCTGAGCCTTCTGCTGTTCAAAATCCTAGCTCGGCCCAGCCTCGGACTGCGGCTCATGTCAGCCTGAAATCCCGGTTCTTCAGGGTCGACTAACGAGTTGAAGGCATTTGAAAACCGGCGCGCGCATGACCGAAATTTGACCCACGGGTAAATTAATGTATCCTCTCGTAAATTGCATGCCGCAACTCTGCGGCCTTAATTGCGGATGGGATGCGACCATGAACAAGCATTTCAGCGATACAGGTTCGGAGCCGTTTTTGTCAGAACAGCAGCGCATGGTTCGCAACACGGCGCGCCAACTTGGACGGGATGTCCTTGCCCCAACTGCAGCCGAGCGTGATAGCACCTCGGCGTGGCCGACCGAGGAGCTGAGAGTTCTCGGCGCCCAGGGTTTCATGGGCATGACCGTCTCCGAGGAATACGGCGGCTCGGCATCTGGCTTTCTCGCCTATTGTCTCGCCATCGAGGAACTTTCCGCCGCCGACGGCGGGGTCGGAACGATCGTCCACGTTCACAATCTCGGCGCAGCTCATGTCATTGCGAAAAACGGCACTGCCGAGCAAAAGCAGCGACTGCTTCCTGCGCTTGCCTCCGGCGACAAGATCGGCGCCTTCCTGATTACCGAGCCGCAGGCTGGTTCCGAAACATCGGCACTTCGAACCTCGGCGCGCCGCGACGGCGATGATTTCGTGATCAACGGGACCAAGCAGTTCATCTCCAACGGCAGCGAGGCCGGCGTGGCGATCATCGTCGCGCGCACCGATCCGGGTGCAGGCAAGCGCGGCTTCACCACCTTCCTGGTCGAGCCGCCTGCAAAAGGCTACATAGTCAGTCGCATTGAGGAAAAACTCGGGCAGCGGACCGCGCATACCGCCCAGATCCAGCTCGACGACCTCCGCGTTCCCAAGGAAAACATCCTCGGCACGCTCGATTGCGGCTACGGCATCATGATGTCAGGTCTTTCCGACGGCCGCATCGCCATCGCTGCGCAGGCGGTCGGAATCGCGCAGGCGGCTCTCGAAGCAGCCATACATTATGCGCGCGAACGTGAGGTCGCAGGCAAACCGATCATGGAGCTGCAGGGCGTCAGCTTCGCTCTCGCCGACATGGCGGCGCAGGTCGATATCGCCCGACAATACTATATTCATGCCGCGCGCCTGCTCGAGGCCGGCCTGCCCTGCATGAAGGAGGCTGCCATCGCGAAGCTGTTCGCCAGCGAAATGGCCGAGAAAGTGTGCTCCGAGGCGCTGCAGATTCATGGCGGATACGGTTATCTGCGGGATTTCCCGGTGGAGCGTTACTGTCGCGATGTCCGTGTCTGCAAGATCTACGAGGGCACCAGCAACATCCAGAAACTCATCATCGCCCGCAATCTTTGACTTGCGATGGGTATTCGCGTTGATAAAAGCTGACCGAATCAGCTCAATTGTGCCGGGATCAGCGCTGCTGTTCTCGCAATGAAATTCTAGGAGTGGTGGTGTCTGGCCGTGACCGTCAGCTTGCCGCGTGGAACGACACCGTTCAGACCCGCGACCAGCAATTCAATCTGAAGCGAACCGCCTTGCTGAAAGAGGCGGCGCGCGCATTCAGCTCGCAAGGATATCATGCGACGTCGCTCGACGATGTCGCCAAGACGCTTGGCGTGACCAAGCCCGCGCTCTATTATTACATCAAGAACAAGCAGGAAATCCTGTTCGAGTGCCATATGCTGTCGCAGGATCTCGGCGATCGCGCGTTCGAGCACGCGTACAAGACCGGCAGGAACGGCCGTGAAATTCTGCTTTCGTTTGCGAAGGAATTCATCGAGTCGCACAACAGCGAGATCGGCGATTGCGCCGTCCTCGTCGAATTCCAGGCGCTCGATCCCGCCAACCGCAAGATCGTCGCCGCGCGCCGTGACAAGGCGCAGCATCAGATGCAGGCGATTATCGAGAAGGGCATGGCCGACGGCAGCATACGGCAGGTCGATCCAAAATTGACCGTGTTTTTCTTCATGGGTGCGGTCAACTGGATGGCACGGTGGTTCGATAAGGACGGACCGAAAAGCGGCGCGGAGATCGCGAAGGTTTTTACAGACCTTCTCGACCACGCCGTTTCGCCCTAGCCTAAGAGCGTATCCCGCGGTTGCTGGATATTGCGTATATCCGTGGGATCGGCCCCCACCTTGAGCCGTTAAGGCAAAAGCGGACGAGAGCCGTCCCGCGAGCTATTGACTGCCGACTGAAGCGAACCTGCGCGCGGCCCGTTGCTGGCTTGCTGCGCGCGCCGCATCGTAATCATGCGTCATGCGGTCGATCACGCCCGCAGCCGGCTCGACACGCTCGACATCGCCAACGCCCTGCCCCGCGCTCCAGATATCCCGCCATGCCTTCAGCGTCTCGATCTCCTTCAGGAGATTGAAACCGTCATGCTTCGGCTCCGGCCTGAAGCCGCTGCGTTCGAGGCTTTTGCGGAGCATGTTGGCGGGTATGCCAGTGACTTCGGCCGTCAGCTGAATGTCGTCGGCGTTGCTCTCGATCAGCATTTGCCGGTAATCATCCGCCGCCATGCTCTCCGTCGCCGCGATAAAGGGCGTACCGACATAGGCGAAGTCGGCGCCGAGCTCTTCCGCAACATGGATCAGGCGGCCATTCGAGATCGCCCCGGCGAGAACAAGGGGTCCGGCGAAGAATTTACGAACGGCGGTGACGAATGCGAAGGGGTTGAGCCAACCGGTGTTGCCGCCGGAGCCGCCACACAACAAAATCAGACCATCAACGCCGGTTTCCGCCGCGCGTTGGGCGTGTTTGAGCGAGGCGACGTCGGAGAAAACCAAGCCGCCGTAGCTCTTTACCGCGGCAACAACACGACCCGGATTTCCGACGCTGGCGATCACCAGCGGCGACTTGTGTTTGACGACCAGATCGACGTCTTCCGCCAGCCTGGTGTTGGTTGGATGGACGATCAGGTTCGCTGCATAGGGAGCCGCGTCCGGCTGCAACTCGGCCGTGATCCTCGCGAGCCATTGATCCAGGATTGCCGTCGACCGCGCATTAAGGGTCGGAAAAGAGCCCGCGACGCCGGCCTGGGAACAAGCGATGACAAGGTCGGGACCCGATACGAGAAACATCGGCCCAACCAGAACGGGCAATTTGAACTGGGTACGGAGTTGCACAGCAAGATTGGGGTTGCCCAGCATTCGTTCACGCCGTGAATTGGTCGCATGAAAAGCGTCAAAAATCTATTTGACTTGCAAGTAAGTATTATGCCTGATTGGTCATAACGCAACGAAAATAACTACGCGCGCGCTTTGAACGACTGCGCGACTACGGAGGAGACATGAGCGCCGAAGCGGCGACCCATGCGGAGCCCAACGTGAGCGGTATGCGGCCGATGCTGACCGCAGACCGTCTGCGAATGTCGTTCGGCGGCGTTGTCGCCCTGAACGAAGTCTCGATCGAGATCAGGCCCGACGAGCTCATTGCGGTTATCGGCCCCAACGGCGCCGGCAAAACCTCGCTGATGAACTGTATGAGCGGCTTCTATCGACCGCAGCAGGGCCGCATCGTGTTCGATGGTGAGCAGATGGTCGGCCGAAGCGTCCATCAAATCGCGCGATCCGGATTGGCGCGGACGTTTCAGGGAACGCACATCTTTCCCGGCATGACCGTGATCGAGAACATCCTGATCGGGCGGCACATGCATATGCGCAGTTCGATTTTGCAGGCCTTCGTGCATTTTCACTGGGCCCAAAAGGAGGAAGCGCAGCACCGCGAGGTCGTCGAGGAAATCATTGAATTGCTGGAAATCGAATCGATCCGCCATCAGCCGGTCGGAACACTTGGATATGGCTTGCGCAAGCGTGTCGACCTCGGCCGCGCGCTCGCGCAGGAACCGAAAATTCTGCTGATGGACGAGCCGATGGCCGGGATGAACAACGAGGAAAAGGAAGACCTCGCCCGGTTCATCCTCGACGTACGCGAGGCGCGCGGCATCCCCGTCGTACTCGTCGAGCACGATATGGGTGTGGTCATGGACCTCGCGGACCGCATCTACGTACTAGATTTCGGGAAAATGATCGCGACCGGAACGCCCGCCCAGATTCAGCGGGACCCGCTGGTCATGAAAGCTTACCTGGGCGAAAAATGACCTCAGCCGCCACACCAATGAAAACATTGCCGCAGGCATTCGTCGACCGGGCCACGGCGGAGCCCGAGCGGCTAATCGCGCGTCACAAGTATCGGGGCATCTGGCGTGAGTTCCGTTACGGCGACGTGCTCGAGCGCGTCCGCAACCTGGCGGTTGGATTGCAATCGATGTCGTTTGCGCGCGGCGAGACGGTCGCCATCATCGGCGAAAACGAGCCCGAGAATTTTTGGATGGAGCTTGCCGTGCTCTCGCTCGGCGGCAAGGTCGTCTCGCTCTACCCCGACCTCACAGTCGGTGAAATCGAGTACCTCCTGAACGACAGTCAGGCGGTTTACTTCGTAGGCCAGGACCAGGAGCAGATTGACAAGGGGCTCGCAGTACTCGGCAGCGTCCCGACATTGCGCAGGCTGATCTACTGGGATGATACCGGCATGTGGTCTTACCGGCAGCCGAGCCTCATGAAGCTCGAGCACATGGAAGACGAGGGACGCAAGCGGAACGCCGCCGAGCCGGGGTTGTTCGATAGCCTTGTCGCATTGGGCCAGCCTGACGACATCGCCATCCTGTCCTACACATCCGGCACGACGGGGCGTCCCAAAGGCGTCATTATCACGCACCGTTATCTGATCGACAACGCGCATCGATTGGTGAACGGCACCGACCTGACGCCGGGCATGGATTACCTCACCTACATTGCGCCTGCCTGGGTCACCGAACAATTGTTCGGTGTTACGATCGGCGTCACCTTGCCGCTGGTGGTCAACTTTCCGGAGTCGCCGGAGCAGGTTCTGGCCAATCTCCGCGAACTCGCGGTCGAGGCGATGGTGTTCGCACCCCGGCAATGGGAGAGCCTGGCCTCGACGATCCAGGCAAAGATGCTCGACGCGGGGCCAATCCGCCGCCGCATTTACGAATGGGGCGTCAAGATCGGACGCAAGGTCAACGTCGCTCGGCTCGACGGCAAGCCGGTACCATTGGCAGCCCACTTGGCATTTCCGATCGCGGAGACTTTGGTTCTGAAGCCGTTGCGCGACAAGCTCGGCCTGACGCGCGTGAAGGTCGCGCTGAGCGGCGGATCAACCATGGCGCCCGATGTGTTCCGGCTGTTTCACGCCATCGGCGTACCCTTGCGCAATATTTACGGTTCGACCGAGATCGGCATCATGACGATTCACAAGGGCGAACGCTACGACCTCGAAACCGTCGGCCACTGGCTTGAAGCCCACCCCGCAACAGCGGCGCTGGAATGGAAGGTTTCACCGGACGGCGAACTGCTCGTACGCGGTGGATCTTTCTTTCAGGGCTATTTCGGCAAGCCCGACAAGACCACCGAACGAATAGATGGCGGATGGTACCGGACCGGCGACGCTGTTTCCGTCACTACCTCCGGCGAGTTGGTTTTCCTCGAGCGGATCGAGGATCTCGCCAAGCTGAGTTCCGGTCAAAGCTATCCACCGCAATTCATCGAAACGCGGCTGCGCTTCAGTCCGTTCATCAAGGACATCATGACGCTTGGCGACGCGTCGCGGGACTACATCGGAGCGTTGATCAATATCGACATGGGTGTGGTATCGCGGTGGGCGGAGGAACGCAGGCTGGCTTATTCGACATTCGCCGACCTCTCGCAAATGACAGCCGTAGCCGATTTGATCCGCGAAGAGATCGTCCGCATCAACAAATTTCTGCCCGATCATGCACAAGTCCGGCGATTTGCGAATTTTCCCAAGGAACTCGATCCGGACGAGGGCGAATTGACCCGCACGCGCAAGCTACGACGTGAATTTCTGGTGCAACGCTATGCAGAATTGATCGACGGCCTCTACGCCGGCAAAGATCGCGTGGCGCTCTCAATCCCCGTCACCTACCAGGATGGACGCCGCGGAACGATGGCGGCCAACGTGCTGATTCATTCCGTCGACGCGGCCCCTCTGGTCGCCACGGCGGTGCAGGCGCGGCGCAAAATGGCCGGGATGTCATGATGATCGACTTTCTGAATTACCTGATCAACGGTTCGCTGGTAGGGCTCCTTTACGCCCTTATCGCGATGGGCTTCATTGTCATCTACCGCGCGTCGAAGGTGTTCAACTTTGCGCAAGGCGAGCTCGTCGTGTTCGGCGGCTTCATCGTCTGGTGGATGGTGATCCAAACCGGACTGCCACTGTTCGTGGCGCTTCCGCTGGCGATGGCGGTATCGGCGATATTCGGGCTTATCATCGAGCGCATCTTTTTTTCGCGTCTCGTCGGCGAGTCCAGTTTCGCGATGGTGATGGTGACGATCGGCCTGCTGATTCTCATCAGGGGCCTCATCCTTTTGATA
>CAZQMD010000260.1:0-7129 GCA_964594185.1 uncultured Afipia sp. | reverse complement strand
ACCGCCCGAAGCGGGTGGAGCGCGAGAGGCGCCACGTCCGCCCCGCATCCTGCGCGGCTACCACCCTCCGCCGCTGACCCGCGCCCAGCCGCCGGTCGAACAGGGCCTGCCGACGTCGATGCGCGACGTTCGTGCGCGCGACCAGCGCACCGACGACAGCCGCCTGCTGGACGATTTTACCGAGAACGCCCGGGCGCAACGCCGTTCGCCGCAGGGTTCCGGCATGCGCGACGTGGTCGCGGACGCCAATGATCTTGGCGCGGCGACCCGTTCGGCGCGGCGCAGCCAGGCGCAGGATTTCCCCGACCAGCTCGGTGCGCCCTACAGCTACGACGAATCCGTCGAGGAAGCCGGACGCTATCAGCCGAACGACCGGCCGCGTGCGCGCATCGCCCCGCGCGATGAACCGGAAAGCACGCGCCGCGGCTTTCCGCTCAAGACCGCCATCTGGGTCTGTGTCGCTGTCGCCGCGATCGGCGGCGCGGTCTGGGGCGGGCCTAAGGCCTACTCGCTGATCAAGTCGCTGACCACGAAACCGGCGCAGCAGCAGGCCGACACCGCGCCGAAGGATGCGGCGGGCACGCGGCCGAAGATCACCGACAGGGTGGGCCAGCCCGGTTCGCAGACGATTGCGCCGGTGGCACAGCGCGTGGTGCTCTATGACGAGGATCCCTCGGCTCCGCAGGGCAAGCAGTATGTCGGCTCGGTGATCTGGCGCACGGAACCCGTCAAGGTGCCGGCCGGTCAGCCGCCGGACATCGGCGTGCGCGCCGACATCGATATTCCCGAGCGCAAGATCAAGATGTCGCTCTCGATCCGGCGCAACACCGATGCGTCGCTGCCTGCGAGCCACACCGCCGAACTCACCTTCGTGTTGCCGCCCGACTTCGGCACCACGATTGCCAACGTGCCCGGCATCCTGATGAAGTCCAATGAGCAGGCGCGCGGTACGCCGCTGGCCGGTCTCGCGGTCAAGGTCACTGATGGCTTCTTCCTGGTCGGGCTGTCGAATGTCGAAGCCGACAAGGCGCGCAACCTTCAGCTTCTGAAGGAACGCTCCTGGTTCGACATTCCGCTGGTCTATGCCAACCAGCGCCGTTCGATCATCGCCATCGAGAAGGGCGCGCCGGGTGAGCGCGCATTCAACGAAGCTTTCACCGCCTGGGGGCAGTAACTTCATGAAGATCACGCTTGCCGGCTCGCGCCACTTTGGCGTGGAGACGCTGAACATGATGCGCGGCCACGGCATCGAGGTGATCCGCGTCGTGGTCGCTGACGGCGAAGACCGCCTTGCTGCGGCTGCCCGCGCCGCCGGGATCGAAGTCGTGGTGCAGGCGAAGCCGAAATTGATCGTGGCGTCGGAGATCGCGCCCGGTACCGATCTCATCGTCACCGCCCACAGCCACGCGCTTGTCGGTCAGGACGCGTTGAAAGCCGCCAAGCATGGCGGCATCGGCTACCATCCTTCGCTGTTGCCGCGTCATCGCGGTATTGCCGCAGTGGAGTGGACCATCAAGGAAGGCGACGCCATCGCCGGCGGCACGATCTATCATCTCTCGGACCGGCTCGATGCCGGTGCGATCGCCGCGCAGGACTGGGTGTTTGTGAAGAAGAACGAGACCGCGCGCGAATTGTGGGAGCGGGCGCTGGCGCCGCTCGGGCTCAGGCTGCTGGCGCAGGTGATCGATCAGGCCAAAACCAGCGGGGTGCTGCTGTCGATGCCGCAGGACGAGCAGTTCGCGACCAATGCGCCGCGGCTGGACGCGGAAAAACCACACGCCGCGCCGAAGAGCGCGGCGTCGTAACTCGCATCAATTTCAAAAGAGCGTTCACGCTGCGCGGGTCTCCCCGACGCGCACGGCGCTGGACACCAGATCGCCGGCATCGGTCACGCCATCGGCGGCGCGGCTGACAATGGTCTGAGCCATCTTTGCCTTGGTGGCGGGGGTACGGTTCTCCAGTGCGATCTGTTCGACGGCGATATCGAGAATTCTCCTCAGCGTCGCGACGTAGTCCGGATCGAATGTTCCATTGAGGTTGTTCTGCGGGCGACTGACCATGCGCTTCTCCTCTTGGGCATTTCAAATCTTGGGCATTTCAAAGCGCGTCGGCATCGGGTGATCTCTCTGCCGTCGCGCTCTTCGTGAGCGGGCGGACCGTGCTTGCGCAATGGGGCAGATGTGAGTCTGTATCGCGATTTGCAATGCGCATACACCGATGTGAACTTGGAAAAGCTCCAGTCACATTTTCTTCAAAACAGGTAACGATACCGCAGCGCACTTTGACGATTCGAGACCGGAATCGCACCACATCTTGTGCCGCTGAATAGACAATCCCCGCGCCGCGATGCATGCTTCACACCAACGTCAAAATCGTAAACGCGGACGTGATGCAGCCGGGCCGCGAGCACAATTCAAACGGACACAATTCAAGGAAAAATGATGACAGATACGCCCGCAACTTCGTCTGATCCAAACTTTGTTCCGATCGAAGGCGTCATGGACGCCCCGGTCGTCTACTTCGAGGTGTGTCCGACATTCGGCAACAACAACGGCCTGATCAATGTGATGCTGGCCACCGGGCTGATCGACTCCGCGCCGCATGGCAAGGTCGCCAGCCGGATCAAGGCCGTGACGCATCTGCGCATGACGGCGGCCGCCGCGGTAAATCTGCGCGACACGCTCAACAATGCGCTGGCGATGGGAATGCCGAAGCCTGAAGGCCGGACGAACTGACCGCAATTGAATCGCCGCGCGGCTCCAACTGACTTTGTTTATTTTTTTGTGAGGATTGAATGATGTTTTCGGCAACGATGTCCCGGCCCCCGCAGCATCTGGCCGCTTTGCTCGCCGCCATGGCGATGATGGCGATGATGGTGCTGGCGTTGCCGCTGGCGGCGCAGCGTGCTGCGCCGAGCAAGCCGTTTCTTGAAAAGAACGCATTCTATCTGCGCTCGGCCGGGTTCAAAATTCAGCTTGCCAATGACGCCGTCGGCCAGCGCGCGTTGAGGGCGCTGCCCCCGCATCGCTTCGTGATCCACAAGGCGGGCGGCACGCCGCGGTATGTCTATGCCGATCCCGGCGTCTGCAACTGTATCTTCAGCGGCTCGCTGGACAACTACAAATCCTATCTCGAAATCCTGCGCCAGCCGCTGCCCGGTGTCGACGACGTCTCGCCCGATTACAAGACCGAGGCCAGCGCGCTCCTGATGGAACAGCCGATCGATTTCGGCATGACCAATGACGACGACAGTCTGGCCGATTACTTCCGCGATTATCTGTAACCCGGTACGCCGCGCCTGCTCTTGTGCGCTGCCATAAGCGGGCCGCGCGCATCCTTCACCTTGTTCGCCGCCGTTTTTCCTTGTTACGCTCGCGTGTTGTCCATCAACACATGCTGACCGCGCGCCAAGTCGCGGCAGCCGGGGAAACAAGAGGGTAACGAAATGGCTTCACGACGCGCCGCGATCGGGCTGATCGCGATGGGCTTTGCTGCATTCCTTTCGACTGGCGCTCATGCGCAGGACTATCCGTCGCGTCCGGTGAAGTGGGTGGTGGGTTATCCGCCCGGCGGCGCCACCGACATTCTGGCGCGCCTGATCGGCCAGCGCTTGTCGGAACGGCTGGGACAGCAGTTCGTGATCGAGAACAAGCCGGGCGCGGGCAACAATGTCGGCACCGAATCCGTGGTGAATGCCGATCCCGATGGCTACACGGTTCTGCTGGTCAATCCCGCTAACGGCATCAACGCCTCGCTCTATGCGAAGCTCAGTTTCAATTTCATCCGCGACATCGCGCCGGTGGCGGGCATCGCGCGGGTGCCGAATGTGATGATCGTGCCCGCCGATTTCCCTGCCAAGACGGTGGCGGAATTCATCGCTTACGCAAAGGCCAATCCCGGCAAGGTCAATATGGCGTCATCCGGCAACGGCACGTCGATCCATCTGTCGGGCGAACTGTTCAAGGCGATGACCGGTGTCGAAATGCAGCATGTGCCGTATCGCGGCTCAGCGCCCGCGATCACGGACATGATCGGCGGCCGCGTGCAGGTGATGTTCGACAACATGCCCTCCGCGATCCAGCACATCCGGGCGGGGACGTTGCGCGCGCTGGCGGTGACGACGGAGCAGCGTTCGCCTGAATTGCCAGATGTGCCGACCGTCGGCGACACCGTGAAGGGTTATGAGGCCAGCGCGTGGTTCGGCATGGGCGCGCCGGCGAAAACGCCGAAGCCGATCATCGACAAGCTCAACAAGGAGATCAACGCGATCCTCGCCGAGCCCGAGATGAAAAAGAAGATCGCGGAGCTTGGCGGCATCCCGCTGATCGGCCCGCCGGAGGATTTCGGCAAGATCATCGTGTCTGAGACCAACAAATGGGAGAAGGTGGTGAAGTTCGCGGGCGCAAGGGTGGAGTAGGGAATCACTCAGTAAGCAAGACGTGTGATCGTCATGGCCGGGCTTGTCCCGGCCATCTACGTCTTTCGATGTGATCGCGCCGCGAAGGCGAATTCTACTTCCACCTCTTCCGCTCGCGGGCAGAGAGCTGGGTGACGACCAAGACCAACGTCATTGCGAGCGCAAGCGAAGCAATCCACTCTTGATTTAGGAAAGCTGGATTGCTTCGTCGCAACTGCTCCTCGCAATGACCAACGCGGTTCAGTTTGCCCACAAGTGCTATTCTAAGCTCCGGTCATCCCCGCGAAAGCGGGGATCCATTTCTTGCTTCATGCGAAACTGGATTTTTCAAGGCTGGGTCCCCGCTTTCGCGGAGACGACCGGGATTGAGATCACAGCAAAGCCGGAGATTTGTCAGCTCGGCCCATCACACGACCCGCAGCGGTTGCGCGAGATCGATAAATTCCTCGTCGTCCGCGCTGCCGTCACGCCACATCAGCACCGCGAAGCGGGCCTCACGGTCCAGCGCCGTCATCGGATGATGCCACATATCGGCGCGGTAGGTGATGCCGGTGCCCGCAGGCACGAGGAAGGCGAGCAACGCGTCCGGATCGGGTTGTCCGTTGCTTCCGTGCGGCGCGACGCAGACAAGATAGCGGCTCGCATCCAGCGGCAAAAATGTCTGCGACGAATAGCGATGCCGCTCCATCCTGGTCAGGGTCAGCGGCAATGTCACCGGCGCGACGATGGTTGTGTAAAGCGTGGTGCTTGCGCCGTCCCTGCGATTGTCGAGCGCGCGCGAGGCATCGATATTCGGCAGCGTGTCCGGACTTGTTATGACCTCACCAAAAGGCGCGAACGCCACCGGATCGATGATCCGCGCCTTTACCGTAAGCATCTGCGAACTTTCCATCCGGGCGAAACCGCCGGAATCCTACTTGATCCCGGCCGCCTTGACGAGTTCGGCGCTCGCAACGGTCTGGCTCGCGACCAGCGCGTCCATCTCGCCGGGCTTCAGCGGCCATGGCTCGACGCCGAGCTTTTTAAGTCCGGCCTGCATGTCGGGCATCGCCAGCACCTTGGTGCCGCTCGCATAGATTTTGTCGACGACCTCTTTCGGCGCCTTCGACGGCACGAACACACCGAACCAGATCGCGCTGTCGGCGTCTTTCAGACCGACTTCGGACGGTGCGGGCACGTCGGGCAGATCGGCGACGCGCTTCGGCGTCGAGACGAGAAGGGCGCGCACCTGTCCGCTCTGGATCAGCGGCAGCGCGGTCGCCAGCGGACAGAAGTAGAAATCGATCCGACCGCCGAGAATGTCGGCGATCACTTCGGAGCCACCGCGATAGGGTATATGGGTCGGCGTGATGCCAGCGGCGAGGCGGAATTTTTCCGCGCTGATGTGAACCGCGCTGCCGATCCCGACCGAGCCGAAGCTGGCCGCGGCATCCGGCTTTTTCGCGGCTGCGATGTACTCCTGCACTGTCTTCCATGGCTTCGACGGCGAGGTGATCATGACATTGGCGCTGTAGCCGATCATCAGTGCGGACGAGAGGTCTTTGCTCGCATCATAGGAGAGATCGGTGAAGATCGCCGGCGCGATGGTGATCGCGGAGGAATGCGCCAGGATCGAATAGCCGTCTGGTTCGGCGCGGATCACCGAGGCCGTGCCGACGGTGCCGCCAGCGCCTGCGCGGTTTTCCACCACAATCGGCTGGCCGAGTTCGGCGGAGAGTTTTTCAAAGAACATGCGCGGCACGACGTCGGTCGCGCTGCCCGCGCCGAACGGAATGGTCGCCTTGATCAGCCGCGAAGGCCAGGTGTCGGCCATTGCAGGTCTCAGGATGGTGGATGGCGAGATGGCGGATGCCGATATGAGCAGGCTGGTGAAAATCGTGAACCGCGTCAGGTGGGTCTGCATCCGGCCTGCTGTCATGACTGCTCCTTGCATTCCTGTTCGCAGCATCGTGCTGCAGGCATCGGCTTTGCAAGAATTATTCCGGATGAGGGGATGCCACGCGCTTTCACCTCTCCCCGCTTGCGGGGAGAGGTCGGATTGCGCAGCAATCCGGGGGAGGGGGAATGCCAAATGCACCGTGGCCCCTCACCCGGCTCGTTCTCGCTTCGCTCGCCTGCTCCACCCTCTCCCCGCAAGCGGGGAGAGGGGAAAAGAAAAAGCCGGCCCGAAGGCCGGCTTTCGCAACTCACGAGATGGAAGAGATCAGTACGCCGCTTCCAGCGCCGCATGATCCTGCTTGGCGATGGTGGTCTTCACCGCCGCCTGCACCTTCTCGAATGCGCGGACCTCGATCTGCCGCACGCGTTCGCGCGACACGCCGAATTCGGCGGCGAGGTCTTCCAGCGTCATCGGCTCTTCCGCCAGACGGCGCGCCTCGAAAATGCGGCGCTCGCGGCTGTTGAGCACGCCCATCGCGCCATTCAGGGCGCTGCGGCGATGATCGAACTCCTCGTTCTCCGCCATAATGGCTTCCTGGTTGGGCGAGGTATCGACCAGCCAGTCCTGCCATTCGCCGGGCTCGCCGTCGTCTCGGATCGGGGCGTTGAGCGACGCATCGCCGCCGAGGCGGCGGTTCATATCGACAACGTCCTGCTCGGTGGCGGCGAGAGAGGTCGCAATCTGCTTCACCTGATCGGGGCGAAGATCGCCCTCTTCAAGCGCGGAGATCTTGCTCTTCGCCTTGCGCAGGTTGAAGAACAGCTTCTTCTGGT
>CAZQMD010000259.1:0-7165 GCA_964594185.1 uncultured Afipia sp. | reverse complement strand
TTCGTCATGCCCGGCCTTGTGCCGGGCCCGACTTACTTAAGCGATCTTGAGTGAAGACGTGGATGGCCGGGACGAGCCCGGCCATGACAGAAAATACCGGCGTGAATTTCTCACTCGGCCGGCATCAGCTTTGCCGCGTGGAGGTCTTCCTCGATCTCGCGCAGGACGCGCGCGAGGCGCTCGGCCCATTGGTGCTGGCCGGACTGGTCGCCGATCAGGTCCTGCCGGATCTCGATGCCGGTATGCATCAGCCCGCGCTTTTCGCCATGCACGGGGATCGTGTAGTCGGTCGTATCGCTCACCGCATAAGGCTCGTTGTCGCCGACCACGAGATCGCCTTCGAGGCGCAGCTTGTCCCGCAACAGATGCGGCAGCCGGTCATCGCGATGATACAGCGTGCCGATGTGCCAGGGCCGGGCAATGCCGGCATAGATCGGTGTGAAGGAATGCAGCGACACCAGAATGGTCGGCAGGCCTTGCGCCTTGCGCGCGTCGAGCGCCTGCGCGATCCGGGCATGATATGGCGTGAATACGGCCTGCTGGCGCGCGGCGACCTGAACCGCATCGAGACCGCCGTTGCCGGGAATTTCCGTCGCCTCGCTGATCAGGGGAATGGAGCCTGGACTGTCGAACGGCCGGTTGCAGTCGATCACCAGGCGCGAATAGCGCTGCGCGATCAGATGGACGTTCATCTCCTTGGCAAGAAGTGTCGCGACCTCGGCGATGCCGATATCCCAGGCGATATGGCGCTCCATCTCGCTGGCGGGTACGCCGAGATCGCCGAGCGCACGGGGGATCAGGCGGCCGTAATGATCGCAGGTGAAGAAAAACGGCGACTGGCTGCCCGCATTTTCCTCAAGGACGGGCGGAACTTCGCCGTCGCCAAGGAGTCGTAAAGTGTCGGCTGAAGCGGGCAGGGCCATGTCTTTTGCGTGTTTGCTCTCGTTGCCTATCTCAGCGGCATTCAAGCTCAATATTAAGCCGGAAATGCAGCAAAAACAGCATGTATGATTCGCAGACGAATTCAATCGGCCCGTTTGAGACGATGCCCCTGCTGACGATTCATCACAAGACCGAGTATCGCTACGACCGCCCGGTGGCGTTCGGTGAACACCGGCTGATGTTTCGGCCGCGCGACGGTCACGACATCCATGTGCTGTCGGAGCGGCTCGATATTTTCCCGCAGCCGTCGTCGCTGCGCCGCATCCATGATGTGTTCGGCAACAGCGTCGCCATCGCCGATTTCAATACGGAGTCGGACCGGCTGGTGTTCGATTCGACCATTACCGTCGAGCATTATCCGCTCGAGAACATCCAACTGATGGCGGATGACGATGCGTACTATTACCCCTTCGCCTATGACGCCGACGAACTGGCGGACCTGACGTCGTCGATGACGCCGCAATACAGCGACCCGGACGGAGCGCTGGCTGCGTGGGCGCGGCAATTTCTCTCCAACGGCAGCCGCACGCCGACGCTGGACCTGCTGGTGGGCATGACTCATGGCGTGCGGGCATCGTTCGGCTATCGCAAGCGGCACGAACACGGCACCCAGCATCCGCTCGACACCTTGAGCCTTGGCTCCGGGACCTGCCGCGACTTCGCGCTGTTCATGATCGAGGCGCTGCGCCGCCTCGGCATCGCCGCGCGTTTTGTCAGCGGCTACATTTTCATTCCGGGTGACGAGGCCCATGGCTATGTCGGCGGCGGCAACACCCACGCCTGGGTGCGCGCCTATCTGCCGGGCGCAGGCTGGGTCGAGTTCGACCCGACCAACGGCATCGTGGGCAGCCGCGATCTCATTCGCGTCGCGGTAGCGCGCGATCCGCATCAGGCAGTGCCGCTGCACGGCACCTATATGGGACCGGCCGACGCACATATTGGCATGGATGTCACCATTCACGTCCTTTCTGTTGGCGATGAACAAAAGAGTGCGGCATGCTGATACGGGTTGGTTTCGAGATTTCCTATGGTGCCGTCGCGGAAACACCCATGGTGGTCATGTTGCGGATTCATCCGTCACGCGCGCGGGATATTGTCGGGGAAGAGGTGATCGTGACCGAGCCGGATGTCCGCATCCGCTATTTTCACGACAGCTTCGGCAATATCTGCGGGCGGCTCACCGCGCCACCGGGCGGCATCACCTTTCGTGCGAGTACGCTGGTGCGGGACTCCGGTCTGGCGGACCCGTTCGTGCCGGAGGCGCGGCAGATGCCGGTCGAGGAATTGCCGGACGAAGTGCTGCTCTATCTGATGGCGAGCCGCTATTGCGAGACCGATCATCTGGTCGATTTCGCATGGTCGCAGTTCGGCAATACGTCTCCGGGATGGGAGCGGGTGCAGGCGATCAACAGCTGGGTGCACAATCATGTGCGGTTCGACTACCAGCAGGCACGGCCGACCAAATCCGCCTTCGATGTGTTTCAGGAGCAGCAGGGCGTGTGCCGCGATTTTGCGCATCTGGCGCTGACGCTGTGCCGCTGCATGAACATTCCGGCGCGTTACGTCACCGGCTACATGGGCGACATCGGTATCCCGCCCGATCCGGCGCCGATGGATTTTTCAGGCTGGTACGAAGTCTATCTTTCAGGCAAATGGTATACGTTCGATGCGCGTCACAACAAGCCGCGCATCGGCCGCATCCTGATGGGCACCGGCCGCGACGCGGCCGATGTCGCGCTGTCCACCACCTTCGGGCGGATGGTGCTGAACAAGTTCGTTGTCGTCAGCGATGAGGTGACTGAAGCAAAGGCGAGCTAAATGCGATGACAGAGCGTTTGTTTGTCTATGGCACCCTGAGACGCGGCTCCCGCCATCCATTGGCGGGACAACTCGCCGCCAAGGCGAGGCATCTGGGCGAAGCGCGCTACAACGGACGGCTCTACCGCATCACGCATTATCCCGGCGCCGTGCCCTCCAGCACGCCGGACGAATGGGTCTTCGGCGATCTCTTTGAGCTGACCGATACCGATCTGCTGGTCGCCTTGGACCGTTATGAGGGATGCGGTCCCACCGATCCGCAGCCGACTCAGTATGTCCGCCAGCTTCAGACCGTCGCGCTCCCCGACGGCACGACCGCCGAAACATGGATGTACGTCTACAACAGGCCGGTCGAGACGCGCGAGCGGATCAAGTCCGGCCGGTTTGATGAGCTGGACTCGTAATTAGGCTGCCTTCGTTGCCGCCGTCAGCGCCGCCGTATCCTTCACCACAATCGCAAAACGATCGGCCAGTTCAGTCAGCGCCACGCGGTGAACGATGCTTGCAGGGATCGTGCCGCCGAGCGGATCGGGCAGATCGCGGGTCGCGGTCGCGTTGGCGACCACGGTGCTGCGGTATTTCAGATCGGTTGCAGCGCGGGCGGTGGCGCTGACGCACATATGGGTCATGAAGCCGGCGATAATCAGTTCGGTGCGGCCGGTGCTTTTCACCAATGCATCGAGATCGGTGCCTGCGAACGAATTCGGCAGGGTCTTGCGCACCACGACTTCACCTGCGGCTGGCGTCAGCAGCGGCATGATCGCGCCCTGCGGCGTGGTCTCGTCGAACAGCGGCGCGCCTGCCGGGCTGTGATGGACCACATGGAACACCGGCACGCCCCGTTCGCGCGCCAGCTTCAGGAGCTTGGCCGCTTCCAGAACGGCGTTGTCGATGCCGTCGAGCGGCAGCTTCCCATTCTGGTATTCGAGCTGGGCGTCGATGATGACAAGAGCGGATTTGTCGAGCGGGCTCGGATGCAGCGGAGCCTTGACGATCTGAAGCAGCGATTGGGCGGTCATGGTCGATTTCCTTTGAAACAACGCGTGCTGACAATAGGGTATGGATGGCCTGTGCGAAATTGTCTATATTTGCGCCATGCCTGTGCAAAAACGATCAGACCCCGACTGGGACGACCTTCGCTATTTCCTCGCTCTCGCCCGTCACGGCAGCCTGTCGGCCGCTGCGCGGGCGCTGAAGGTGAGCCATGCCACTGTGGCGCGCCGGGTCGCCAGTCTTGAGGCCGCATTGCAGGCGCCGCTGTTCGACCGCAAGGCCGACGGCTTTGTGTCCACGGCGCGCGGCCGCCGTGTCGAGGCACTGGCGCTGGCGATGGAGGAGGCGGCGCAGGCGAGCGCCGATATGGCCGGAGCGGATGCGGGATTGTCGGGACTGGTCCGCCTCACCATGGCGGGGTCGATGGCCGAGCGCTTCGTGGTCGATCGTCTCGGCGATTTTCATAAACAGCATCCCGGCATCGATCTTGAGATCGTGGTGGAATCGCGGGTGATCAGCCTGTCGCGCCGGGAGGCCGACATCGCGATCCGTTTCGGACGGCCGAAGGACAGCGATTTGCTGGCGCGGCGGCTCTCAAGCGTCGCCTTCTCGTTCTATGCCTCGCGCACTTACGCGAAGACTCTCGGCAAAAATCCCGCGCCCGCCATGATCGGTTTCGATGAGGAGAGTGATTTCATCGCCGATGCGGCCTGGCTCAACCGCGAGTTTCCGCAGGCGCGGTTTATCGTGCGGACCAACAGTCAGGCCACCCAGGCGGCGGCGGCTCGCGCCGGACTCGGGATTGCGCAATTGCCCTTGCATGTCGGCGGCGACGATCCCCGTCTTGTTCCGGTGAAACTGGCGAAAAACCCGCCGGATCGCGAAATATGGATGCTTCTGCGCAAGGACGTGGCGCGCCTGCCGCGGGTGCGGGCAGTGGCGGACTATCTGGCGGCCATGTTCCGGCGGGACCGCCGTGCGCTGACCGGCTGATTCCCGCTGTGGTCAACGGGGACAACTCCGTCCGTATGCCCCCTTATGGAGGGTTCGCGGCGGAGACCCTATATGGATGATCGGTTGGCAAACCCTTGAGTCTTAAACTTTGCGCTTTACGCCCCAATTCCTGGAAGATCTGCGCGCCCGGCTTCCGGTTTCGGAAGTCGTGGGCAAGCGCGTCAAGCTGCGGCGGGCGGGCAAGGAGTACAAGGGACTGTCGCCTTTCAAGCAGGAGAAGACGCCGTCCTTCACGGTGAATGACCAGAAGGGCTTCTATCACTGCTTCGCCACCGGCAAGCACGGCAACATCTTCGACTTCATCATGGAGACTGAAGGCCTCGGCTTCGTGGAAGCGGTGGAGGTCGCTGCCTCGCAGGCCGGAATGCCGTTGCCTGCGGTGACGCCGGATGCCGCGCGTCATGAGCAGCGCCGCAAGACGCTTTATGAAGTGATGGATCTCGCCGCGAAATTCTATGCCGACACGCTGGCGTCCCGCCTCGGCGCGAAGGCGCGGGGCTATCTCGCCGACCGCGCCATCTCGCCCGCCACGCAACTGCAGTTTCGGATGGGCTATGCGCCGCCCGAACGTTTCGCGCTGAAGGAGCATCTGGGCTCCCTCGGTGTTTCGGTCGACGACATGATCGAGGCACGGCTGCTCAGCGCAGGCGAGGATATCCCCGTTCCCTACGATCGCCTCCGCGACCGCGTGATGTTTCCCATTACGGACGCCCGCAATCGCGTGATCGCCTTCGGCGGCCGCGCGATGGAGAAGGATGCGCCGGCAAAGTATCTGAACTCGGCCGACGGCGTGCTCTTTCACAAGGGCGACAATCTCTACAACATCGCCACCGCGCGGCAGGCTGCGCATGAAGGCGCGCAGCTCATTGTCGCCGAAGGCTATGTCGATGTGATCGCGCTGGTCACGAGCGGATTTCCCGGCGCGGTCGCGCCGCTTGGCACGGCGCTAACCGAGAACCAGCTTGCGCTGCTGTGGAAGATGGCGGACGAGCCGATCCTGTGTTTCGACGGCGACGGCGCAGGCCAGCGCGCGGCGCTGCGCGCGGCGGATTTGGCGTTGCCTCATCTCAAGCCCGGAAAGAGTTTGCGTTTTGCGATCATGCCCGAGGGACAGGACCCGGACGATCTCGCCCGCACCGGCGGCCGCGCCGCGATCGACGAAGTTCTGAACGCGGCACGGCCGCTGGCGGAAGTTCTGTGGTCGCGCGAGATCGAAGGCGGCAGTTTCGCAACGCCGGAGCGCCGCGCTGCGCTGGAAGCACGCATCAACGACCTGACCAAGAGCATTCAGGACGAGGTGGTGCGGCGCTATTACAAGCAGGATTTCTCCGACCGGCTGCGCGACGCTTTCGCCCCTCAAGGCGGTTACCGCGACGGGCCGCGCGGCGGCGGCGGTTTCCGCGGTCAGGGGCAAGGCGGTTTTGGCGGCGGTTTCGGCGGCGAATCAGGGCGGCGTTTTGCGCCGAATCCCGCATTTGCTCCCGGCGGGGCAGGCCGGAAGGACGGTCGGGGCGGCCTATCCACAGGTCCGCGCACCATCAACCGCTCGCCCTATCAGGTCGCGAGTCCGCAGCTTGCAGGCTCCTCGGTGATGCGCGGACAGCGCAGCGCGCTGTCCCGGCGCGAGGCCCTGATCCTGCTCTCGCTGCTCCATCACCCCTGGCTTTTGCATGATCATCTGGAGGAAATCGCCGCCTTGGAACTGGCCCATCCCGATGCCCACAAGCTGCGGGCCGGGATCATCGGCGCGTTCTCAAATTATTCGCATACCGACGATCCGGCGGCGGAAAGCACCCGGTTGCGCGCGACGTTGGACAGGGCCGGATATTCCGAGCAGATTCAAAGGGTTGAGCGGTCGATCACGACCAAGAATGTGTGGGGTGCCCACCCGGGCGCGGCGCAGGACGATGTTCTGGCCACCTGGCACCAGCTCGTTGCCTTGCATCGCCAGTCCCACTCCTTACTTAGAGAACTGAAAGACGCAGAGCAGGCGCTGATGCAGGACAACAGCGAGAGAAATCTGGACTGGCTGCGCGACGTCAAAAGACGGCTTGCCGAAATGGATGGCCTTGATGCCCTGATCGAGGGATTCGGAGAATCCTCGGGCAGGTTCCAGCGCAGGAGTTGACGAAACCGCCGCCGAGGGGTTTTTAGCCTCCGCCAAGGTCTTAAAAAGACTCGCCAAACCGGGTTTTTGGCCGCAAAAACAGGGTTAATCAGGGCTTAACGGCCTTGCACTAGAAGTTGGGACACAAGTCAATCCGGCCCGGGTGGTGCCTTCAAAAGCGCCGCCCTTTCCGCATCAAGCGGTGTCAAATTTCCGCGCGGGCCATCGGCCCACGTTGTGAGCGCGTTTCAGGAGCAGTGAATGGCCACCAAGGCAAAGACGGCAGCGATC
>CAZQMD010000258.1:0-7200 GCA_964594185.1 uncultured Afipia sp. | reverse complement strand
CCGCTTTCGCCTGACGACGGAAACAGCCATTTCGAGGCGGCTGATGGTTTCCTGGCCTCTTTCTGCGTGGCATCCAGTGCCGCGAGATAATCCGCCATCGCCTGCTTGGAGGATTCGTTGAGCGGAACGAGGCGCTCCTTGTTGCCCTTGCCGCGCACCACGATCATGCGCGCATCGCGTCGCGCAGCGGAGAGCGGCAGCGCCACCAGTTCGGAGACGCGCAGTCCGGTGGCGTAGAGGATTTCAAGCAGGCAGGAGAGACGCAGCGCGCGCAGCGTTTGCAGCGGAGACTGTTCAGGCAGGCTCGCGGCGGCCTTCGCCTGTGTCAGCAGACGGTCGACATCGGCGATGGACAGAACTTTCGGCAGCGCGCGTCCGCGTTTCGGGCCGGACAGGATGGCTGCCGGATCGTCCGCCCGCACGCGCTCGCTCAAAAGGAAACGAAACAGATGGCGTGTCGATGACAGCTTGCGCGCGACACTCGACGATTTGAATCCACGCGTGTCGAGATCGTCGAGATAGTCGCGCAGCATCTGCGTGTCGGCGGAATGAAAGGATGACTTCTTCCGTTTAAGAAAATCGGACAGGTCTTCGAGATCGCCACGATAGGCATCGAGTGTGTTGACGCCCGCTCCCTGCTCGGCCGCGAGCATATCCAGAAACAGGGCGACCAGCCGGGGGTCGGAGGATTTTTCAGCGGACATGATCCTCCAGCCCGCCTATCGCTTGAGGAATCTGTCAGGCGGAACGCTAACCGTCATTTCGCGCGGTTTTGGATTGACGAAGTTGGCCAGCGCAAAAATGCCGCCATAGATCAGCCCGCCGATAACCGCGACGACCGTCAGGAAGCGAAACAGGCTGGGCATCGCAGGAAGCCTCGGATTAACCTTGGAATGGCCGCCTCAAGCGGCGCGTTAACCAGCGGAACGACCGTTCAGCCGTTCCAAAGTACCAACATGTTCGCGCCGGTTCGGCAAGAGTCTCGAACGGGCTCTAGCGGCGGTAACCGCAGGAGTAGTATAGGTGGCCTTTAGCCGCGTTTGCGGCCAACCGAGCCATAAATGACCGAGATCGCGGCCAGACATCAGGACAGCACGACCCGTGAGGGCGACATTGTCGCAGCCTTGCGTGGGCGTCCGGTCGTGCTCGTCGGCATGATGGGATCGGGCAAGTCAACCATCGGGCGACGCCTCGGCGCGCGGCTGCACATGCCGTTTCTTGATGCCGATCATGAAATCGAGATCGCCCATGCGGGCATGACGGTGAGTGAAATCTTCGCGCAGCATGGCGAGCCGTATTTTCGCGACGGCGAGGCGAGGGTCATCGCCCGCCTGCTGGACGGCGGTTCCTGCGTGGTTGCGACCGGCGGCGGAGCCTTCATGCGCGAGGAGACGCGCAATCGTATTCACGACAAGGCCGTGTCGATCTGGCTGAAGGCGGATGGCGATGTGATCCTCAAGCGCGTCAAGCGCCGCGCCGACCGGCCGCTGCTGCAGACGGCGGACCCGGCCGCAACCATCGAGCGCCTGATTGCCGAGCGCAGTCCGTTCTATCAACTCGCCGATCTGGCGGTGGCGTCGCGCGACGTGCCGCATGAAAAGATTGTCGATGAATGCATCGACGCGCTGTTCGCGCACCTCCTGCCCGGCAGCGCGTCACACTCAAGCGGAACATGATGACCATTCCTGTGAAGACTGCGAATCCGGTGGCCGCAAATCCGGTCACCGTCGGCGTCGCTCTTGGCGACCGTGCCTATGACATCATCATCGGCCGCGACGTGTTACCGTCGCTTGGTCATCGCATTGCAAAGTTGCGGCCCGGCGCCCGCGTGGCCATTGTCACCGATCGAACCGTTGCGAAGAACTGGCTCGACCAGACCGAAGCGGCTTTGGCGGACGCGGGTATTGCTTCATCGCGCATTGTTGTCGGCGAAGGTGAGGCGTCTAAGAGTTACGGGGTGCTTCAGGACGTTTCCGAAGGTCTGATTGCCGCAAAGATCGAACGCAACGATCTGGTGGTCGCGCTCGGCGGTGGCGTGATCGGCGATCTCGCCGGGTTAGGGGGGGGAATTGGGCGACCGGGGGCCGGATGCGTGCCGAGGCCGCGCGGAATCGATTTCGTGCAGGTGCCGACTTCGTTGCTTGCGCAGGTGGACTCGTCGGTAGGCGGCAAGACCGGAATCAATTCGCCGCATGGCAAGAATCTGGTGGGCGCGTTTCATCAGCCGGTGCTGGTGGTGGCTGATACTGCCGTGCTCGATACGCTATCACCGCGCCAGTTCCGCGCGGGATATGCCGAAGTCGCCAAATATGGCGTGCTCGGCGATCTCGCGTTCTTCAACTGGCTGGACGCCAATCATGCGGAGATTTTTTCCGGCGGTGCTGCGCGCGAACACGCCATTGCCATGAGTTGCCGCGCCAAAGCGGCGATCGTGGCGCGCGACGAGCGCGAGACGGGTGATCGCGCGCTGCTCAATCTCGGACATACATTCGGTCATGCGCTCGAAGCTGCGACAGGTTTCTCCGACCGCCTGTTTCATGGCGAGGGCGTTGCTGTCGGCATGGTACTGGCTGCCGAGTTTTCGGCGCGCCTGAACATGATTCCGGTGGCGGACGCCGCGCGCGTGCAGCGTCATCTGGCATCCGTCGGTTTGCCGACGCGGCTGCAGGACATTGCCGGCTTTCAGCAGGAGGGCCTCGCCGATGCCGACACGTTGCTGGCTCTGATGGGGCAGGACAAGAAAGTGAAGCGCGGAAAGCTGACCTTCATTCTGCTGGAGCAGATCGGCAAGGCGGTGATCGTCAACGATGTCGATCCGGCGAAGGTGCGCGACTTCCTTCAGGAAAAACTGTCAGGATAATGATCTATTCTCCGGGCGCATGAAGCCGGGGCCGGAACACGCATGAATTCAGCCGCTTTCAATCTGCTGATCGCCATCCTTCTGCTCGCCGCCAATGCGTTCTATGTGGCGGCGGAATTCGCGCTGGTGAAAAGCCGTGGCTTCCGCGTCAAGGCCATGGCCGAGCAGAACCGCTTCGGTGCACGTCTGTTGCAGCAGATGATGGGCAATATCGAAGCCTATCTCGCCTGCTGCCAGCTCGGCATCACCATGGCCTCGCTGGGTCTCGGCTGGGTCGGCGAGCCGACGGTCGCGGCATTGCTCAAACCGGTTCTCGAGCCGCTCGGCTTGCCCGAGTCGGCGCTGCATTTCACAGCCTTCATCACCGGATTTCTGGTGTTCTCGTCGCTCCATATTGTCATCGGCGAGCAGGTGCCGAAAACGCTGGCGATCCGTCAGCCTGTGCCGGTCTCGCAGTGGATCGCCTATCCGCTTCATGTCTCCTATCTCGTGCTTTATCCGCTGAACTGGCTGCTCAACGGCGCGTCCCGCGCGATTCTGCGCATGCTCGGGGTGAAAGAATCCTCAACGAGCGAAATTCTCACCGATTCCGAAATCGAAGGACTGGTCGAGGAATCGGCAGAGCACGGCAAGATCGAAAGCGGCGAGGCCGAATACATCCAGAACGTGTTCCGGTTCGGCGATCTGTCAGTGTCGGATGTCATGGTTCATCGCACCAAGATGATCAGCGTCAACGCGGACGGGCCGCCCGATGCGGTCATCAAGGGAATTCTCGAGTCGGAATATACCCGCATCCCGCTCTGGCGCGAGAAGCCAGAGAACATCATCGGCGTCCTGCACGCCAAGGATTTGCTGCGCGCGATCCGCGCTAACGACGGCGATCTGTCCAGGATCGACGTGGCCGCGCTCGCTTTGCCGCCGTGGTTCGTTCCGGAAATGCGCTCGCTGTCCGAACAGCTCAAGGCTTTCCGCCGCCGCAAGACCCACTTCGCGCTGGTGGTCGACGAGTATGGCGAGGTCGAGGGCCTCGTCACGCTGGAAGATATCCTTGAAGAGATCGTCGGCGATATTTCCGATGAGCACGATGTCGCGGTGGCAGGCGTGCGTGCGCAGCCGGATGGTTCGGTTGTGGTGGACGGTTCGGTTCCGATCCGCGACCTCAACCGCGCGATGGACTGGCATCTGCCTGACGAGGAAGCCACCACGATCGCCGGTCTTGTGATTCACGAGGCGCGCTCGATTCCCGACCGCGGCCAGAGCTTTACGTTCCACGGTTTTCGTTTCCGCGTGCTTCGCCGCGAACGTAATCGCATCACGGCATTGCGGATCGTGCCGCTGCCGCGCGAGAGCGATGTTCCGGAAAAGAAGCCGAAGGCCGGAACAGCCTTCTAGTCTTGAAAAGGAAAGGTCAGTGCTTGCAGGCTTCTGCGGGCGCAGGACGGCGGCCATTCTCGCCGGGAGCGTGGGCATGAATCGCCAGCGCATGGACGGAGCCTGACAGTTCCGGCGCGAGCAGGGCATTTATCATGCGATGACGGTCGATCCGGGTCTTCCCTTCGAACGCCTTCGACACGATATAGACCCTGAAATGCGTTTCGCCGCCCGGCCTGTGCCCGGCGTGTCCTTCATGCAAATGGGACTCATCCGCAACGTCGAGGCTTTCCGGCGTGAAAGCTTCGTTCAACTTATTTGTGATCTTATCCCTGACCGTCATGATCCGCGCAATATCGTGCGTTATTTGCGAAGGTCAATAGCCGTTTCAATTGCGGTTCACCGGCGTGGCGATGTATACTCCGCGCTCGCGAAAATTCGCATCAGTTTGAAAAGCTCGCAGCAAGGCATCGTCACAGTCCGCCATGGCCATCGACTCATCCAAATTCTTCGACAGCATCCGCGTCAAGCCCACCAAAACCGCCGCGAAGCAAAAGGCTGCGCGCGAGGAAGTGGCGATGTGCGAAGCGCCGGGTTGCAAGAACAGGGGCGCGCATCGCGCGCCCAAGGGACGCGGCCAGGAAAAGGATTACTGGCATTTCTGTCTCAACCACGTCCGCGAATACAATCAGGGCTATAATTTCTTCCAGGGCATGAGTGACGATGCCGTCGCCACCTATCAGAAGGATGCGCAGACCGGTCACCGTCCGACCTGGAAAATGGGTCAGAACGGCGCCAAGGGCAAAGGCAAGACGGGACAGGTGAATCTGGACGACGCTGTCGATCCGTTCAGCGTTTTCAGCGAGATGAATGGCCGCAGCCGCTGGCGTGCGAACGCCAAGGCGGAGGAGCCGAAGGCGGAAACGCGGAAGATCTTCAACGCCGAGAAGAAGGCGTTGCTGGTCATGGGCCTCGGTCCGGACGCGACACTGGAAACGGTGAAGGCCAAATACAAGTTGCTGGTGAAGCAGCATCATCCCGATGCCAATGGCGGCGACCGTTCCACCGAGGACCGCCTGATCGAGATCATCAAGGCCTACAATTATCTCAAGACCGTCGTGCGCGCGTCCTGAGCGCGGCCTTCTTGACGGGGACGGACTTCTTGCCTGAAGCCGCCTTACGTGCCGAAGCCGGTTTGCTGACCGGAGCGCTCTTCGTTTTCGAAGCGCCTTTGTTTTTCGAAGCGCCTTTGCGTGCGTGATAGGTCAGCGCCAGTCCGATGCAGTGGCGCAATGCTTTTTCGGGAGTTTTGCTCGACGTGTCGAACAGGATGCTGCGGTTGCCGCCGTACCTCATCTGTGTCGGGTAGAGTTCGCGGAATGTCGCCACCAGATCGGTCTGGCAGTGGAAGTACATCGCAATCCGGCCATCGGATTTCTCGCGGTCGATCCGGATCGTGCTGCCGCTGCCAGATTCCGTGGTGAGATAGCTGGGCTGGCCCCATTTCAGCGTTTCTTCGAGCGGGCCGACGCCCTCGATCTTGGCGGCGGTATCCAGAATGATCGCGCGCAGCCGCATCAATCTTACGCGGACGTCATCCGGATAGGTATCGAACACCTTGGCGACGCCGCCATCGTAAAAAGCCGAGTCCGTCCGCTTCACTGACAGTTCTCCGCTACCGGGAGGAATCGGCCGCCGCGCCACGCCGGCTGCGCCATTGTTGCAAGCCAATGAGCAGGCAGCCGATGGCGATGATGCCGCCCACCAGCGGCAATCCGTAATGTTCTATTTTCACGCCCCATTGTTCAGCGGCGGAGCCTGCCAGCGCTCCCGACAGAACATGCACGCAGGCCCAGACCAGCACAGCAATGGCGTTGACCGGATAAAACCGCTGCGGCGGCATGCCGAGCGCGCCTGCGGTGACGGGGATCACCGCGCGGACCGGGGGCACGAAACGGGCGAAGAATACGGCGAGCGTGCCGTAACGGTGAAAGAATGCTTCGCTCTTCTCCACCAGCACCGGGTAATTCGACATCGGCCACGAGGTCAAAACCTTGCGCTGGCTGATATGGCCGATCCAGAAGGCCAGCCCGTCGCCTACCAAGGCGCCGACGATGGCGGCGATCAGAATCGGAGCCAGGTGAAGGCTTCCGGCAGGGACCAGGGCGCTCAGCGCAAGGATGACGGTCGATCCCGGAATGAGCGAGCCCAGAATGGGAACGGCTTCGAGCAGCGCGGCCAGGAAAATCGCCGTATAGGCCAGCGCCGCGTGAAGGGACACGAAGCCAATCAATTGATGGAGGTATGAAGTCACCTGACGTCCGATGCTGGCGCGATTCTGTGGAAAGTCACCATAGCGGTAAATCCAGCGCAAAGACCGGTCGCGGCTTATCGACGTTCGGCGCGTTCCCCGCTCATCGCAGGGCAGACCTACCAAAGCTGCGAAAATAGCCTATCTTAATGAAACTACGACGGAACTTTCATCACAGGGTGGGCTTCTTCCGTTCGCATCTGTCTGCTAGGTTCTGCCACGCACCCCACCCGCAGCAAGCACGACTGGTTTCGGGAGCATCCGGGACCACGGAGGATTGATGAGCGCCGCCACGACTCTATCCCAGGAACCCACGAACCTTCCCGACATGAAAGTGTCGGTTCGCCAGGTCTTCGGTATCGATAGCGACCTTGAGGTTCCGGCCTATTCCAACGGTGATCCGCATGTACCGGATGTCGATTCGGATTACCGTTTCGACCGTGCCACCACGCTTGCCATCCTCGCGGGCTTCTCCAAGAACCGCCGCGTCATGGTCACGGGTTTCCACGGCACCGGCAAATCGACCCATATCGAGCAGGTGGCGGCCAGGCTCAACTGGCCCTGCATCCGCATCAACCTGGACAGCCATGTCAGCCGCATCGACCTGGTGGGACGCGACGCCATCGTGATTAAGGACGGCCAGCAGGTTACCGAATTC
>CAZQMD010000257.1:0-7228 GCA_964594185.1 uncultured Afipia sp. | reverse complement strand
AGTGCCCATGCCGCGAGCCAGCCGGTCGATACCTTGCCGCGCGAGGCGCTGTTCTCAGCCTTCGAGCCGGAATGGAAGGCGCTCTTGGCCATTGTCGACCAACCGGTGTCGCACAGGGAGAAGGGCGTCGATTTCGTCACCGGCCGGGTCGAGGGCCATGACGTGGTGCTGGTGTTGTCCGGCGTGTCGATGGTGAACGCGGCAATGACGACGCAGATGGCGATCGATCGCTTCAACCTGCGCGCCATCCTGTTTTCCGGCATCGCTGGTGGCGTCGATCCCTCGCTGAACATCGGCGATGTGGTGGTGTCGCAGCAGTGGGGCCAGTATCTCGAAACAATTCTGGCGCGCGAGACGCCGCAGGGCTTTCAGCTGCCGTCATGGTCGAAGCAGGAATTTCCGAATTACGGAATGATTTTCGCGCGCGGCGTGCGCGTGCCGCGCGACGGCGTGGACAAGCCCGCGCGGCAGTTCTGGATTCCGGTGGATGACAAGCTGTTCGAGATCGCACGCAGCGCCACATCCGGCGTCGAGCCCAAGCGCTGCATCGAGGCGGCATGTCTCGTTCATCCGCCCAAGGTGGTGGTCGGCGGGAACGGGGTCTCGGGCTCTGCCTTTGTCGATAACGCCGCGTTCCGGACCTGGGCGTTCGACACCTTCAAGGCGCAGGTGCTGGATATGGAGAGCGCCGCCGTCGCTCATGTCGCGACCACCAATACGGTGCCGTTTCTGGCGTTTCGTTCGCTGTCGGACCTTGCCGGCGGCGGCGCGGGCGAGAACGAGATGCAGACCTTCGAGAAGCTGGCGTCGGAAAATTCCGTCGCGGTGCTGCGGGCGTTTCTGAAGGCGATGCCGAAATAGGGCATGATCCCGAAAAGTGGAAACCGGTTTTCGGAAAAGATCATGCCCAAACAAAAAGATGGGCGAGGAGCGTGATTCAGCGAAGCTCGATCACACGCAGGCGCCGTCGTTCACATTCGGCCTGTCCTTAAAAAGCAATCAAAGTAAGGCGTGGAGGGCCGGGACAAGTCTGGCCGCGCCGTGTAGACTCGCGGTCCTATTGCAACGGAGTCCATGATGCCCATCCTCCGCCTCGCCGTCATTCTCGCCACCCTCGCCATGTCGATCCCCGCGCAGGCCGCCCGCTGCGGCGGGGACTTCAACGCCTTCATCGCGTCGATGTCGCAGGAGGCCGCGGCGGCGGGGATTTCGCAAAGTGTGATCTCGCAGGCCTTCGCGGGCGTGACGCAGGACCCTGCGGTGCTGTCGTTCGACCGCCGCCAGCGCGGCACGTTCAACAAGACCTTCGAGCAGTATGTCTCGACCCGCGTCGGGCCGGGGCGTATCAGCACCGGCAAGGCGATGCTGCTGCGCCATGCCTCGCTGCTCTCGCGCATCCAGCAGCGCTTCGGCGTGCCGCCGGAAATCGTGGTGGCGATCTGGGGGCTGGAATCCGATTTCGGCAAGGGCGACATCGGCAAGATGCCGGTGATCCGCACGCTGACCACGATGGCGCATGACTGCCGCCGCACCGAGCTGTTTCAGGGCGAACTGCTCGCGGCGCTGAAGATTCTCCAGCGTGGCGATCTTCCCCAGCGCGACCTGATCGGCGCCTATGCGGGCGAGATCGGCCAGACCCAGTTCCTGCCGTCGTCCTATATCAAGTACGGCGTCGATTTCGACGGCAACGGCCATGTCGATCTGCGCCACAGCATTCCCGATGTGCTGGCCTCGACGGCGAATCTGCTCAAGACCGCAGGCTTCCGCGGCGGTCAGCCGTATGGCGAGGGGACCGCGAATTTCGAAGCGATGCGCGAGTGGAACAGGGCGACGATCTATCGCAAGACCATCGGCTATTTCGCGGACCGTCTCGCGGGACAGTGAGGCGGCGACCTCGTCCTCTCGATCAAAGGAAATCGGCGCGAATCTGAATTTTTGTCGTCCCCGCGAAAGCGGGGACCCATATTCCCTGAACTTTCGATCCAAGCGGGTGCCTAAGCGCGCCTCTCGCCATCCCCAGATACTTGGTGATGATGAATCCCCGCTTTCGCGGGGATGAACGGTGAGGAATGTCGGCCTCGCAATGCCGGGAGGTCTAGACGAGGCCCGTTACATCTTCGCCTTGGCATAGGCGACGAGCTGGTCGAGTGCCGTGCCCCAGCCTGAATGGAAACCCATATCCTCATGGGTTTTCTTACCCGCTTCGTCCTTGTGGATGGCGCATGCGGTGTATCTGGTGCCGCCGCTGATAGGCTCCATCAGCACAACGCCGGTAAAAAACCCGCCATCGCGCGGCCGGAAACCGGGCAGCAGTGCATCGGTGAAGACCAGCTTGCGCTTCTCGATGACCTCGAGATAGCAGCCGCTGTTGTCCATGTCCTGTCCTTCGGGGGACCGCATCACGGTGCGGAAGATGCCGCCGGGCCGCAGGTCGATCTCGCAATCGACTGTTTTCCAGGGCGCGGGCGTGAACCACTGCATCAGGTGTTTCGGTTCGGTCCATGCCTTCCACACGAGATCGACGGGAACATCGACAGTGCGTTCGAGCACAAGGTCAAGCTTGGGGTCGATGGGGTACGCTGTCACTTTTTGGACTCCGTGGCGTTGAGGTGTCTGAGGTAATCGTCGAGCTGATCCAGCCGCCTGGTCCAGAGGTTGCGCTGCGTGCCAATCCAGTCTTCGGCTTCGGTCAGCAGTTGCGGCCTGATCTGGCAGGTCCGCACCCGGCCAACCTTCTTCGAGCGGACAAGTCCGCATTGCTCCAGCACTTTCAGATGCTGAAGAAATGTCGGCAGCGCCATATCGAAAGGCTGGGCCAGATCGCTGACCGTGGCCGGACCCGAGCTGAGGGTAGCGAGCACCGCGCGCCGCGTGGGGTCGGCGAGCGCGTGAAACGTATCGTTGAGGCGGCTTTGTTGGTTAGTCATGTGGCTAACTATAGATGTTCGTACAGTTAGGTCAATGACTAACTATTGCGGCATGCCGCCGCATTCGGGACCTGGACGGCAGTCATGTGGTAGAGGCGGCTTGCACCTGGCAACCGGAGCGCGTGCGGTAATGCGTCAGATCAATAATCCGGGCCGAACGGCCATGGATTGTGCGTCGCGCTCGCGGGACGTATCGCGCAGCAACGTTCTGACAAGGACAATTGTGGGGTTGAAGATGCTGCGAGGAGGCGCCGAAGCAGCAGCAGGGGACGCAGATCGCGCGAAATGGGACGAGCAGCTATCCAAATAGATAGCTCGGGCGAAGCAGCTCCGCCCGAGCCACTTCAAATCAACAAAACTACTTCTTCTTGGCCTTCTTGGCCTTCTTCACTGTCTTCTTCGCCGCCTTCTTCGCCTTCTTGGCTTTCTTCGCCATGGCATCCTCATGGGTTCGAGTTGACGTCAACGTCACGAGGCTTGCTCGGCGATCGGCCAGTAGGCAGCCTCGATTCCGATCCGAACCGATTCGCTGAAATTTGTCGCCTGTTTTTCAGCATTGTGGTCGCTTCACGACAATCACCGCTGTCTTTTTCTGTGGAAGACGCTTCCGCCTACAGGGTTAACGGGGGGCAAAGCCTTTCGTTTTGCTTTCGGCTTCGCCGCCGCTCGCGCCAGATCGCCTTTCGCTTGGGCATTCGCGCTGCGTTGTTCATCAATTCACAACCACGGCACGGTTTATCCGCTCGAGGTCAGATTCCGTTAAGTGCGCGCCTGCAAGGATGCATCCGGCTTCGGGGGAGGCGCATTCCGGATGATCCGGAATCGGGAGTGGGCAGATGCATCGGGCAGCGAATAATTCCAGGGGCAGGGCGAAAGACGCGGGCAACCGCGCACCCTCGGTTCGTCCATGCTGAGCGTCCCCACCCTCTGGATTATCTTCGTCGTCAATTTCGTTGCGATCGGGATTGTATGGGCCTTTGTGGTCCGCAGCTATCCGAACCTCGCCGCCACGCGGTACTGGTGCGCGGGTGCATTTACCGCGGCACTCGGGGCTGCGATTGCAATGTCGCGCAGCGCGATCGATCCGCAGGATAAAGTTCTTCTTCTCGTTCCGCTGCTGGTCGGCGGCTCCATTCTGGTTCTGGCGGTTTGCCTCGCATCGATGGGCATCCGGCGGTTTTACGGCGCGCCGGTCTCGTGGCGTTTCACCGCGCTGATCGTCGGAGCGAATTTCGCCGGCCTGGCTTACTTCGTCTGGCAGGACAATATGATCGCGCGCATCGTGATCTATTCGGCCGCCCAGGCCGTGCCGATCGCCATGACGCTGCCGCTGCTGTTCTCGCGAAGGAACGGAACTGCATATCCCGGCGCGCGATTGTCGGGCTACATCGCCATTCTGATGATCGTCGTTTATGGAGTGCGCTCCATGGCTGCCGTGCTGCAAGTCGGCGGTCCGATCTCGCTGATTGAATTTAACCAGTTTCAGGCGATGACGATCCTGAGTCTGGTGTTCCTGTCCATGATGTGGAACTTCGGCTTCCTGCTAATGACGATCGACCGGCTGCGCGCCGAGGTCGCGGATCTCGCATTGTTCGACGATCTCACCGGGGCCGCCAACCGCCGTCAGTTCCTGGCGCGGTTGAACGAGGAATGCTCGCGCTCCGGCCGTAGCGGCGAGACGTTCGCGCTTCTGATGATCGATCTCGACGACTTCAAGGAAATCAACGACAGCCATGGCCACGCCGCCGGCGATGAATGTCTGCGACTGTTCACCAGCGCGGCCGGAAAGCGGCTGCGTCCCGGCGATCTTCTGGCGCGTATGGGCGGCGACGAATTCTGTGTGCTGCTGCCCTCGACCACATTGCGCGAAGGCGCGATGGTGGCCCGCCAAGTATTAGAAGCCTGTCAGGGCGAAACCGTTCAGGGGCAGGGCGCATCCCTGGCGCTGTCGGCTTCCATCGGCGTCGCGCAGTGGCGGCCCGAGATCGGGATGCATGCGGAACGGCTGATCGCCGCTGCGGATCGCGCACTCTACACCGCCAAGAAGGACGGCAAGAACGGCTACGCCGTGTTCGACGTGACGCCGCTCGAGGCCGAACCCGAACTGCGCAAGTCGGCATAAGACTGCGCGCTCAATCGAACCAGTCGGCGCGGTCGCCCGGATATTTTCCGCGCGCATTGCCGTTGGCGACAGCCTTGAACATCTCGCAAAGCTCGTACTCCAGAAATTCGTTCGCCAGGATCAGCGCGCGGATCGTTGAGCGCATGTTGCCGCCGCACGCCGCGATCGCCTGATCCGCTGCAAGATCCAGCCGCTCCGATTCCGACCGCGGGCCGGAGGCGAGATTGTCCAACATGCCGATGTTCCGTGTTGACGGGTGAGGCTCCATGTTCTCTATTTGTTCTCATTGAGTCAAGCGCATTGCTCAAAACGCCGCGCGAAAAATGACGCCATGAAAACGTCTCATGAAACATCCCGCTAAACATCTCGCCAAAAATCCCGGCACGAAAAATCCCGCGATAAACAATCGCAGCGCCGGAAGATCGCCCCTGCAGGTCGAAGCCGTTCGCGACATGCGCGCGCGAAAACGGCATCGCTCACGCCGCCGCGACGGAACGAATGTTCACTTGTGAACCCATCGCGCGATGTGCAGAGACCAAAGGCGGCCTTGCAGACATGTCTCGATCCGGGACGGATGTGAGCCTGGCGTGGCGCGCCGCATGCCATGCGCAGCGTCAGCGCGCCGCGCTTTGCGCGTGTGATGTTTTGTGGAACACTTCGCGGCGGCAGGATGTCCCGTGAACAGCAGGTGGCGGCAAGTTTTTCTTCAGCGGATGGATCTGGGCTTTGCAGCCTCGATCGTGCTGTGCGTCGTATGCGTGATTGTCGCGGCTGTCCTGCGGATGCTGCTCGGCGTGCTCGGCCCGACGCTGCCGTTTGCGACTTTCTTTCCGGCGGTGCTGATCTCCGCTTTGTTCGGCGGATTGTTCGCAGGCGTTCTTTCCATCGTGCTGTCGATCCTCGCCGTGTGGTGGGTGTTTGCCGAACCGGCATTCTCCTTCGCGATGCCGGACCGCGTGCATCTGGCCAATTTCATCCTGTTCGGATTGTCCGGCCTTCTGGTGGTGGCGCTGGCGCTGGTGCATCGCCAGTTGCTGTTCGCCGTGGAGGCGAAGGAACGCGAACGGCAATTGCTGGTCGGCGAGATCGAACACCGCAGCAAGAATGTCGTTGCGGTAACCGCCTCGCTGATCCGCCAGACCGTGAAGGACCCGGAGCTTTCGGACACGCTGATCCGGCGGGTCTGCGCGCTGGCCGATACGCGCAGCCTGCTCGACGACAGCGGCACCGAGGCGGTCGGCCTGCGCGCGCTGCTGGCCGCCGGTGTCGAACAGCCCCATGGCGCGGACCGGGCGACTCTCACCGGCGGCGATGTGCAACTAAGCGCCCGGCAGGCCCGCGCGCTGCGGCTTGTGGTGCACGAACTCGGCACCAATGCGCTGAAATACGGCGCGCTGTCGCAGCCCGGCGGGCGCATCGCGATCGACTGGGGCATCGATGAACAGGACAATATCAGCATTGGCTGGCGCGAACTGGGCGGGCCGCAGGTCACGGCACCCGCCAAACATAATTTCGGCTCGCGGCTGATCGTCGCCACGCTGAAACAGATCGACGCCGGGCTCGAGCCGTCGTTTCCCGAAACCGGCTACTGTTATCGCATCACGCTGCCGCGCGAGGCGTAGATCGCGCATTGCGAACGCGCGCACAAAAAAGCCCGGAGCATGCTCCGGGCTTTTTCATTGTCCTGATCCGTTACCAGGGATTGTAGGGATTCATATCCACCGGGTTCGGATCGTTGCTGTGATTCCGGTTGTAGGCGCGGGCGCGATAGTAGCCCGGGCCATAAACCGGCTCGGCATAGACCGGTCCGCCATAAGCATAGGAATCGTAACCCGGTCCGCCGTAATAGGCGGGGCCGCCATAATAGTTATAGGAATTCGCGGCGGCGGCGCCGGCCACCAGCGCGCCTGCGGCAAGGCCGCACCCGATCCCGGCGGCATTGCGTCCGCCTCGCGCTTCTGCCCTCGGGGCCGAAATGAGGGCGACGGGGGCGACCGTCGCGAGAGCAACTGCAATCTTTTTCATGATCTCAATCCTCAATCTGACTTTACGGACAACCGGCCAGCCTCGAGAATGTTCCTGCGTCCGCGGCCGGAACATGCGCCGGCGAAGATGAATGCAGGTGGACATCCGCGCGCGGTGCGGCTTCAAGAAAGAGCCCGGAGGTGCGGTCCGGGCT
>CAZQMD010000256.1:0-7231 GCA_964594185.1 uncultured Afipia sp. | reverse complement strand
ATCGAGATGTAGACGCGATCCGGATACGCTGCACGCGCGCGTTCGCCATAGCCAAGCCAGTCGTCCCGGCGTCCGACTTTCACAACGCCAAGCGCATGCATGATCGCGTCGTAGAATTTTTCTGCGGCGGCAATATCGGAGACGGTAATCGAAACATGATCGAGCATCGCTCACTCCCGGAATGCGTGACGATCAAACCCGGAGCGAAGTCGTGATGCAAGCCGCCGCTCAGGCGCGGCGCCGTGAAAAGTCGGTGATCAGGATCAGCACCACGGCCGGGAGCAGCCAGAGCGTGACCGGGAGAAACGCGAAGATCGCCTGCCCGCTGATGTCCCACGCGATGCCGCCAAGGATCGACATGATCATCGCAAAGCCATAGCCGAGGGTGAACACACCCGCCGCCATACGCGGCACGTCATCGGGCGCAATCAGCAGCGCGGGCAATGCAAGCACGAGAGTGAGAGTGATGGCACAGGAAAAGCCGATCAAGGCTGCCGATGCGACAACGCTCCATGCGCCTGTGAATGCGAGCGTGCCCGCAATGCCGGTCAGGCCGGTTGCGACGGCCACCAGCAGCGGCCATTTCTTTCTCTCCCATCGGCTCGCCATCGCCAGAAGAATAAACGACGCAGGCAACTGGCCGACATTGAGCGCCGTCAACGCCGGGCCGATCAGGTCGGTGCGGCCGGTCTGAAGCAGGTATCCGGGAAGGAAAGCGTTGGTGCAGAAATAAAGCTGGTTGGCCGCGCTCATGATGATGCCGACCTTCCAGAGCAGCGGATCACGCCAGTCCGGCATCCACTCGCGCGGACGCGAGACCGGTGCGCCCTTTCCGCCGGGCTGAAACCAGAAGATGACAAGCGCAATCGCCACAAGTGGAATCGACCAGAACACAAGGCTGGCGCGCCAGCTTCCGGCCATCAGCGACAGGATTAAGCCTGCGAAAGCGACGGGGAAAATCTCGCCGCACAGAAGGCCATTGGTATAGACCGCCGTGGCAAAGCCGATGCGGTTCGGCACCCACTGGCGCACGGTCGGCGGCAGCGACGGCTGCATCACCGCGATGCCTGCCGCCATGATAATCGTCGTGACGTAGAGCAACCATGGATCGGATGCGAAGCCGCGCAGCGCCGAACCTGCCGCCGCGATCAGCAAGCCGATGATCAGCGCAGGGACAGCGCCGACACGCGCGATCAGCAGCGATCCTGGCACGGCGACAAGCGCGAACAGAAACACCGGGATGGCGTTGAGGATGCCGACCTCGGTGCCCGACAGCTTGAGATCGACAATGATCAGCGCCAGCACCGGCGGGATCGCAAGGATCGTCAGCCGCAGGCCGTTTCCGGCCAGCCAGAGCAGAAGCAGCGCCTTGAGCGAGGTTGACCTTTCAGAGGTCATTCAGCGCCCTTGAGCCGCTCCAAAGCTTCGAGGATCTTCGCCTTGCGGCTTTCGGCTTCCTCGCGCTTCTCGCGCTGTTCTTCGATGACGTCTTCCGGCGCGTTGGCGACGAACTTCTCGTTGCCGAGCTTGGCATCGACACGCTGGATGTCGGCGGTCGCCTTCGCAAGCTCCTTGTCGAGACGGACCTTCTCGGCCCCGAGATCGATCACACCCTTGAGCGGGATCGCAGCCACTTCGCCGCGCACCAGCAATTGCACCGAACCGTCCGGCGCACGATCGGCAAACGAAATGTCGCCGAGGCGCGCGAGGCGCTTCATCACATCGCTCCAGCGTTCCGCACGCGCCTTGATGTCGGCGGATGCGCCCACCAGCACCAGCGGGAACAGCGTCGCGGGCGGAATGTTCATTTCCGCGCGCACCGAGCGGATCGATGAGATGAGTTCGACCAGCCAGCCGATTTCAGCTTCGGCCGCAGGATCGCTGAAATGTTCGATCTCGGGTGCAGGCACGACAACGACCGGCATTGCCAGCGGATCGCCGGAAATCGCGGGTTCGATGATCGGCTCGGCGGGCGCCCTAAGCGGCCATTCGGCCAGCGCCAGCAGTCCGTCGCGCTGCGCCGTCACCGCCCAGAGTTCTTCGGTGAGGAACGGCATGAACGGATGCAGCAGCTTGAGAATTTCATCGCGCGCCCAGGCGATGCTGGCCTGCGTCTCGGCCTTAGCAGGAGAATCCGGCCCCATCAGCACGGGCTTGGCGAGTTCGAGATACCAGTCGCAGAAGATGTTCCAGACGAAGCGGTACATGATCCCCGCGGCGTCGTTGAAGCGATAGGCCTGGATCGCTTCGGTGACTTCGTGCGTCGCCTTCGCGGTTTCGTGCGCGATCCAGCGGTTGAGCGTTTCCTTCGCATTGGCCGGATCGAAGCCGTCGGCCAAAGCGCAGCCGTTCATTTCGGCAAAGCGCGAGGCGTTCCACAGCTTGGTCGCGAAGTTGCGATAGCCTTCGACGCGCTGGGTCGAGAGCTTGATGTCCCGGCCCTGCGCCGCCATCGCGGACAGCGTGAAGCGCAGCGCGTCCGCGCCGTAATCGTCAATCAGGTGCAGCGGATCGATGACGTTGCCTTTCGACTTCGACATCTTCGCGCCCTTCTCGTCACGGACGAGCGCATGGATGTAGACCGTCGGGAACGGCACGTCCTTCATGAAATGAATGCCCATCATCATCATGCGGGCGACCCAGAAGAAGATGATGTCGAAGCCCGTCACGAGGACGTTGGTGGGATAGTAACGCTTCACATCGACGTCGGTGTCGGGCCAGCCGAGCGTCGAGAACGGCCACAACGCCGATGAAAACCAGGTGTCGAGCACATCCTCATCACGCGTGATGAAGCCTTCGCGCTTGGCCGGATCGAGCGCCATGTCATGGCCCTGCTCCGCCGTGATGACTTCCTGCTCGACGTAATAGCCGAGCGCCTTGCCGACCGCTTCGTCTTCGGTCTCGGCGACAAACACCTTGCCATCCGGGCCGTACCACGCCGGGATCTGATGCCCCCACCAGAGCTGGCGCGAGATGCACCACGGCTGGATGTTCTCCATCCACTCAAAGTAGGTCTTCTCCCAGTTCTTCGGCACGAACGCGGTCTCGCCGCTGCGCACCGCTGCAATGGCGGGCGCGGCCAGCGTCTTGGCATCGACATACCACTGGTCGGTCAGATACGGCTCGATGACCACGTTCGAGCGGTCGCCGTGCGGCACCATGTGCGTGTTCGGCTCGATCTTCTCGAGGAAGCCCGCCTCTTCCAGCTTGGCGACGATCAGCTTGCGCGCGGCGAAGCGATCCTTGCCGTGCAACTCCTCGGCGAAGATCAATGCAGCTTCGGGCAGCCCGAGCAGATAATCCTCGTTGGCGGAGAGCGACATGCGCGCTTCCTGATCGAGCACGCTGATGGAGCGCAGGTTATGACGGCGGCCGACCTCGAAGTCGTTGAAGTCGTGCGCCGGCGTGATCTTCACCGCGCCCGATCCCTTTTCCGGATCGGAATAGTCATCGGCAACAATCGGAATCAGACGTCCGACCAGCGGCAGCACGACGTTCTTGCCGACGACGCTCTTGTAGCGGTCGTCCTCGGGATTCACCGCGACTGCCGTGTCGCCGAGCATGGTTTCGGGGCGCGTGGTCGCGACCACGACGAAGGTGGATGGATCTTCCGGATTGAACTGTTTGCCTTCGAGCGGATAGCGCAGATGCCAGAGGCTGCCCTTCACCTCGATCTGCTGCACCTCGAGATCGGAGATCGCGGTGAGCAGCTTCGGGTCCCAGTTGACCAGCCGCTTGTCCTTGTAGATCAGGCCTTGCGCGTAAAGCTCGACGAAGACTTTCGCGACGGCGCGCGACAGGCCCTCGTCCATGGTGAAGCGTTCGCGCGACCAGTCGCACGATGCGCCGAGGCGCTTCAACTGATTGACAATGACGCCGCCGGATTCGGCCTTCCATTTCCAGACGCGCTCAAGGAACGCGGCCCGTCCCATGTCGCGCCGGCCCGGCTCCTGCCGTTCCATCAGCTGCCGCTCGACAACCATTTGCGTGGCGATGCCCGCATGGTCGGTGCCCGGCTGCCAGAGCACATCGCGGCCGCGCATGCGCTCGAACCGGCAGAGAATGTCCTGCAGCGTGTTGTTGAGCGCGTGGCCCATGTGCAGCGAGCCGGTGACGTTCGGCGGCGGAATGACGATCGTGAAGGGTTCCGCATCCTTGCGCTCGGGCCGTCCGGCCTTGAACGCGCCGGCGTCTTCCCACGCCTTCGCGATACGGTTCTCGATTTCGGCGGGCTGGTAGTTTTTCTCGATCATCACACTGCAATCAAAAGGGAAAGGCACGCGCTAGAAAGCCCCCAGCGCGGCTCAAGTCAACCATTCGGAATATGGAGGATTTAGGCCAAAATCGCCAGATTAGCGGCCGCGGGCGACGCGCTCGATCTCGGCCTTGACGATCCGCTCCACCAGATTGGGCAGATTGTCGTCCAGCCAGGATTTCAGCATCGGCCGGAGCATCTCCTTGACGAGGTCTTCAAGGGTGCGGGCGTTGTTGCTCAGGACCGTGTTCTGAAGCGCATTGAACGCCGACTCCACGGCAGACACGGTCGAACCCGACAGGATCTGCTGCGTCGGCGTTTCACGCGCCGGTGCGCGTTCGGCATAATTCGGCGCGGGCATCGCAGGAGCGCGCTGCGGCGGTGCGGCTTGGGCCATTGGCGACTCGGTGAACTCCAGATCGTCATCGGGTTCGATCTTGCTAAAGACCGGTGGAGACGGCTCAGGCACCGCCATTTGTTCCGTCAGCTCGAACACGTCTTCTTCGGGCTCGGGTTCGGGTGCCTTTGCAGGCGCCGCCGGCGCATCGAAGCTCGCCATCATCGCATCGATTTCGGCCTGGCTGTTCTTTGCAACAGCTGCCGGTGCGGGAGCTGGCGCCGTACGGGCGGGTGCAATCTTGGACGGCGGAATGCCTGTCATGGCCGTACGCGCCGGTGCTGCGGCAGGCCGGGACATTTCCGCCTTGGGAACTTCGGTTTTCGGAGCTGCGGCAGGAGCTGGAGCCGCCGCAGCCGGTGCTGCCGCGGCAGCAGGCTTGGCTTCGTCATCGGAGATGATGCGCCTGATCGACGCGAGAATCTCCTCCATCGAGGGCTCCTGCGCCTTGGCCGATTGCGTCATCTCGGACTCCACATCATCGGCCCGGATCTATCCATGGAATCTGACCATGAGATCGACAGAAAGCCGCACACCCTCGTCACGAATCGCTTGAGCGATTCATCTGACGGTATGTCATGGCAACATTTGAATGCAAGCAACGGCCGTTATGCCCGGCCGGTTGATCACAGCACTGATGCGGGAAGGTTAACCGGCGTGCCGGTGAACTTGTTTCGACATTCGCGCCGCGATCTCGCGGCGCGAATGCCAATGTCAGTTAGCGGCCGTCGGGCGTGCGCACGCCGAACCAGCTGTCGCGAACCTGATGGTAGTGAACGCTCGGATCGTAAACGTTGGTTGCGAGCTTCAGAGTGTTCGGGGACAGACGACCGATCGAGTTCAGCACGCTGTAGGATGCGACAACGCGGTCATGCTGCGCGGTGACGAGCGCGACGCGCGCGTTCACCAGAGCCTGCTGCGCGTTCAAGACGTCGAGCGTGGTGCGCTGTCCGACCCTCGCCTCTTCGCGAACGCCGTTGAGCGCGATTTCGGACGCGGTCACCTGCGACTGCGCCGACTGCACCTGCGCCTTGCCGGCGACGAGCTGGCCCCAGGCCTGCGCGACAGTGGCGCGGGTCTGGTCGCGAACCTGTTCGAGGTTCAGGCGCTGCTGGGCGAGCGTCTCTTTCGACTGACGGATCAGCGAGTATTCCGCGCCGCCCTGATAGACCGGCACGGTCAGCTGCGCGACCGCGGAAGCGCCGAAGGCCCGGTAGGTGGCCATCGTGCTTTCATAGGATTGCTGCACGCTGCCCTGAAGGGTCACGGTCGGGAACAGCGCGCCTTCGCTGACCTTCACCTGCAGGAAGCTGACGTCGATGCCGTACATGGCAGAGGTGACGTTCGGATTTTCCAGCAGGCTGAGATCGATGGCCCCGGTCAGTGTCGGCGGCAGGAAGCGATCCACCGGCGAGCCGGCCGCAAGGTTGGTGGGATCGTTGCCGATGATGCGGCGGAAGTTCGCGCGCGTCGTGGTCAGGTTGGATTCAGCGGTCAGAAGCTGCGTCTTGCCTGCGGCAAGCTGGGCTTCGGACTGCGCAACGTCGGTGCGCGTCACTTCGCCGACATTGAAGCGATCGCGGGTCTGCTTCAACGTCTGTTCGAGCACGCGGACGTTGCTCTTCTGCACTTCGACAATCGCCGAGTCGCGCAGATAGTCCATGTAGACGGTGGCCGCCGAGAACAGCACCGTCTGTTCGAGCACGCGCAAACCTTCGCGTGCTGCCGAGACCTGGCTCTCCGCCGCACGGGTGCGGTTGCCGGTCTGTCCGCCGTTATACAGCGTCTGGCTGATCGTGGCGCCGACGGAACGCGGCGCGTTCACGCCCGCAAGGCTGGTGGTGCTGAGACGTCCGCCGACCTGGGTGTTCTGCGCGGTGTCGGTGTACTGGGTTCCGGCGCTGGCGGTGACCGCAACACGCGGACGATATCCGGACAGAGCCTGTGGCACGCTTTCGTCGGTGGCGCGCACCGAAGCACGCTGGGCATTCAATTGTGGGTTGTTCTGATAGGCACGCACCAGAGCGGCCTCGATGGTGTCAGCCATGACGGAAGTGGTCATGACCGGACTCATCAAGAGAGCCGCAAGCGCGACACCCGCACTGAGTTTCTTCCGATATTTAACTTGCATTACGTCTGTCCCCAAACCGGCTCGGCTCGCCATGAAGGCGCGCGAAAACCGGGTACCTGAGTCGCCTGTGCCCGTTCCGCGTAAGTCTATGCATCGCCAAGCCGGGGTGAAACCCTTTCAGCCCGGCCGCTGCCGAAACAGTGTGGATGGGACATTGTAGCCACACTTGCGGAATTTGAAGGACTGTAGTCCTAGAAAACGAACGCCGGGCGGCGCTCCAAACCGGTCAAAACAGGTGCTGACGCATCGAAAAGTATCCGGCTGCCGAAATCCGCAGGCGAATGTGTCACGAGGGTTGCCCGTGGGGGCCGGCTGGTGGCGAACACGCCCACGAGCCGCCCGTCCATCTTCAACTGGTCATACAGTCCGTCGGGTTCGATTTCAGTGGCACCGTCGAGGACAATGACGTCATAGGGCGCATGCGCACGGTCGCCGTCCGCCGGAGCCG
>CAZQMD010000255.1:0-7261 GCA_964594185.1 uncultured Afipia sp. | reverse complement strand
AAACATCCTGCGCGACGACAGCACTCACCTCAACTTCCGGATCGACGTCATCAACCAGATCAAGCAGGAAAATCCGCATCTGTGGACGAAGGACTTTCAGGAAGAAATCCGCGGCATGCTCAAGGAAGCGGCGGAGCTTGAAGCCGCCTATGGCCGGGACACCATGCCGCGCGGCTTCCTGGGCCTGAATGCCGCGCTATGCGAGCAGTACATGCACTTCATCGCTAACCGCCGCTGCGCGCAGATCGGCCTCGCGCCGGTGTTCGGGGAGACCGACAATCCGTTCCCGTGGATGTCGGAAGTGATGGACTTAAAGAAGGAAAAGAACTTCTTCGAGACGCGCGTGATCGAATATCAGAACGGCGGCGCGCTTTCGTGGGATTGATCTGCGTTTGAGGGCATGGCTTCGACCATGTCCTCTCCGTGCGTATCACGCCGCTCAAAAGCTGTTGCGCTCGTGATAGGTCCGCAGAAGGACTGGATTCGCACATCCTTCGTCTGGCCCTATCACCACCGTCAGAGTGGCGTTTCAGCCGGGAAATCGTGCTGGCACCGAAAATAGCGAGCACGGCAGCGACTGACCCTTGCAACGGACGCTCTCCAAAGAGATACCAATGCGCGCTACTCCGGTGAGACAGAGCGGCATCGCGGAAAAGCCGGATTATTTCCCAACAAGAACGCTGAACAAAGCGTACGAACCCGAGCCTATTTCCGGATCAGCGGAATCTGCAGATTGGTGGGGCGATTCTGTTCGGTATCGAAACCGCGACCGTCGATATTGCGCGCTCCCCAGAACAACAGATCGCCTCGGAGGTAGACGAGATCATACTCCATGAAGTTCGTTCCCTGCTTCAGACCGAATGGAATGAAGTTCTTTCCGAAGATGCTCTGAGGTGTATTCACGGTCCAGGCATTGTATCCTTCGGAAGCAACCTTGTTGAGGACGTCGGCGAAGCCCTGCGCAAGAGGCGTGACCTCGTAATTTTCGTCAGCGATGAAATCGACCTTTTGCGCACCGGAAATGATGGGATGCGGACCTTGCCATTTCATATGTCCGCCGATCTTGATGCGGGCAATCGGCACGGCGCTGTAAGGATCGGCGGAGTTGACGATCTCAAGCTCGAACCGGTCAGACGGCAGGTATTTGAAAGAGCGTTTGAGATAGAATGGCTTGAGCGAACCATCCGGGTTTTTGGCTGCGCTCGGCCGCACCTCGGGAGCGATGCTCTGCCAGTTGCCGAGCATCGCCTGCTTGATCTTCGCGACCTCTGTTTCCATGCTTTTTGCTTTCGGTTGATTGCCTGACGATTGTGCTGCGGCTCCATCGATTGCCGCCACTATGAGAACCAGAAACAGCGAAACCTTGAGGCCATATCGCATGCGCATGCTTCCTATCGTGCCAACTCTTAGAACTCGTCCTGCCTGCCCGGCAGGGCCGCAGCGATGTCGCTTTTGCTAGTAAAGAGCGCTGGCTCAGGTGAAAAAGACTTTGTAGGTTGACCCCATGCCTGAAAGATATGGGAGGACGGCATGGAGCTTCGGCATCTCCGTTATTTTGTCGCCGTGGCCGATGCTGGCAGCCTGACTGTTGCCGCCGAGCGGAAGCTGCACACGTCCCAGCCCTCTCTCAGCCGTCAAATCCGGGACCTTGAGCAGGAGGTCGGCGTTGCGTTGATGCATCGCAGCTCTCAAGGGGTCGAACTGACACCGGCCGGCAAGGCTTTTCTGGATCATGCGCGAATGGCGCTGGTGCAGGCAGAAGCAGCCAAGGAAGCCGCGTTGCGTGCGGTCGAGCCTGAAAAACCAACATTCGCGCTCGGTTTTATTTCGGGAGCTGAAATCGGTTTGCTACCCGCGGTGAACAGCGTCCTTCGTCACGGATTTCCCGGCATAGATATCCGCCTGTCCAGCGAGTATTCACCGATCCTTGCGAAAGCCCTGATGAAACGCAGACTCGACGCAGCCTTCATGCGGCCCGAGGAAGTGATGGAAGATTTGCGTTACGAACGCGTGCGCAGCGACCAGATGGTTTTGGCACTTCCCAGCGACCATCGCCTTGCTGCGCAGGCTGTCATCGAACCGCACCAGATCGCTAAGGAGACCTTCTTTCTTCCGTCCAGATCCGCGCCTTCGGTGCGCCGGGTCGTTCTGGATTACTTCAAACGAAACGGTGTTGATCTCAAACCGGAACACGAAGTTCACAATGTCGTCCACGCAATATCAATGATCACGTCTGCGAACGGCGTAATGATGTTGCCTGCCTATACCCAGCAATATCTTCCCGCGTCCATTACCACGCGGCCGGTGAGCGGACATGCACCGACAATTGATTTGATTCTTGCCCATCACAAGGCAGATAAGTCGCCGATCCTGAAACTGCTTCTCTCGCAGATCGACAAGCTCGTCCTGGCATCAACCGAAACGCCCTCGCGATGATTGAGCGCGCGACAGCGCCGGAGAAATGTTCTCCGGCGCGCAACTTATCCATGTCCGCTGGATGTCAGGATTTTAACAGGGTTATTCAGCGAACTGCACTCGTCGGTGCCGCAGCGCCGCTGAAGGGACTCAAGGCGCCTTATGGCAACACGCGGTAACTGCAAGCGGCGACAAGAGGTAAGTCATTGATAAATGGCGCGCCCGAAGAGATTCGAACTCCTGACCCCCAGATTCGTAGTCTGGTGCTCTATCCAGCTGAGCTACGGGCGCGCATTTCGCAGGCTTGAAGGGCCGGAGGCCGCTCCGCGAAAGAGCGCCATAGCTACCGGCTCCGGGCCGGCTTTGCAAGGTCGATAAGGCACCGATTTTCAGCCAAAACGGCAGTTTTTTCAGGCCCGGACCCGCGCATCCCGCAGCCGGTGAAGCTCCACGGCGCGATCCGGAATCATGATTCGGAAGGTTGCGCCAAGGGTGCCCTCCACCAGATTCAATTCGCCGCCATGGGCGCGCACCAGTTCCGCAGCGATGGCCAGACCCAGGCCGGTGCCGCCGTCCCGCGAAGACCCCTGAAATGCCTCGAACAGATGCGCCTTGGCCTTCTCGGGGATGCCGGGGCCGGTGTCCGAGATTTCCAGAATGGTCACCGCCCCTTCGCGGCGGCCGGTAAAACGGATCTGCCGCGCCACCCCGAGGCCGGACTTGTCACTCTCCAGCGCCTGCGCGGCATTGCGGACCAGATTGAGCAGCACCCGGAACAGTTGATCCGGATCGGCATCGACCGTCAGGCCGCGCTCAATGGCATTGATCCATTCGATCGAGGTATCGGAGGCGAGGCCCGCGGATTCACGCACCTCTTTAATCACTGGCTCGATCAGCACCATGCGCCGGTCCGGCTCGGCTTCCTGCGCCTTGCCATAAGATAATGTCGACTGACAGAACGCGATGGCGCGCTCCAGCGAGCGCATCAGCTTCGGCGCAAACCGCTGCACGCGCGGATCGGGCACGCTGGCAAGCTGGTCCGACAGCAACTGAGATGAGGCCAGAAGATTGCGCAGGTCGTGATTGATCTTCGACACCGCAAGGCCGAGCGCCGCCAGATGGCTTTTCTGATGCAGCATCGAAACAAGATCGCGCTGCATGTCCGACAGTTCGCGCTCGGCCACGCCGATTTCATCGGTACGTTTCGACGGCTCGATAATGCGCGCAGTGCTTTCCGGATTTTCGTGGAAGGCAACCAGATTGGCGGTCACACGCCGCATCGGCCGCACAAACAGATGGTGGAGCGCGTAATAGATCAAACCTGCAGTGATGCTGGTCATCACCAGCGACAGCAGCAACACGTTGCGCGAGAAGCGGAACATGGCATCGCGCAGTGGCTTCTCGTCGACCACGACTTCAATGAACTGTCCGCTGCCGGGCGCAGGTCCCAGAATGCGCATCACCTCGTCGCCGCTTTCCAGCATGACCTGAAACGCTTCGACGATGGCGGCCCACGCATTCACGTCGCGCATGTCGATGTCATGGTCGATTTTTTGCGGCATGTCCGCCGCCGCCAGCAGCCGGCGCTGCTGTCCGCTTTTGATGGCGACCGCGCGTGCTCCGATGCTTGCCAGAATCTGACGGGCCAGCGCATCCGGAACCATGCCGCTCGGCGCAGCATCCAGCACCAGCGCCGCGGTGCTCGCAGCCGCCAGCCGGTCGTTGAGGCGGTTGACCCGGAAGTTGGCGATGGAGGGAACGTAGATCAGGATTTCGACGATCAGAATCAGCGGAATCGTCAGCAGCAGCAGCTTTCCGGACAGCCCGAAGCCCAGCCCCGGCTGGGGCCGCACATTCGCCCGATCAGGCTCCTGGCCGGATACTGCCATTGATCGATCGCCCGCCCGATTTATTGATTTGCCGCCGCAAGATGCGCCTGTCGGCGGCCGGGGTCAAACCCCCGGAACTGTTATGGTTTAAGCCCCTGTCGGCGTTTCACAACCGGGAGGCTTTATTAAACCCCAAGATTGACGAAAACGGGCTGCTCCCGTATAAGCCGCGCCAACTGTCCTCGATGGCCCGGCTTGACCGGGCCGGTTCATTTTGGATCGAAATTGGTCCACTTCAGGGCCGACATCGCAGGATTTCACCTCATTTATCGGCGAATTGCCTTCGACAAGCCTGTCGGACGCGCTTTTCGCAGCGGAGAACGACCGTGAAGCGGACCTATCAACCCAGCAAACTGGTGCGCAAGCGCCGTCACGGCTTCCGTGCCCGTCTCGCGACCGCCGGCGGCCGCAAGGTTCTCGCCGCCCGCCGCGCGCGTGGCCGCAAGCGTCTGAGCGCCTGAGCGGACCTCACCCGAGACCCTTTCCCATGTGCCGGTTGATGTCATGGACCGGTTAAGGCAGCGCGCGGATTTCGTCGCCGCGGCCAATGGCCCGCGCATGGCCAGCCCCGCCTTTGTGGTGCAAAGCCGCGCCCGCGACGACAACGGCCCGGTGCGCGTCGGTTTTACCGTCACAAAAAAAGTCGGCAGTGCCCCGGAACGCAACCGCGTCCGCCGCAGACTGCGCGAACTCGTGAAGCGGCTCGACGCGCAAGCCGTGCGACCGCACCATGATTATGTGATAGTGGGACGTCGCGCCGCGCTGGACCGCGGCTTCGAAACCATGTTCAACGATCTGCGCTCGGCGCTCAGCCGCCTCGAGCGGCAGACACCAAGACAATCCGGCGATACCGCCCGGAACCCAGCCTCTTTACGCACACGCCCAAGCGAATGACGAGACCTGAACGATGATCGAAAATCGCAATACCATCCTGGCCGTCATCCTGTCGGGCCTCGTGCTGATCGCGTGGCAGTATTTCTACAACATTCCCACCATGGAAAAGCAGCGCGCCGCGCAGCAGGCCGAGCTTGCGCAGAAGCAGGCCGCAAATCCCACAGCGACACCTGCGACCCCAGCCAATCCGACGGGGACGCCTGCAACACCGGGCACGCCTACGCAGGCGCCGATCCCCGGCGCACCGGCGACCGCCGCTCCCGTGCAGAGCCGCGCATCCGCGATTGCCGCTTCGCCGCGCGTGAAGATCGACACACCCAATATTTCCGGCAGCATTTCGCTGACCGGCGCACGCATCGATGACGTCGCGCTGGTGCGATACCGCGAAACCGTCGACCCGAAATCGCCGGCGATCGAACTGTTCTCGCCGTCGGGCACCAAGGAGCCGTTCTACGCTGAGTTCGGTTTCGTGCCGTCGGCAGGCTCGACCATCAAGATGCCGACCCGCGACACGCTCTGGACGCAGGAAGGCGCAGGCACCCTGACGCCGACCACGCCGGTGACGCTGACCTGGAACAACGGCCAGGGCCTCACCTTCAAGCGCACGATCTCGATCGACGACAAATTCCTGTTCGCGATCAAGGACGACGTTTCCAATGTCGGCGACGCGCCGGTGACGCTGTATCCGTTCGGCCTGATCTCGCGTCACGGCACGCCGCATGTCTCGGGTTACTACATCCTGCATGAAGGCCTGATCGGCGTTCTCGGCGACCAGGGCCTGCAGGAGTTCGGCTACAAGAAGATGGACGAAGCCAAGGCGGTGGAGTTCAAGGTCACCAACGCCTGGATGGGCATCACCGACAAGTACTGGGCAGGCACGCTGCTGCCGAGCCCGAAGGCCAATGTTCAGGCACGCTTCTCATCGAACCTTGTCGGCACGCTGCGCACCTACCAGACCGATTACCTGCTCGATCCGATGACCATTGCCATCGGCGGCACCGCGACGACGACGACCAGCCTGTTCGCCGGTGCCAAGGAAAACGCCACCGTCGATGCCTACGACAAGCAGCTCGGCCTGAACAAGTTCGACCGCCTGATCGACTGGGGCTGGTTCTACTTCATCACCAAGCCGATGTTCTTCATGATCGACTGGTTCTTCCACATCGTCGGCAACTTCGGGGTCGCGATCCTGCTGGTGACCGTGCTGGTGAAGCTCGTGTTCTTCCCGCTCGCCAGCAAGTCCTACGCGTCGATGGCGAAGATGAAGGCCGTTCAGCCGCAGCTTGCCGCGCTGAAGGACAAGTATCCCGACGACAAGATGAAGCAGCAGCAGGAGATGATGGAGATCTACAAGAAGGAGAAGATCAACCCGATCGCGGGCTGTCTTCCGATTCTGATCCAGATCCCGGTGTTCTTCTCGCTCTACAAGGTTCTGTTCGTCACCATCGAAATGCGGCATGCGCCGTTCTTCGGCTGGATCCGGGACCTGTCGGCACCCGATCCGACCAACCTGTTCAACCTGTTCGGTCTGTTCGCATTCGATCCGACCCAGCTTCCGGTTCTCGGCTACTACCTGCATCTCGGCATCTGGCCGATCATCATGGGCATCACGATGTGGTTCCAGATGAAGCTGAACCCGACGCCGCCGGATCCGACCCAGAAGATGATCTTCGACTGGATGCCGCTGATCTTCACCTTCATGCTTGCGGGCTTCCCGGCCGGTCTTGTGATCTACTGGGCTTGGAACAACACCCTGTCGGTGCTGCAGCAGAGCTACATCATGAAGAAGAACGGCGCGAAGATCGAACTGTTCGACAATGTGAAATCGACCTTCGCGGGTTCGAAGAAAACGACCTGACGTCACGGCTCAAGCGCCCGGCGCGATGCCGGGCGTTTTCTTTTCCGGGTGCCTTCGCATGACCGATCAAACCGATGCGGAGCTGATTGAAGCCGGGCGAAAAATCTTCGCCGGCGACTGGCAGTTTATCTGGGCCTCGCCGTCCATCGAAACGCTGCCGCCGATGAAGGGCGTCGAGGTCGCGTTCGCAGGCCGCTCCAATGTC
>CAZQMD010000254.1:0-7342 GCA_964594185.1 uncultured Afipia sp. | reverse complement strand
TGGAGCGCTGGCTGATCGCGCAAATGATCACCATGGCCGCCGTGTTCCTGGTGACATGGATCGGCCTGTCGATCATCGGGATCGACAGTTCGTTCATCCTCGGCATTCAGGCCGGTCTGCTGGCCTTCATTCCGACGGTGGGCGCGCTGATCGGCGGCCTGATCATCGTGCTGGCAAGCCTTGCATCCGGCTGGGTCGCAGCATTCAGCGCCTTCGTGCTGTTCCTCGGGGTGCACGCGCTCGAAAGCTACATCCTGACGCCGATCATCCAGCGTCAGGCGCTCGACATCCCGCCCGCAACGCTGTTCGCGTTCCAGATCCTGCTTGGCGTCGTGTTCGGGCTGTGGGGACTGGCGCTGGCGCTACCGCTGATGGCCATCGTGAAGGTGATCATCACCTATCTGCGCGAAGAGGATGACGAGCGCGAGCCGGAATTCAAGATGGCTTGACGCGTCTGGTTCGTCATTGCGAGGAGCGTTAGCGACGAAGCAATCCAGCTTTTGTTGCTATGGATTGCTTCGCTTCGCTCGCAATGACGAAAACTAAAAATTCACCACCGTGTTGGTGTGCTCGACTTCCGGCGGCGAGGCGAAATGCGGGCCGACCAGCGCGCGCCATTCCTGAAAGTCTGACGACTCGCGGAAATCGACGGTGTGGTTTTCCAGCGTTTCCCACTTGATATGCAGCCGGTAACGCGACGGCTTCTCGATCGAGCGGTGCAGCTCAAAGCTCTTCCAGCCCTTGCAGCGCTTGAAAATGGTCTGCGCCATGGCGACGGCGGCCTCAAAGTCCTTCTCGCTGCCCGGCTTGATCTCGATCTGTGCAATTTCGGTAATCATGGTCTTCCGCCCTTTCGTGATTATCAGGCGGCTCTAGCGCAAAACGGCACGGCGGAAAAGACAAAGGGCACCGAAAGGTGCCCCTTCAAACCTTCCTGCGGACAGGATGCGGCTAGAAAAAGGTGACCAGAATGCCCAGCAGCACCAGCGTGCAGCCGCCAAGCGCGACCGGCTGCCAGTCGAACGCCGATCCATAACGGCCCTCTGCCCGGCGCGCCGCGATCAGGGCGTTCTCGTATTCATCGGAAGTCGAGAACATGCAGGCAAAGCCTGCGCGCGCGGACGCGACGCTCGCTTCAAGCGCGGAAAGATCGGACTTCGTCTGGTGGCTGTGTGCAGTGCTCATGCCGCATCGTAAGACGCGCATGGTAAATAGACGGTTAGCAATCTCAGGCGAGCACGTGCAGCGTCGCCTGCTTCGCCGCCTTGTCCGGCTGCGAAGAGCTGCCGCGGATATGATTGCGGCGTGCATTCTCGAGCGACAAAGGCTGCTCGGTCGCGGCTTCCACACGGTTACGGCCGCCGCGCTTGGCCTGATAGAGCGCCGTATCGGCGGATGCCATCAGGACTTCAAGTTCGGTGTTCGCCGGACCGCCCGCAACGCCGATGCTGACCGTGGTTTCCAGCGGAGCGTCGTCAATAGCGACACCGGAGGTCTCGAAAGCTTCGCGCACCCGTTCGGCAGCGACCAGCGCCTCGTCCATCGAACACGGCAACAGCGCGGCGAATTCCTCGCCGCCGACCCGGCCCACGAGATCGGTGATGCGCAGTGACGCCACGGCCACATTGGCGAACACCTGCAGCACGTCATCGCCGGCGGCATGGCCGAAGCGGTCGTTGACCGACTTGAAATGGTCGATATCGAAGATCATCACGGTGACGGGGCGCCCGGCTTTCGCCTCACGCTCGATCATGCGCGCAGTCGCCTCGCTGAATCCGCGACGGTTCAGAAGGCCCGTAAGCGGATCGACCGACGCCGCGGTCTTGTGAACGCTGACGGCCCGCTCCGAAACCAGCATGAAGATAATGAACACCGTGCCGACGGCATAAATCACCAGTTCAGCCGCAAAGGCCACAACCCAGCCTTGACCCATGCTGGCGGCATTCGAAGGCCTGAACATGTCGCCCATGACAATAGGGAGCGCCAGGACGACGCCATGCATCACCGGGACGGCGATGGCCGGCCAGCGCGCGCGCAGATTCTTGCGCCGCTCGCGCCAAAGCTCACCGGCCGTCAGCGCGGCATAGATCGCAACGACGCCGGTGCCGAGCAGCATCCGGACTTCAGGATCGATCGGATCAAGCAGGACAACTGCAGCGACCCAGATCGCAGGTCCCGCAATCACTCCGATCCAGTTGGCGGAACGGCCATGGAAAGCCCTCGCGGCATCCCACACCAGTCCGCAGGCGATAAAGCCGACAGCATTCACCGCGAGCGACAGTTCCCAGCCCAGTTCAGCGCCGCCCATCGTCCACAGCGCAACCGACGCGGCGCCAAGGATATAGGCAGCGCCCCACCAGCCGAGCGCGGAGATTTTTTCCTGACGCCAGAAAAACAGCAGCATCACACCGAGCATCGCTGCCGCGAGTGTCGCCACCAGATAAAGCGTCGAGATGTCGAGAGACAGATGTGTACCAGCCGGCATGTTCTATGCAGCGCTTCAATTCGATGGAGCTGGAATAGCCCCCTCAGCCATCATCGAAAGTAGCGGCTGTATCTTGGAACTCCGTTTGCAACGGCCACAAAATTTTCGGGAAAAATCGCTGCAATTCGGCTGCATCTGGAACAGCAAAAGGGCGCCCGGAGGCGCCCTTTTGTCCCGCGTTTGCGGAAAATTTGAAACGAAACGATGAGCGTTTCGAGAAGCGGCGAAGCGTGCCTTAGCGCTTCGAGAACTGGAAGGACCGGCGGGCCTTCGCCTTGCCGTACTTCTTACGTTCAACGACACGCGAGTCGCGGGTCAGGAAGCCGCCCTTCTTGAGGACGCTGCGCAGATCCGGCTCGAAGTTGGTCAGAGCCTTCGAGATGCCGTGACGCACGGCACCGGCCTGGCCCGACAGACCGCCGCCAGCGACGGTGCAGACCACATCGTACTGGCCCTGACGGGCGGCAGCGACGATCGGCTGCTGGATCATCATGCGCAGCACCGGACGAGCGAAGTAAACCTCGACTTCGCGGGTGTTGACGGTGACCTTGCCGGAGCCTGGCTTGATCCAAACGCGGGCAACCGCGTCCTTGCGCTTGCCGGTGGCATAGGCGCGGCCCTGCTTGTCGACCTTCTTTTCGTACTTCGGCGCATCAGGCGCCGCGGTCTTCAGCGCGGAGAGCTGATCGAGGGACTGCATGGTATCGGACATTATGCGGCCCTCGTGTTCTTGCGGTTCAACGATGCGATATCGACGGTTTCGGGCTGCTGTGCCTCATGCGGATGATCGGTGCCCGCGTAAACGCGCAGGTTGCCCATCTGCACACGGCCAAGCGGACCGCGCGGAATCATGCGCTCGATAGCCTTCTCGACCACGCGCTCAGGAAAACGACCTTCGAGGATCGACTTCGCCGAACGTTCCTTGATGCCGCCGATGAAACCGGTGTGGTTGTAGTACATCTTGTTGTCACGCTTGCGTCCGGTGAGGACGACGTGAGCCGCGTTGATGATGATGACGTTGTCACCGCAATCGACGTGGGGGGTGTAGGTCGGGAGGTGCTTGCCGCGCAAACGCATGGCAACCAGAGTCGCGAGGCGGCCGACGACCAAACCCTTGGCGTCGATCAGCACCCACTTCTTGGTGACCTCGGCTGGTTTTGCCGAAAACGTCTTCATGTGAGTTGTCCGTGAAATTGTGTGTTCGGCCGGATCGCCAAACTGGCGCGTTTCTAGATAACCCGCAGCAACGCGTCAATGCCGCCTCGATAAAAATATCGAAGCAAAAACAATTACTTATAAATATGGTGTGATAATACCTGTAAAATCACTGAATGTTCGGAATGGAATATGTAGAGGTCACATGGGCGATCGGATCTGGCGAAGTCCCTGATAACAGGCTTACTTCGCCGACTGCGAGGCGCTTGCCCAGTTTCATCAGCTTGGCGGCCGCCAAAACATCCTGACCCGGCTGGCCCTTGCGCAGGAAATTGATGTTGAGATTCGTGGTCACCGCAAGCCCGACCGGCCCGATTGCCGAAAGCAGCACGACATACATCGCCAGATCCGCCATCGCCATCAACGTAGGGCCGGACACCGTGCCACCAGGGCGAAGCATCCGCTCGCTGTAGGGCTGACGCAGCAAACAGGTCGCCCCGTCAGCGCTCTCGATCAGGATTTCACCGCTGGCAAAGGCCTGCGGAAACTCCCTGTGGAGAAACGCTTCGAGTTCTGCCACGGTCATTTTCGGCTTGTTCATGGAACGTATGTCCTGCACTGCACTCGTATGTGACGGTTTTGTATCTTAGGGTGAGCCTGATAGCGAGCCTGACCGAACCGAAAAGCGAACCTGGATCTGAGTGAGACCATGACGCCACAGACTTCACGCGCCGTTGCATCAGCGCCCTCACCGCTTTTGCGCCAGACCGTCGGCAGCATTGCCGTGCTGACTCTCGACTCGCCGGCAACGCGGAATGCTCTATCTGAAGCCATGATCGTCGCGCTTCAGGACGCGCTCGATTCCATCCGTGACGACAACATCGTGCGTGCTGTCGTGATCGCGGCCAACGGCCCAGCCTATTCCTCAGGACACAATCTCAAGGAGCTGACGGCAAGGCGATCCGATGCAGACAAAGGCCGCGCTTATTTCGCGCACATGATGAAATCGTGCAGCGACATGATGCAGACCATCGTGCGCCTGCCAAAGCCTGTCGTCGCGGCCGTGCAAGGCGTCGCCACTGCGGCCGGATGTCAGTTGGTGGCGACATGCGATCTCGCGGTTGCATCCGATCAGGCGACATTCGGCACGCCCGGCATCGATATCGGCCTGTTCTGCTCAACGCCGATGGTCGCCCTCACGCGCAATGTCCCGCGCAAACATGCGATGCATATGCTGCTCACCGGCGATCACATTCCCGCTCAACGGGCGCTGGAGATTGGCCTGGTCAACAGCGTGGTGCCCGCTGGCACCGAACGCGATGCGGCGATTGAACTCGCCAACAGGATTGCGGTGAAATCGGCCTACACTCTGAAGATCGGCAAGGAAGCGTTTTACCGGCAAGCTGAAATGAGCCTTGCGGATGCGTACACTTACGCTGCGCACGTGATGACTGAAAACATGATGGCCCGCGATGCGCAGGAAGGCATCGGCGCCTTCATCGAAAAACGCGATCCCAAGTGGGAAGACCGCTGACCCTTCCCGAAAGTGAATCTTCCAGAATGAACCACGACGCTTACGACGATAATTATATCCGCTCGATCCTCACTGGCGTGAAATCGATTGCCATGGTCGGTGCATCGCCGGTCAACGTGCGGCCGAGCTATTTTGCGTTCAAGTATCTCGTCGAGCGTGGTTACGACATGATCCCGATCAATCCGGGTCAGGTCGGGAAGAATCTTGTCGGCAAGCCCTTTGTCGGATCGTTGAAAGACATCGGCCGCCCTGTCGACATGGTCGATATCTTCCGCAACTCGGATGCCGCAGCAGCCGTCGTGGATGAAGCTCTGGCACTGCCGGTTCCGCCGAAAGTGATCTGGATGCAGCTCGGTGTTCGCAACGATGCGGCCGCAGCGAAAGCAGAGGCAGCCGGCGTGAAGATCGTGATGAATCGCTGTCCGAAGATCGAATACGCGCGACTCACATCCGAGATTCAGTGGGTGGGCGTCAACTCGCGCACCATCAGCGCCAAGCGCGCGCCGATTCCAACCAGCAACATGCGGTTGTCATTGAACCGCAGCAGTGTGAACGGTGGCGCAACACTGGCAGCGGACCGGGCCGCGAAGGACAAGAACGACCTGCCCTAAATCCGGCGCGTTGCAGAACATCGTTCCGGCCCCGCGGCATAAAGCGTCAGGTTCATTGTCAGTTATCTCTGATCGCTGCTGACGGCTTGACGGCGGACGCATCCGCCCGCAGCATATTCTCCATGCCCGTTCGCGGCACCCAGAAGGACACCTCATGACGGAAAGATTGCCGGGTTTCTCCACGCTCTCCATTCACGCCGGCGCGCAGCCGGACCCGACCACGGGCGCGCGGGCGACGCCCATCTATCAAACCACGTCTTTTGTCTTCAACGACGCCGACCACGCCGCCTCGCTGTTCGGCCTCCAGGCGTTCGGAAACATCTATACCCGCATCGGAAACCCGACCAATGCCGTGCTCGAAGAGCGCGTCGCCGCACTGGAAGGTGGTACGGCTGCACTCGCCGTTGCATCAGGTCACGCCGCGCAACTGGTGACGTTTCACGCGCTGTTGCAGCCCGGCGATGAATTCATCGCCGCGCGGCGGCTCTATGGCGGCTCGATCAACCAGTTCAACCACTCGTTCAAGAATTTCGGCTGGAACGTCGTCTGGGCGGATACGGACGATGTTTCGACGTTCGAGAAAGCGCTGACGCCGAAGACCAAGGCCATCTTCATCGAGTCGATCGCCAATCCCGGCGGCACGGTGACCGACATCGAGGCCATCGCCGCCATCGCGCGCAAGGCGGGCGTGCCGCTGATCGTCGATAATACGCTGGCCTCTCCTTATCTCATCAAGCCGATCGACCACGGCGCGGACATTGTTCTGCACTCGCTGACGAAGTTTCTCGGCGGCCACGGCAACTCCATCGGCGGCATCATCGTGGATGCCGGCACGTTCGACTGGTCGCGCGACGGCCGCTATCCTGTTCTGAGCGAGCCACGCCCGGAATATCATGGCATCAAGCTGCAGGAGACGTTCGGCAACTTTGCATTTGCGATTGCCGCGCGGGTGATCGGTCTGCGCGATCTCGGCCCTGCCCTGTCACCTTTCAACGCGTTCCTGATCCTGACCGGCATCGAAACTCTCGGCCTGCGCGTCCAGCGCCATTCCGACAACGCCAAGGCTGTCGCGGAATGGCTCTCGACCCATCCGGCAGTTGCATGGGTGAGCTACGCGGGACTTCCCGGCGACCGCTACCACAACCTTGCACGCAAATATTCGCCGAAGGGTGCAGGCGCGGTGTTCACGTTCGGCCTCAAGGGCGGCTACGATGCCGGCATCAACCTCGTGTCGAATGTGAAGCTGTTCTCGCATCTCGCCAATGTGGGCGACACGCGGTCACTGATCATCCATCCGGCTTCGACCACACACAGCCAGCTCAGCGACGCGCAGAAGGCGCAAGCGGGCGCCGGTGTCGATGTGGTGCGGTTGTCGGTTGGCCTTGAAGACAAGGAAGACCTGATTGCCGATCTCGATCAGGCGCTGAAAGCCTGATCGCTTTCCCAACAAACTGAAAAGCAAAAACGCGGCGCCGGGCATGGCGTCGCGTTTTTCGTTTCAGGGAGCAAGATGTTTGGTATGATCAGGTCTTCCCGGTTTCCACCGCCTTCGCATTG
>CAZQMD010000253.1:0-7356 GCA_964594185.1 uncultured Afipia sp. | reverse complement strand
GGACGTCGCCAGCCTGCGCACCACCGCACGGCGCGACGGCGGCCACTATGTGGTCAAGGGCGAGAAGACCTTCATCACCTCTGGCATGCGCGCGGACTATTACACGGTTGCGGTGCGTACCGGCGGCGAAGGTGCGGGCGGCGTGAGCTTATTGCTTATCGAGCGCGATACGCCGGGCTTCTCGCGCACGCCGCTCAAAAAGATGGGCTGGTGGGCATCCGACACCGCGACGCTCTATTTCGATGACTGCCGCGTGCCGGTAGGCAACCTGATCGGCACCGAGAATGCCGGCTTCAAACTGATCATGAAGAATTTCAACAGCGAAAGGCTGGGCCTCGCAGCAGGATGCGCTGGATTCGCGCGGGTCTGCGTCGAGGAAGCCATCGCCTATGCACGCGAGCGCAAGACTTTCGGCAAGCGCCTCGCCGATCATCAGGTGATCCGCCACAAGATTGTCGATATGGCGCAGCGCGTCGCGGCGACACAGGCCATGCTGGAAATGCTGATCTGGCGGCTGGAGCAAGGCGACAATCCTGTGGCCGAGGTCTGCATGTGCAAGAACCAGGCGACGCAGACCATGGCTTACTGCGCGTCCGAGGCGGTGCAGATTTTCGGCGGCGCGGGCTTCATGCGCGGACCGAAGGTCGAGCGCATCTACCGCGAGGTGAAGGTCAACGCCATCGGCGGTGGCACCGAGGAAATCATGAAAGATCTGGCGAGCCGCCAGATAGGACTTTGAGAACAGAAGAAAACATCAGGAAACGCAATGCAGTTCACGCAGGAACACGACGGCATCCGCCGCACCATGCAGCAGTTCATCAAGAACGAGATCAACCCTCACGTCGATCAATGGGAGCGTGACGGAATCTATCCGGCGCATCAGGTGTTCAAGAAGATGGGCGATCTCGGCCTGCTCGGCCTGTGCAAGCCGGTCGAATACGGCGGCGCGGGCCTCGATTACAGCTACGGAATGGTGATGGCGGAAGAACTCGGCGCCATCAATGCGGGCGGCGTCGGCATGTCGATCGGCGTGCAGACCGATATGGCGACCCCGGCGCTGGCGCGGTTCGGCTCGGACGAGATGAAGCGTGAGTTTCTGGCACCTTCCATCGCGGGCGATTATGTCGCCTGCATCGGCGTCTCGGAGCCCGGCGCAGGCTCCGACGTCGCCTCGATCAAGACCACCGCGCGCTCGGACGGCGACGACTACATCATCAACGGCGGCAAGATGTGGATCACCAACGGCACGCAGGCCGACTGGATGTGCCTGCTTGCCAATACCGGCGATGGCCCGGTCCATCGCAACAAGTCGCTGATCTGCCTGCCGATGAAGACCAAGGGCGTCGAGGTGCTACGCAAGCTCGACAAGATGGGGATGCATTGCTCGGACACCGCCGAAATCAAGTTCACCGACGTGCGCATCCCCAAGCGCAACCGCATCGGCGAGGAAGGCAAGGGCTTCACCTACCAGATGATGCAATTCCAGGAAGAGCGCATGTGGGCGATTGCGGCCTGCCTGAAGTCTCACGAAAAGACCATTGACGAGACCATCGATTACACGCGTCAACGCAAGGCCTTCGGCAAGCCGCTGCTCGACAATCAGGTGATCCACTTTCGTCTTGCTGAACTGAAGACAGAGATCGAGCTGCTGCGCTCCCTGCTCTATCGCGCCTGCGAGGAATATATCGGCGGCAACGACGTGACCCCGCTGGCGACCATGGGCAAGCTGAAGGCTGGACGCTTGGGCCGCGAAATTCCCGATGCCTGCCTGCAATACTGGGGCGGCATGGGCTTCATGAACGAAACCCGCGTTAGCCGTGCCTATCGCGACCGGCGGCTCACTTCCATCGGCGGCGGCGCCGATGAAGTCATGCTCAGCATCCTGTGCAAATATATGGGGACGTTGCCGGAGCAATAAGCGCTTGCGTTAGGGCAACATCCGCGCTGTATAACGCGGAACATCTTCAAGGATAGACCGACATGCTCACGCTGTTTCACTGTTCAAGTGCGCGCTCATTCCGTCCGCTCTGGACTCTGGAAGAAATCGGCATTCCCTACGATCTGAAGATGCTCCCCTTCCCGCCGCGCTTTCTGAAGCGGGAATATCTCGAGCTGAATCCGCTGGGGACGATTCCCTTCCTGATCGACGGCGACACGCGGATGACCGAGTCCTCCGCGATCTGCCTTTACCTTGCGACGAAATATGGACCGACGCCGATCAATGTGGCGGTCGATGAACCTGCTTACGGCTCATATCTGAACTGGATGTTCTTCGGTGAGGCCACGCTGACCTTCCCGCAAACCATCTATTTCCGCTATTCGCAGCTTGAGCCTGACGACAAGAAGAACCCGCAGGCCGCCGCCGATTATGCCCGCTGGTTCCTCGCCCGGCTGCGGGCGCTCGAAACAACAGTTGCGGAATCGGACTGGGTCTGCGCCGGACGCTTCACCGCCGCCGACATCTCAGTCGGCTATGCGCTGATGTTCGCGCAGTCCAATGGACTGTCCGCTCAGTTCACCCATGCCGTTGCCGCCTATTGGGAACGGCTCAAGCAGCGCGACGGCTTCCGCAAGGCGATTGCCGCACAGGACCGCGCCAGCATTGAGCAAGGCGTTGCCCCGCGCGTACCTGCGGCCACCTAAGCCCGCATCCCGGTCAGGTCGCTCGCGACATCGCGTCCATTGATGATCTGCAGGCGCCGCGAGCCCGAGAACAGCGCTGTCGGTTTCAAACCATAGATCCGGCGCAGCGAATGGCTGAAGTGGGTCGAATCCGGATAGCCGGCATCGAGCGCGAAATGCGCCAGATTCCGTTCGACATTGACGTGATGCAAGATGTTGCGGCCCCGCTTCCAGGCGCGGAACGTCTTGAAGTTCATTCCGGTCTCGTCCTTGAACAAGTGAAGGAAGCGCGACAGCGACAGCTTCACGCCATTGGCGCAATCGTCGCCCGAGATGCTGCTGGAGGGTTTTGCCTGAAAGCGCGACACCACGGTTAAAATGCGCGCATCGAGTTCGCGCGGCCTCAGACGGCGATTGAGAAAAATCTGATCGAAATCGGCGGACGTAAAACCGTTGGTGCCGCTCAGCGCCATGGTCGCATAGATTTCGCGGAAGCGTGCAGCCAGCTGGCCCGCACCCACCGGATCGTTGCACTGACGAATGATTTCCGCGAGGTCTGCATCGCACACCGATTCCGGCTCGATCAGCAGTCCGAGAATTTCCCGCGACTCCGATGTGATCGTGTGCGGCAGGTAAGCAGGCACGGCGAGAATTTCGCTGACCCGCGGCGCCTGACCTGCAACCTCCAGCCGCGCGGTGCCGTGAAGCGGAACGCAAATGGCCAGCGCGCCCAGCGCGCGCACCGAAGGCTTGCCATGCAGGCCGGCATAAAACACACGCTCCGAACTGATCAGCATGAACCGGTCGGACCGGCCGGACGTCAATCTGCGCATCGTTTCCTCCCGAAACATTTCTCACGAGCGATTGTTCGCTTCTTGTGAAACCTGAATTAGCGAGTCTTCTCCGTCGTCTCGATTTTCCCCGCCCCCATATAGCCGAACAGAAATCCAGCAACCTTGCGCTTCTGGATTTCCTCGCTGCCCTCGGTGATGCGGTAGCGCCGGTGGTGACGGTAAATATGTTCGAACGGCTTATGCCGCGAATAACCCATGCCGCCATGCACCTGCATAGCGCGGTCCGCCGCCTCGCAGCAGAGCCGGTTCGCCCAGAAATTGCACATGGACACCTTGTCCGAGAGCCGATGCTCGACCTCGGCCTGGGTCATGCGGTCCATCTCCCACGCCGTCTTGCGGATCAGGAGGCGCAGCATCTCGGCCTGCGTCGCCAATTCGACCAGCGGAAACTGGATCGCCTGATTTTCCGACAGCGCATGACCGAAAGGCTTGCGCTCGCGCGCGTAGCGCACGCTTTCCTCAATGCAATAGACCGCCGCGCCGAGCGAGCTTGCCGCCTGACGAATCCGGTTCTCGTGCACGAAACATTGCGCCAGCGACAGCCCGCGCCCGACCTCGCCGAACAGCGCATCGTCCGGCACGAACACGTCCGTAAAGCTGACGCGCGGATGGTCGGTCGGCATGTTGAAGGTCCAGAGATATTCCTCGACCTTCACGCCCTTCGTGTTCGCCGGAACGAGAAAACACGTAATGCCGCGCGCATCGCCATCATTGCCCGATGTGCGCGCGAAGGTCGCGCAATGGGTGGCGACATGCATGCCGGTGGTCCACATCTTCTCGCCGTTGATGACCCAGCCGCTGACGCCATCGCGCGTGGCCTGCACGGCCGTGGTTTCCATGTGGGTGGCGTCGGACCCGTGATCAGGCTCGGTCAGACCAAATGTAATCCGGTATTTTCCCGTGAGCGAACCTTCGATCATCGCCTTCTGGTCGTCGCGGCCGTAGCGATCGAGCATCGTCACCAGCGGAAAGTTGCCAACGATGGAATGTTCGTTCTGCAGATCGTTGTGCAGGCCGAGGCCCTTGGCGGCGAAATGCTCGCGGATCACCGCCATCCAGAGATTGGAGCCGTCCTTGCCGCCATAGCGTTTGGGAATCGCAAAGCGCAAATGCCCGGCCTGGTCGGCGAGAATCTTCGCCTGACGCAGCAGGCCTTCCCACTCATGACGCGGCAGGCCGCCGTTGTCGAAATCCGTGCGTGCCCATTCGCGGCGATGATCGAAGAAACGGATATTGTCGTCGCGCTGCTCGAGCGGCCTGATGGACTGATCGATGAAACGATCGAGTTCGGCGAGGTACGCGGTCAGATCATCAGGCAGCGAGAAATCCAACGCGCAACTCCCGGATGTCCAATTCGGACTTGGTTTTCGTTGCATCGCGTTGCTCGAGGAAGCCCGCGACGGATGGCGAATTAAGATAAGCGCCGGGGCGTTAGTCAAGCGCTTAATTAATTTGTGAAACGGCTTCTTTGCTGGTCTATTTCGCGCACAACAACATCGCTCGAATGTTGCAACGCAGCGCAAGAACCCACTCAAGGAACCGCTCATGGCCTATGAATTCGCCAAGGTGGACCGCAAAGGTCCGCTCACCATCATCACGCTCAATCGCCCCGAGGTGATGAACGCCGTGCATTCGCCGATGCACTTTGAAATGCATCGCGTTTTTGACGAATTCAACAAGGACCCCGACCAGTGGATCGCCATCGTCACCGGCGCGGGCGACCGGGCGTTTTCCGCGGGTTACGATTTGAAGTGGCAGGCGCAGGGCGGCCAGCGCGGCTGGGACACCAGCGGCTTTGCCGGACTGACCCACCGTTTCGATTGCGACAAACCGATCATCGCTGCAGTCAACGGCGTCGCCATGGGCGGCGGTTTTGAAATCGCGCTGGCCTGCGACCTGATCATCGCCTCGGAAAACGCGACGTTCGCCCTGCCCGAGCCGCGTGTCGGTCTCGCTGCACTCGCAGGCGGTCTGCATCGCCTGCCGCGCCTGATCGGACTCAAGCGCGCCATGGGCATGATCCTGACCGGGCGTCATGTTCCAGCGCGTGAAGGACTTGAGCTTGGCTTCGTCAACGAAGTCGTCCCAAAGGGCGAAGCGCTCGCGGGCGCCGAGCGCTGGGCCAATCTCATTCTGCAGAATGGGCCGATGTCGATCCGCGCCTCGAAGCAGACCATGCATCGCGGCCTCGGTGTGTCGCTGGAACAGGCATTGGCCGAGCAGTTCGACTATCCCGCCGTCAAGGCGCTGGCGGGGTCGGAGGATTATGTCGAAGGCCCGAAGGCTTTTGCGGAAAAGCGTCCGCCACAGTGGAAAGGGCGGTAAGTATCCGCTTGCGTCATTGCGAGGAGCGCAGCGACGAAGCAATCCATGTCCGCGATGAAGAGTGGATTGCTTCGCTTCGCTCGCAATGACGAGACTAGCTTTGCTCGCTCTCCCGCTCGCGCCGATACGACGCATAGTTCGGCTGATCGATCGCCAGCTTGTCCATGGTGGTCTGCCAGACATGCTCGGTCAGGCCCGGCGTCTGAAAGCCCATCTCACCGCTTGCGATGCGCGCCGACAGCAGACGGTTGAGGTCTTCAAGCGAGCCGGACGTGCCGAGCAGCTTTGACAACCGCTCAAGTTCGGCGGCATCGCCCGACGCTTCGAGCGTGAGCTGACGCACCACCAGATCGAGCGCATTGAGGCCGACGCGCAGCTTGAACGCCGCATGGCCCGACAATTGCGGCGCGACATCGGCGCGGAGAAATTCCGCGACTGCGTTGATGAGTTCGACCGGCGTGGGTTGATCCTGCATCTACACACCTTCTGTTATGCGCCGCGGCGCGGCGCCAGCAGCCGCAGCAGATCGATTTCTGTTTCGGAGGCGCGGCGGCCGATCATGGCGCGCTCCATCGAATGATCGGGACCGGCGCGAAACCGCTGCATCATGCCGCAGCACATGATGCCCCAGCGCAACGTGCCGAGCGTCTCCCAGAATATCACCCGCGCCACATCGACCGGACGGCCGGAGGCGGCTTCATAGGCTGCGAACAGATCCTCGCGCGAACCGAGGCCACCGACCGGCTTGTCGATCTCGCCGAACCGCCATGAATTCACGCAGATCCAGCCGAGGTCTTCCATCGGATCGCCGAAATGCGCCAGCTCCCAATCCAGCACCGCGCGAACACCCTCGGGGCCGATGATGAGATTGCCATGGCGAAAATCGCCGTGCACCAGTGTCACGGCATCGGACGCAGCCGGCGCATTGTCCCGCAGCCAGCGCAGCGCCAGATCGAACACCGGGCGCGGCCAGTCGAACGATTTATATTCCGCAGCGAGATCGTCAAGTTCGCTTGCAACCGTCATTAATCGCAGCTTTGGCAAGCGTTGTTTGTCCAGCGCGTGAATGCCCGCAACCACCTTGCCGAGCTGGCTGGCCAGTACCTTGCGCGCCGGCGCGAACTCCGCATCGCGCAGGATCTTGCGCGGAATCGTCTCGCCTTCGACGCGATCCATGACAAAGCCGCTGCCGAGATTGTCCTCCGGCTGCAGAACATAACGCACGCGCGGCGACGGGATACCCGCCTCGTAAGCCTGCTGCATCAACTCCGCTTCAGCTTCGAGACCGGCGGCGCGGCCCGGTGCTGCGCCATAACCCGATGGCGCGCGGCGCAGGATCACGGCGATGTCTTCGGACGGATGCAGGACATTGAACGACCAGGTTTCCTGACTGGCGCCGCCGGACAATTGAGCCAAGCGGTCGATGCCTATGGCTCCCGGAAACCAGCGCGCAACACTGGCCTTGATCGCAGCTTCAATCGTCATCGGAGTTCTTGGGCTTGTTGGCTCTCATGTTGGAGCCGGACCGTAAATAAAAGCGCGTGCGCGGGCAACC
>CAZQMD010000252.1:0-7403 GCA_964594185.1 uncultured Afipia sp. | reverse complement strand
ACCAACGCGCCGTTGCCAGCAACGCGGCCGTCTCGCGCGCGACGAGCGAGCCTGGATCGGCTTGTTGGTCCAGTTCGCGCCACAACCGCTCGAGCACGCGCGCGGATGCGGCGAGCGTATCGGCGGTTCGGAACAGATTCTTCTCGAACGGATGCATTTCGGCCCGGATGCCATCCCGGATCGCCGTGAGATCACCGGACTTCGCTTGTCGGGATTGAGAAGTCCCGACGCGGCCCAGCGGACGAAGCCGGCTTCCGCTCGCGGTGCCGCGGACCGCACGTGCAGCGGCACGACCGGCAAGCACGCCGGACGACAGGGCCCACGCCGAATTCACATTGCCGCCGCCGGAGATGGCGCCCGCGACCTTCTCGCGCGAGGCGTTGTCACCGGCAACGAAGAGACCCGGCACTGACGTCGTGCCGTCGACGTCGAAGACGCGTACCCCGCCAAGGCCGCGTATCGTGCCGTCATTGTGCAGGGTCACTTCGAAACGATCACGATAGGGATCGATACGCCAGCGATCGAAGACCAGCGGGACGTTCGGCGAGATCGTGTGCAGCCGCGCCTTGATATCGTCGGGCAGACGTTGAAGCGAACAGAACACTGGACCGCGCTGGAGCGCACGCGCAAGGCGAATCGTCTGGTCCGGCGCGAACGGAATGTCGAGTTCCTGGCCATCGGCGTCGTAATAGGTCGCAAAGGAATACGCCATGCTGCGCGTCATCGTCGAATGCGCGGGCGCGATGGTGTAGGCCGCCGTGAACTCCATGCCGGACATCTCCGCGCCGGCTTCGGCCGCCAGGAGATAGCCGTCTCCCGTATTGGTTCGCGAGCCCAGCAGATGCGACAGGAAGCTGGTGCCGCCTGCGGCGAGAATCACCGCCCCCGCCTCGACCTGGTAGACCCTCCCGCCGTCCTGGCGACGCCGGCCGCGCGCGCCGCCAACCGAGCCATCGGAGCGCGCCAGAAGTTCGAGCACGGGCGAGTGGTCGAGGATGGTGACGCCGTGGTCCAGCGCGTGCTGCCGCAGCGCGCGCATGTATTCCGGCCCGCGCACGGCGCGATGGTTCACTCGCCCCCCGTCGTCGATACCGAACTTGTAGTGCCGCCCAAGCGTCGGCAGCTTGCGCCAGGTCTGGTCGAGGATCCGATACATCCAGTTGGCCTCGCCGAGACCAAGGCCGGTCGCCACGCGATTGGCGACAGCCGCATCGCGCGCGGCAGGAGGATCAGGTGGCACCCACCAATGGCCCGGGCCGGCCGCCGCGGTGACGCCGCTCGTTCCGCAATAGCCCTTGTCAACGAGGATCACCCTTGCGCCGGCCTCGGCAGCGGATGTTGCGGCCCACGCGCCGGCCATTCCGCCGCCGACGATCAGCACGTCCGCCGTCAGCCGGAGTTCGTCGCACGATGACACCATCATCCCTACCCCGATCCATCCAGGGCAGATCTGTCGATAGCCGATGGATCATCGCCCATGAGCCATGTTTGGACCGGCTCCAACGGACGTCAATGAAAGACAAAACTCTTTTGGTGACCCGCGGCGAACGACTTTCGCCGTCTCTGGCGTCATCGGAGCAACACGCGTTTCGACAGAGAATGCATTTCTCTGCGGGGGACCGACCGGAAGACAAATCCTCGTCGCGGCGGACCTCGCCCCACAACAGCGCCCGCTCATCTCCATCCAATATAACGGATGCATTTCCGTTATTGCAGCACACCCTGCGCCGCATGCTTCACATCGCTTCCGCCTTCTTGGACGAAAGCGAACGAGCAGAACATTTCCCATTTCCCTTTCGGAACAGGCAACTTTATCTCTAGGAGCAGCGCAGACGAGTAAGTCCTGCTCTCGAACCGGAGAATGACGATGAATACCGCGATGCAGATGATGCCGATGCCCATGATGATGGGCGGCATGATGAACCCCGCCATGGCCGGCAGCATGATGCCGATGATGAACATGATGGGCATGCCGATGATGATGGCCTGCCAGATGAAGTACACCATGACCCCCACCGGCATGACCTGCGAGATGATGCCGGTGGATCCGGCCATGAAGGACATGTTCATGAAGTGCTGCGAGAGCATGACGAACATGATGCAGATGGGCATGCCCATGATGATGTGCTGCGGCGGCATGATGATGATGTGCATGCCAATGAAGGCGGCCTGATCGCGCCAACCTATCGACCTCCGCCCCAAAGGGCCGGCCTCGTGCCGGCCCTTTTCCGTTCAGCCGACAGTTTCGGCGTAGGTCATCACCAGATAGAGGACGGCCTCGCTGGCGACGAGGTTCCTGTAGACGTGCGGTACATCGGCTTCGAACAGAATGGCGTCGCCTTCGGCGAGCGTCTGCGGCTTGTCGAGCCCCGCCGTCACCTCCACCACGCCCCTGGCGACGAACAGATTTTCGCGCGTGCCCGGGGCATGCGGCTCCGCCGCCTCGCGGTGGAGCGGCCCTATCCTGAGTTCGTAGAACTCGACCTGTCGGCTGCCGTCGAACGGAAACAGCGCGCGCGACGTGAACTGCCCCTGGCTGGACGACAGCAGCTTGGCATCGCTGTTGCGCAGGACGACCGGCCCCCGCGCAACGTCGGTCTGGAGCAGATTGGCAAACGGCACATGAAGCGCGTTGGCGACCTTCCACAGCAGCGCGATGGTCGGAACGCTCTTTCCGGTTTCGATCTGGCCGAGCATCGCCCGGCTGACGCCGGACTGCTTGGCGAGCCGCTCGAGCGAATGCCCCCGGCTGACGCGCAGGCGACGCAAATTGCGCCCGAGGACGACCGGTAGTTCCGGGTCAGCGAGGGATGCGTTTGTCTCGTCCGGCGATGAAGCGACGTTGCCGCCGCTCATAGAGCATCCCAACGCACGGCGGCTGCAGCCGGCATCGGCACGGCAACCCAGACCCAGCTAGGCCAGTACCAGAGAAACGGCATCGCGAACCCGGGAACGGCGTGAACGGCAGCGGCATTCGAATGCAATGCCGCACCCGCGCGGGCCTTCTGCTGGCCGCGCTTCAATCGATAGGCCGCCAGATCGATGATCCGCGCCGAATGGTCTGCTTCTGTCACCGTGTTCAATCCAGGCTGCGATCCAATATCCGCTATCTTAGATGCTCATCCGTTGTCGGCAAGTTGTCGTCGAACAAAACAACACGCGCTCTGTAAAACGCGACTGCGTAGCAAACACTTCCCGGCTTTGCCGGTCCGGCAGCACTGCGCTCCTTCGTCCCACGAACCGCAAATCTGTCTGCCGAAGAATGCGGCGCGCTCAGGCTCCTCCATCAAGCGCCACATCGAGCACTCGAATTCGCCGCGCGGCGAAAAGGAACTTCCCGGAAAAGGACCGCGCGCAGAATGTTTGGCCTACATCGAGCGCAAACCCTGGCGCGTTTGTTTCGAAAATGACGTGGCGACATCACTGCACTGGACCACCAGCCCGATTTCCTGAAGTGTGCGCGCCAAGGCTCGGGATGAGCCGCTCTGACCAACAGGAATTCAAGAGACATCGCATGACCGGATCGAAGTTCGTGCTGGCGGCAGCACTTTCGCTGACCATAGCCGCAGGTAGCGCGACCGCTGCCGGCGCTGAAACTGCCCAGCTTCGCATCGCCCAGCAATTCGGCATCGCCTATCTGCCGCTCATCGTCGCCAGCGAGAAGGGGTTGATCGAGGAGGAGGCCAAGGCGCTCGGTATCACGCCGCCGAAGATCGAATGGCTGCGGCTGTCCGGCGCCGCCGCCATGAACGAAGCGCTGATCTCGGGCGGCCTGGATTTTGCGACCGCGGGCATCGCGCCGATGATCCTGACCTGGGACAAGACGCGAAGCACCGCGAAGATCATCGGCGTCGCGGCGCTGGGATCGATGGCCAACATCCTCACCACCAACAACCCCAACATCAAGACGCTGGCGGATTTCACCGAGAAGGACCGCATTGCGCTTCCCTCGGTCAAGGTCGGCTTCCAGCCGATCGTGCTGCAGATGGCGGCCGACAAGGCGTTCGGCAAATACGACAAGCTCGACGAACTCACCGTCAGCATGCCGCATCCGGACGCCACGGCGCAGATTCTCTCTGGCCGTTCCGAGATCACGGCGCACTTCACCTCGCCGCCGTTCTCGCAGCAGCAATTGGCGAGCGGCAAGGTGCATCCGGTGCTCAACAGCTACGACGTGCTCGGCGGGCCCCACACGTTCAACGTCGTCTATTCCACCACCAAGTTCATCACCGACAACCCGAAGACGATCCAGGCCTTCGTCCGCGGCCTCGACCGCGCCAACGCCTGGATCAAGGCCAATCCCGCCGACGCAGCCGCGCTCTACATCAAGGCGGAGGGATCGAAGCTCACGCCGGACCTGGTCGAGAGCACCATTCGCGACAAGGATGTCAACTTCACCACCGTCCCCGAGGGCGCGCAGAAATTCGCCGACTTCGAGGCCAAGGTCGGCCTGATCAAGCAGGCGCCGGCCTCGTGGCGCGACCTGTTCTGGTCCGGGCTCGGAGAGAAGCCGGGAAGCTGACATGAACGTGGCTCCGCGATTGGCCGGGCTCGTCGGCGACACGGCGTCGACGGCGCTGCTCGAACTCGATCACGTCAGCATCAGCTATCCGACACGCGAAGGCATTCTCACTGCGGTCGAGGATGTCAGCTTCGCGATCGCAACCGGCGAGCGGCTGGTGCTGCTCGGCCCCTCCGGTTGCGGGAAGTCGACGCTGTTGCGTGCGGTCGGCGGCTTTCTCAAGCCGAGCGCCGGTCAGATCCGGATGAACGGCCACCGCATCGGGGCGCCCGGCCCCGATCGGATGACGGTGTTCCAGGAGTTCGACCAGTTGCTGCCGTGGCGGACCGTGCTCGGCAATGTCCGCTATGCGCTCGAGCGCGGCAGGTCGCTGCCGCGCCAGGAGGCGGATGGTATTGCCCGCCGCTGGCTCGAGCGCGTCGGGCTGAAGAACTTCGTGGATGCCTTCCCCCACACCCTGTCCGGCGGCATGAAACAGCGCGTCGCGATCGCGCGGGCTTTCGCGCTGGAACCGGCGCTGCTGCTGATGGACGAGCCTTTCGCCGCACTCGACGCGCTGACGCGTCGGCAGATGCAGGACGAATTGCTCAGGCTCTGCGAGGAGACCGGCAACACCACCCTGTTCGTCACGCATGGCATCGACGAGGCCATCCGCGTCGGGACCCGCATCCTCGCGCTGACGCCACATCCCGGGCGGCTCGCAGCCATTTTCAACGTGCCTGTCGAGGCCCGCAACCGCGGCACGGCTGCTTTCGCCGAACTGGAGCGCCGAATCCAGAGCACCGTCTTTGCCGGCGCGGAAACCGACCATGTCTGACATTGCGGCTCCGAAGCTGGTCCGCGCACCCGCATTGCGGCGCGCGCTGGAGGGAACACCCTGGCGCCGGGTCGTCATCCTCGCAGGCTTTGCGCTCGCCTGGGAGCTCTATGCGCGCTGGCTCGACAATGCGCTGCTGCTGCCGACGCTGGGGGCGACCCTGTCCGCCCTGTGGTCGGCCATCCTGTCCGGCGAATTGCCGAACCGTGCCCTGACTTCGCTTCGGGTGCTGATCAGCGGTTATGCGCTCGGCGTCGCCATTGCCGCGATCCTCACGACCTTCGCCGCGCTGTCTCGCTGGGGCAACGAAGCACTCGGCCTGCTGACCTCGATGTTCAACCCCCTGCCCGCCATCGCGCTGCTCCCGATTGCGCTGCTCTGGTTCGGCGTGGGTACGCCGAGCCTCGTCTTCGTCATCGTCCATTCGGTGCTGTGGCCGGTGGCTCTGGCCTGCCATGGCGGCTTTCTCGCGGTGCCGCCGACGCTGCGCATGGCCGGCCGCAATCTCGGCCTGTCGGGCGGCCGCTTCGTCGTGGAAATCCTGGTGCCGGCGGGGTTTCCGCAGATCCTGTCCGGCCTGCGGATCGGCTGGGCCTTCGCCTGGCGGACCCTGATCGCGGCCGAACTCGTGTTCGGCGTCAGCGCGAGGTCCGGCGGCATCGGCTGGTTCATCTACACCAGCCGGGCCCAACTGGAGACGGCCAGCGTCTTTGCGGGCCTGTTGACGGTGATCCTGATCGGCCTCCTGGTGGAGGGCGTGATCTTTCGGACCCTGACACGATTCACGGTGCAGCGCTGGGGCCAGGTGCAGACCTAAGGTGCAGACCTAAGGTGCAGACCTAGAGCCCTCGAGCCAGTCCCGTTCCGGTAGACCCGGAACGGGGCTCTCGCTTCCTGTTCTGCCGCGTTGTCCTGACGCGAACCGGTATCCACTTCGCTCGAAAACGCTCTAGTCGAGCTTGAATCCGAGTGCGCGCAGCTCCTCGACCAGGCGGTCCCGGCCATTCAGCGCGCGGGCCGAGCCGAGCCGCTTCAGCACCGCCTCGCTCCAGCCGATCGCGGGCACGCCCTCGCTCCGCTGGAAGGCGCGAAGCGTCTCGTCGTAGGCGGCTATGCCGGCCTCGTCCGCCGCGTCGGAATAGCGTTCGTGGTGGATCACGACCTGCTGACGCAGGCGCGGCTTGACCTGCGCCGGCCGCGCGGCATCGGGATAGCCGACGCACAGGCCGAACGCGGCAGCGACGTTCGGCGGCAGTCCGAGTTCCTCGGCGACCGCGCGCGGCTTGTTGCGGATGGCGCCGATATAGACCGATCCGAGCCCAAGCGACTCCGCCGCAACCACCGCATTCTGCGCGGCGAGCGCCGCGTCGATGACCGCAACGAGGAAGGTCTCGAGGAAGCGCAGGCCCTCGTCAGGGTGCCGTGAGCGAGCCGCCAGACGCTCGGCGCGCGAGAGGTCGGCGAGCCAGACCAGGAACAGCGGCGCCTCGACGATGTGCTTCTGACCACCGGCAAACTCGGCAAGGCGCGCCTTCCGGGCCTGATCCTCGACGACGACCACGCTCCAGGTCTGGAGGTTCGACGACGAGGGAGCCGACTGCGCGGCCGCGACCAACGTCTCCACCGTCCGCGGCGGCAGCGGATCGGGGCGATAGGCCCGCACCGAACGATGCGTCAGCAGGTTCGCCAGCACCCCGTTCCAGGCGTCCCCCACCTCCGGCAGATCGTTGCCGTAGCGCGCCGTCAGCGCCTGCGAAACCGCATCGGTTCCGGCCGGCTGCGCAGCCAGTTTGAGGGTTGTCTCGGCATCACTCACGGGTCTCTCCTGAACTCTTTCATCTCGGCCACTAGCCCACGCGCGCGAGCAGGAACGCCGGCGCCACTTCGGCGAACTCGTCCGCCATATCATGAAATAGCACGATTTCGCGGGCTGTCGCGGCACGGGGAGCTGGATCCAGGCGCTCCATCCCGGGAACGCCGCCGCGGAGGCGATCGACGGCCTGGACGAACCAGGCCGCCGCCGCGATCTCCCCGGCGTGTGGGTCGGGAACGGCCTCGGACGCG
>CAZQMD010000251.1:5967-7441 GCA_964594185.1 uncultured Afipia sp. | reverse complement strand
GCAGGCGGGGACCCATAACCACCGTCCGTCATGTTCTGTGATGAAGGAAGTAGCCGATTTTACCTCAAACTGCTTCCACAAGGAGTATGGGTCCCCGCCTGCGCGGGGACGACACTGTACGTGTTGCAGGTAAGGCTCTCCGTTAGACCATCCACGTCCGGAGAGATGTCAAAATTAATCCCTCGTTAACCCTATTCTGTAAGGTTCCGGTAACTTCCGTTAACAGCCGTTAGCGAATGCCGGGGCCTGCATGACGTCGATCAATGGCTATAATCCCTACGCTCAGTACGGATCGGCTTACGCGCGCGCTGCCGCAACGCAGCCCTCGCTCGCTGATGCGCTCAACACGGCGGAGGCGGGAGGCAGCAACCCGTTCGATCCCAACGCCGCGACCAATCTGACCTTGTCCGATGCGGCGAAGGCAAAGCTGGCAAGCGATGCCGCAGCGCCTGATTTCACCACGGTCACCAACGATGCCCGCGCCACGCTGGACAAGCTTTACGCCGCGGCAAAAGTCACCGGCCCGCTCGACGCCGACGGCAAGACGACCGTCGATCTGTCGTCGCTGGACCGTCGCTCGCTGTTCGCGATCGCTACCAATAACGGCGGCAAGTTCACTGCTGACGAGCAGAGCGTCGCCACAGGCGAACTGACCAATCGCTTCAACACTGCGCTCGCGCCTGCTGCCGCCGCGACGTCGATGACCAAGAACTACACCGTCGTCTACAAGGCGGCGCTGGATTATCTCGACGGCGCGAGTCCTGAGGAAAAAGCCACTACCACCTGGGCCACGCAGCGCGCGGCCGTGCTGAAGGGTTATGAGGCGGCGAAGCAGAAGCCGGACACCGCGCCGTCGGGCATCGCGGGCGATATCGTCGCGAGTTATCTCGCGAAGTATCCGGATGGCGCGCCGGCAGGCACGACCAAGACATTCGCCACGGTCGCGACAGATGCCCGCGCTGCGCTGGATGCGCAGGCCAAGCTTGCTGCAGAGAACAAGACCGAACTGGTCTACGATCCGAAGCGGAAATTCGGGCAACTCGTGGATTTCTCGTCGTTCGACAACCGCTCGCTGTCCGCGATCACGCTCAATCAGGATCAGAAGTTCTCGAACCAGGAAATCTACGCGGCAAAGAAGGAACTGGATTCCCGCACCCGCGCGAGCGTCCTGACATCGCTCAAGCAGAGCCAGCAGAGCGGCGATCCCTCCCAACTGAGCCTCGGTATCCTGCAGAGCTACTCGGCCATGAGTGACGAGGAGCGTCAGGCGTCAGGCTGGTCGCCATCGTTCCGCGATAACGTGCTTCAGCAATACAAGTCGACCAGCAACATCCTGTCGATGCTGCAGGGCGCGTGATCCTGCAATTGGAGCTAAATGAAAAGCACAGTGCCCCGGGGGGGTGGGCGGGGGCGGGTGGTGTGTGGGGGGGGGGGGGGGGGGGGGGGCGACGCGGCCAGCACAACACCGCGGGTC
>CAZQMD010000251.1:0-5957 GCA_964594185.1 uncultured Afipia sp. | reverse complement strand
CACCCTGTCGCTGTCGCGGGGCGGGTGACCCTGCAATGGGAGCTAAATGACACGCCCCGCCCGGGTGTCGGTGCGTGGCTTTTGCGTTTGCGCCGGGGCGGCGGGGGAGAACCGTTCAGCGCAAACGAAACCATCGTTGCATTGGCCGGATGACGTTAATCGATCACCTGCATCACGCGACGCGTGCGCGGCTCGACCAGGATCGGCCGGTCGTTGACCACGGTGTAGCGATAGCTGGTCGCGCCGTACTGCTGCGGCACATCGTAATAGGTCACGCCGCTCTCGGGCAGCACGGTGCCGACCCGCACCGGAGCTTCGACCGTGTAGGACGGCACGCGTTCTTCCACGATGTACTGGCGGAAGCGCGGGCGTTCGTCCTCCGAGATGATGCCGACGCCCGGGCCGGCAAGACCGGTGGTCACGCCTTCCTCGACAATGATGCGCTGCTGGGCCTGAGCCGCGAGCGGCATTGCTGTGGCGGTGGCCAGCAGCGCTGCTGCGAGAAGGGGATTACGCATGGCTTTCTCCTCGATTGATAAGGAACCCGATGGCGCAAACATCCACGCTCACGCCATCGCGTTCGAAAACCGGCAGTGGCCGATCAACCAGCGGTGACAATGACGATCGCCGAGCATCGTTCCGGTTGGATTGTGATTTCACCGCGGTGTTTTCGTGGAAAGCGCGCCGGTGGAGCGGCAGAAGTTTGAAACGTCATGGAACTCACCGCTTGTTCGCGCCGTTAGATGTTCCCATGCGCGAGGGAAGGATAGATTCCTTCTCGATTCGCAGTCGTTGCGTTTCCAATCGTGTTTTTGTTTTCAATGCCGGGGAGGCTCCATGTCTGTCAGTATCGCCCACATCCAGCCGATCGTCGCACTCATCGCTGGCGTGTTGATTCTCATCATGCCGCGGCTGCTGAATTTCATCGTGGCGATCTATCTGATCCTTGTCGGGATCCTTGGCCTGGGGATCATTAAGTAACGGAATATTTCAGATTGTTACGGGATTGGCTGCAATGCTGGCGATTTTGCGCATTCCTGTAACAATCTGAAACCGTTCGTGACTGAAAATGCGAATATCGGCCGGACGCAGCTTGCGCGCCGCCGGGCAGCCGTGGTGTAACGCCGCTGCCGTTTCACTCATGCAGCGTCTGGAAGCCATGGCCAAAGCCTCATCGAAGAAATCCGCCGCCAAATCCAAATCGAAGCCCGCCGTGAAGGCGAAACCCGCAGCCAAGAAGGCAGCCAAGAAATCCGCTGCGGCGAAGCCCGCAAGCAAAGCTGCGAAAACACCAGCCAAAACATCGGCGCCCGCTGCGAAGAAGGCCGTGCAGCCTGCTCAGGCCGGCAAGTGGGTCTATACGTTTGGCGACGGCCGCGCCGAGGGCAAAGCCGGAATGCGCGATCTGCTCGGCGGCAAAGGTGCGAACCTCGCCGAGATGGCGAACCTTGGATTGCCGGTGCCTCCGGGCTTCACGATTCCGACCTCGGTCTGCACTTACTTCTACGCCAACGGCAAAACCTATCCGAAGGATCTGAAGTCGCAGGTCGAGAAGGCGCTTGTCACGGTCGGCAAGATCGCCGGCAAGACGTTTGGCGACGCCAAGAACCCGCTGCTGGTGTCGGTGCGTTCCGGTGGACGTGCGTCGATGCCGGGCATGATGGACACCGTGCTCAATCTCGGCCTCAACGACACCACCGTTGAAGCTCTCTCACAGCTCTCGGGTGATCGCCGGTTCGCCTATGACAGCTATCGCCGCTTCATCACGATGTATTCGGACGTGGTGCTCGGCTTCGAGCATCATCACTTCGAAGACATTCTCGACACCTACAAGGACAGCAAGGGCTATTCGCTCGATACCGAACTGACTGCCGACGATTGGGTCGAACTGGTCGGCCGTTATAAGGAAGCGGTTGCCCGCGAAACCGGCGAGGATTTCCCGCAGGACCCGCATGCGCAGCTCTGGGGCGCGATCGGTGCCGTGTTCTCATCATGGATGAATGCGCGCGCAGTCACCTATCGCCGCCTGCATGACATCCCCGAGTCATGGGGCACCGCGGTCAACATACAGTCCATGGTGTTCGGCAATATGGGCGACACCTCGGCCACCGGCGTTGCGTTCACGCGCAATCCGTCCACGGGCGAGAAGCGTCTCTACGGCGAATTCCTGATCAACGCACAGGGCGAGGACGTGGTGGCGGGCATCCGCACGCCGCAGGACATCACCGAACATGCGCGCAAGGAATCCGGCTCCGACAAGGCATCGATGGAAGTCGCGATGCCGGACGCGTTCAAGGAGCTGACGCGGATCTATACCCAGCTCGAAAAGCACTACCGTGACATGCAGGACATGGAATTCACGGTGGAGCAGGGCAAGCTGTGGATGCTGCAGACCCGCAACGGCAAGCGCACCGCCAAGGCGGCGCTGCGCATCGCGGTCGATCTGGCCAATGAAGGCCTGATCACCAAGAAGGATGCGATCACCCGCATCGATCCCGCTTCACTCGATCAGCTGTTGCACCCGACCATCGATCCGGTCGCCAAGCGCGATGTCATCGCAACCGGTCTTCCGGCGTCGCCTGGTGCCGCTGCCGGTGAAATCGTGTTCTCATCGGACGAAGCCGCCAAGCTTCAGGCCGATGGCCGCAAGGTCATCCTGGTGCGTGTCGAAACCTCGCCGGAAGACATTCACGGCATGCATGCCGCCGAAGGCATTCTCACCACGCGCGGCGGCATGACGTCCCACGCGGCGGTGGTCGCGCGCGGCATGGGCAAGCCCTGCGTTTCGGGTTGCGGCACCGTGCGTGTCGACTACGGACGCGGCATGATGAGCATCGGCAACCGCACCTTCAAGGCGGGCGATGTCATCACCATCGACGGCTCGCTCGGTCAGGTTCTGGCCGGCCGCATGCCGATGATCGAGCCGGAACTGTCCGGCGACTTCAACACGCTGATGGGCTGGGCCGATCAGGTCCGCAAGCTGAAGGTCCGCACCAACGCGGATACGCCTGCTGACGCCCGCACTGCGCTGAAGTTCGGCACCGAAGGCATCGGCCTGTGCCGCACCGAGCACATGTTCTTCGAGGAAACGCGCATCCGCACGGTGCGCGAGATGATCCTCGCGGAAGACGAAGGCTCGCGCCGTTCGGCGCTGGCCAAGCTTCTGCCGATGCAGCGCGCCGACTTTGTCGATCTGTTCGAGATCATGAAGGGCCTGCCGGTCACCATCCGCCTGCTCGATCCGCCGCTGCACGAGTTCCTGCCGCACTCGCAGTCCGAGATCGAGGAAGTCGCCCGCGCGATGAATACCGACGCCCGCAAGATCGCGGATCGTGCGCGTGAGCTTTCCGAGTTCAATCCGATGCTCGGCTTCCGTGGATGCCGTCTTGCGATTGCCTATCCTGAAATCGCGGAGATGCAGGCGCGCGCGATCTTTGAAGCTGCGGTCGAAGCGGGCAAGCGCACCGGCAAGCCGGTCGGGCTTGAGGTGATGGTGCCGCTGATCGCGACCCGCGCCGAGTTCGATCTGGTCAAGGCGCGCATCGATGCCACCGCCAATGCGGTGACCAAGGACACCGGCGTGAAGCTGAACTATCAGACAGGCACCATGATCGAACTGCCCCGCGCCTGTCTGATGGCGGGCGACATCGCCAAGACCGCCGAGTTCTTCTCCTTCGGCACCAACGACCTGACGCAGACCGCGTTCGGCATCAGCCGCGACGACGCTGCGAGCTTCCTCGGCACGTATGTCTCGCGCGGCATCATCGAAATCGATCCGTTCATTTCGGTGGACCGCGACGGTGTCGGCGAACTGGTGAAGATCGGTGTGCAACGTGGCCGCAAGACTCGTCCCAATCTCAAGATGGGCATCTGCGGCGAACACGGCGGCGATCCTGCCTCGGTGGCGTTCTGCCACGATGTCGGCCTCGACTATGTGTCGTGCTCGCCGTACCGCGTGCCGATCGCGCGTCTTGCTGCGGCGCAGGCCGCGCTCGGCAAGGCGGCCGCCAGCCAGGCGTAAGCCGAAATTATATCAAGGCATGATGCCGTCTCCGAAAGGAGGCGGCATTTTTGTTTTTCGCGCACTTTGTGCGCCGAGAGATGGAACCGCGTCAATTTTCATTCACCGGTTTCGTTGACGCGATCTTTACCACCTTGCTGGACGCGCTGTTTACCAAGGCTTTCGATGTGATCGCGCGATTTCATGTGCGCGCTTGCGTGTGGCGCGGCGGACGCGGCGATTAACCCCGCGGCAACTTTAATTCGATACCAACGAAATTGATCGGATTGTACCGAATGTGCCGTCCGGTCGCGTGTGTACAAGCGTTAGTTGCGTGAGCGTATCGATGTCTGTGTTGCGTAACGGGTCGAAGGGCGCGCGGTTCGCGCCCTTCGGCTTTGTTCTCTGTCTCCTGACAGTGAGCCCGACCGAAATCGGCTACCAGGATCTCGCGTCTCTTCTGGCGCGGCAGCCTGGCGTGGCCGAACGCTGGCAGGAATACATCTTCGCGTCGTCGCGCCGCATGTTGCAGGTGGCCTCGTTCAATCTGCCGCGCCCGATCGGCACCAACACCCGCGAAACCCCGACCTATCGTCTCGCCAGTCTCGACAGCAGCAGCGTCGATGTGACCGGCTCGCTCGGACGCGATCCGCTGGGTCCGGTGCTGCGCCCTTGGCAGAAATCCGATTTCCCGAAAGTCGTGCGCTCCTCAAAAAGCGACCGTCTTCCGCTTTATGTCCCGGAAGCTGCTGCACCTGCCGTTGCTGCCCCGCAGCCGGAGCAGGATCAGCCGAATTCAAATGCGTCGGTGCGTGGCGCGAAAACGGTGGAAGCCGCGCCAGCGAGCGTCGCGCCCGTCAATGCCGCGCCGCTCGACGCCGAACTTGAGGCCGCGCTGAATGCGCCGCGTCTGCCGCAATATGAATCCTCCGTCTCGTTGCAGGACATTCCCGCCGACCATCCGCTTAACGCCGCGCCTCCCGCAAACACGGAAGAAAGCGCCACCGCAGAGACGGCGCCGAACCGCGACGGTTTCTCGTTCCAGACCGCAACACTCTTCTTCGGCAACTCGTCTCTGGGCATTTCGAGCGGATCGCTGGAGCGCTGGCAGCCGGGCGAAGAGCCGATCATCGTGCTGCCCGGCATCGATCCCGACATGAAGATGCCTGCTGCTGTGCGGCCTGCCGACGAGTCGTCAATTCCATCCGTCGGCGGTGAAAGCGTTGCCAGCAAAGGCGAAGTCACCGGCGAGAACCAGCGCCCGCGCACGCCGGCGGAGCGCCTCGGCCTCGATGCCAAGACCCGCGCCAAGTCTGAGAAGTGCCTGACCGATGCGATCTACTTCGAAGCACGCGGCGAAGCGGTGCGCGGCCAGATCGCGGTGGCGCAGGTGGTGCTGAACCGCGCTTTCTCTGGTTACTATCCGACCACGGTCTGCGGCGTGGTCTATCAAAATTCGCACCGCCATCTGTCCTGCCAGTTCACCTTCGCCTGCGACGGCATCCGCGATGTGGTGAAAGAGCCGGACATGTGGGAGCGCGCGAAGAAAATCGCTCGTGAAAGCCTCGATGGCCGTCTGTGGTTGCCGGAAGTCGGCAAGTCGACGCATTACCACGCCTACTGGGTACGCCCGTCATGGGTGAACGAGATGAAGAAGATGTACAAATACGGTGTACACACATTCTATCGTCCGCGCGCCTGGGGCGACGGCAAGGACGCGCCGACCTGGGGCACCGAGGCGCAGACCGCTGCGATCTCGGCAGAGCTTGCCGGCGCGGCGAAGAGTTCGGCTGAAATCTCGGGCGGGAAGTAACGGGGCACTCTGGTCAAAAACCAGAATCTCATGGTCGTCCCGGCGCAGGCCGGGGCCCATCACCCCTGGACCGAATGTTTATCGCCAGAACTGGAGAGGCATTCCGCTTTCCCGGATAGCTCAGGGCTTATGGGTCCCGGCCCG
>CAZQMD010000250.1:1317-7477 GCA_964594185.1 uncultured Afipia sp. | reverse complement strand
GCACAGGGGCGCGCGGCAGGAATGGCACAGGGCACATTCTCCCCGCCCTCAGATGAACGCCTGCAACAGCTCCCGCCAGCGATTCACAAGGCGTTCAAAGCGGCGCAGCGTCGCTGCATGGACGACTCGATAAATGTTCGAACGGGATATCTGCGATACATTAAAGGCTCGAGGGGCGAAGAGTTCGTCGCAATCCACTTCGATCAGTTTGGTTGTTCCAATCGAGATGCTCTTTGTTCGCCGAAGGGTTGTCCTCATCGTGTCTTCCTTTCCAGAGGAGGCACGTTTCGCGAAGTTTGGCGAGGAGATGTACTCGAAATCGATATGTCGATCGACTCAGGTGTGCCGTCGATCGATGTCGATTGCAGCCGAGACGGGTCGTTTTGTCGCTATCAGATGCGTTGGAATGGTAAGCGGTTTCGCTGAGGTTTCTAGATGCAAACAGGCGCCAGCAATGGCGGAACATCTACTGCGCATCGCGCCTCTCAAACCGCTTAGCCGGCAGAGTAGGCGGACTTGGCGCAATTTTTTCGGGGCAGGCGCGCATGTGAAGCGAGTAACGTCCCCATCGACCAATGCGGATCGATGGTTTTCTTTTGCGCAATGATCCGGATCAGTTCGAAGAATTCCAGATGGTTATGACGGTAGTCACGTGACATGGGATGTTGAAACGAGAAGCGGGCCGGTAGCGAATATAAAGCCGCCAGCACTCCGAAGACCCGGGCAAGCCACGGCAGCAAGCCAGGTAAAGCGATTTGTATTTGTCCGACTGAAGGACTCGAATATCTTAGGTCTTCAGGTAGAAGCGGTGGGCGCAGAAAAAGTGCGCCCCATGACCATCAAGCTCCCAGACCAAGCGATCCGGGAGCGAAAGCCTCCTTGATCAAGTAAGATCAAAGATGCATGGCCCGCAACCGCAGCGCGTTGCCGACAACACTCACGGATGACAGAGCCATGGCCGCTGCGGCGATAATCGGTGAGAGCAACAATCCGAAGGTCGGATAAAGGATCCCCGCAGCGACCGGGATTCCTGCTGCGTTGTAAATGAAAGCGAAGAATAGATTTTGCCGGATATTGCGCATTGTCGCTTGAGAGAGGCGGCGAGCGCGGACAATTCCGCCCAGATCGCCTTTCAAGAGCGTCACGCCTGCACTTTCCATAGCGACGTCCGTGCCCGTGCCCATCGCAATTCCAACTTCTGCCGCAGCGAGGGCAGGGGCATCGTTTACTCCGTCGCCGGCCATTGCGACGATGCGTCCGGCCTTCTGCAGCTTGATTACAACCGCGCTCTTTTGATCTGGAAGCACCTCTGCCTCCACGTCGGCAATGCCAAGCTGCTTTGCGACCGCGTTGGCCGTGGTCCGGTTGTCGCCAGTCAGCATAATGACCTGGATGCCTTCCGCTGCAAGCGCCTTCAATGCATTCGGCGTCGATTCCTTTACCGGATCGGCAATGGCAAAAATTCCCGCCAGCTTACCCTCGACAGCAATATTTATGACGGTTGCTCCCTCTCCGCGCAGCCGTTCGGCTTCTGAGTCCAATGCCTGTGTTTCGATACCGACTGAATTCAAATAGGCGGCGTTTCCAAGAAACACGACTTTGCCTTCCACTTTGCCGGTGACGCCTTTGCCCGTCGGCGAGTTGAAATCCTCCACGTTGCTTAAACTGAGATTCCGCTCCTTGGCAGCACGTACGATGGCGTCCGCGAGAGGATGCTCGCTCGACCGTTCGACGTTGGCCGCCAGTTGCAGAATGTCAGACTCCTCAAATCCGGCGGCAGGGGCGATAAAAATGACCTTCGGTTTACCTTCAGTCAGCGTTCCTGTTTTGTCGATTACCAGCGTGTCGACCTTCTCCATGCGCTCCAGCGCTTCGGCGTTCTTGATCAATACGCCCGCCTGGGCGCCGCGGCCAACGCCGACCATGATCGACATCGGCGTGGCGAGGCCCAGCGCACAAGGACACGCGATGATGAGGACGCTGACCGCCGCGACAAGGCCGAATGCAAGGCGCGGTTCGGGCCCAAAAAGCGCCCAGGCGCCGAAGGCGACAAGTGCCACGACAATGACCGCCGGCACGAACCAGCTGGCCACTTGGTCGGCAAGGCGCTGGATCGGCGCACGCGAACGCTGTGCTTGCGCGACCATCTGCACGATTTGGGATAGCAGCGTGTCTCGCCCGACCTTCTCAGCCTGCATCACGAAGCTGCCAGATTGATTGAGCGTGCCTGCGATCACCTTGGCCCCGGGCCCTTTGGTGACGGGCATAGACTCCCCGGTAACAAGGGATTCGTCCAACGACGAACGTCCTTTTACAATGACACCATCCACCGGCACCTTCTCTCCCGGCCGAACGCGCAGTTTGTCACCCACGTTCAGGCTGTCGAGCGGAACCTCGTGGTCCGCACCGCTCTCGTCCACCTGGCGCGCAATCTTCGGCGCTAGATCGAGGAGCGCTTTGATGGCCCCGGACGTCGCCTCGCGGGCACGCAGCTCTAGGACCTGTCCGAGCAGAACGAGCACGGTAATGACGGCGGCGGCCTCGAAGTAAACGGCAACGGCTCCGTCTTGACCGCGGAAGGTCGGCGGGAAGATGCCGGGTGCGAGGGTTGCAACGACACTGTAGGTGTAGGCGACGCCAACGCCCATCGCAATCAGGGTGAACATGTTCAGATTTCGGGTGACGAGCGATTGCCAGCCGCGCACGAAGAACGGCCAACCTGCCCAAAGGACCACTGGCGTCGCAAAGGCAAGCTGGATCCAGTTTGACAACGTCTGGTCGATCCAGCGATGGCTTCCGATCAGATGGCCGCCCATTTCCAAGACGATGACCGGCAAAGCCAGCCCCAGCCCCACCCAAAAGCGTCGGCTCATGTCCGCGAGTTCGGGATTGGGTGCAGCATCCAAAGTGACCAGTTCAGGCTCGAGCGCCATGCCACAGATCGGGCAGCTCCCGGGTCCGACCTGGCGGATATCTGGATGCATAGGGCAGGTATAGATCGTACCTTCCGGAACGTGGGGTTGCTGAGGTTGCGTCTTGTGGAGGTACTGCTCCGGCGAGGCCGCGAACTTCGTCCGGCAGGTTGTCGAACAAAAATGGTAGGTCTGGCCGTGGTGCTCGAACCGATGCTTACTGGTCGCGGGATCGACGGTCATCGTGCAAACGGGGTCGATGACCGTCGTCGTATTCCTGCCAGGATCGTGATGGTGATGACCCCCATGATCATGTTTGGAATGACCATGGCTTCCGCCACAGCACCCGGTCTTCACAGCTTCTCGTGAAGCTTTAGTGGTCTTCGACGAGCAGCACCCAGAACCGCTTGAGCCGCCTTCTGAATTTTCATTTTTCGACGCGGTCATCTAAGTCTCCATCATCACTTGCAACCCATACCATGTAGGGGTATATGGGCCATATGCGAAAAGACATCAAGATATCTTGTCAAAAGCGTCTCAACCGGATTGAGGGGCAAGTACGTGGCTTGTCTAAAATGGTGGACGAAGATCGCTATTGCATCGACATTATAACGCAGATTTCCGCGGTTCGTGCCGCCCTTCGTCGAGTCGAAGAGGAAGTGCTGAAGGACCATGTCGCCCATTGCGTGGAACACGCGATCACGAGTGGCGATAAGGGCGATCAACGCAAAAAGATTGCGGAACTGATGACAGTCATTGGACGGGTGGACAGGTGAACGGATGCGCAATGGAACCGTTTTGTATGTCAGGTAGGTTCAGGCTTGGCGAAGAGAGCATTTCCGCGTAAGGTTCAAGACATCACTAGTGTGATTTCGACCTTAAAGTAGATAGGCCAAAATGTTGACGCGCCTAACCAGACCGAAGCGATTGAGGGCAGGGTGGTTGATCGCCCTGGTCTATATGCTTTGTGTCCTGGCGCCGGGCGTTTCCTTTGCGTTCGCCGACGGCTCGCGTGCGGCGCCTTGCCTTACCGACGAGAATCACGGTCTGGGCATTGTTCACGTGCATGAATATAGCACTTCGCAGCACGTTCATAAGGACGGTCACGTACACGAACATCCGGACGGCAACGCCGATTTCGACAAATTGAACAGCCCTGACAGTATGACATCAGTCGCTGACGAAACGTCGGATCCTGCAACTGCTCATCACAAGGCCTCGGGTGGACAATGCTGCGGGATGGTCTGCCTGAGCGCGCTGCCGACCACAGTCATCGACATTGTCAAATCTTCAACGCCGACGTCTGTCTGCGAGTCCGAGAGCTACCGGAACGTCGTCGATAACGCTCCCCCTCGGCATTACCGCCCCCCCATTTCCTGAACTGACGGAATGACGTGGTGCCGCGCCCGTTAAGGGCACGCGTACCTGTGGTTCATCGGCAGTTCAGGAAAAAATCATGCTTGCGCAGTTTGGGGCGAACTTCGCCGCCGTTCATTCGGTGGCGGGAAAAATAGTCAGATTCAGATTTCGGATCCTTGCGGGGCTGGCCGTTGCGATCGTCACGCTGGGAGGGTGCATGCCGATCACGGCGCCGCTCGTCGGCGCTGATCCCGCCGACCCGGGCGCGAAGGTCGCCGGTGTCGGTTACCGATCGACGGTGGCTCCTTACACAAGTCTTCGTCCGACAGCTCCGTCTTCATGGCGCGAGCAGAACGACCGCGTCGCCCCTCAGCCGAAATCCGGTCAATAGGAGCGCGCTATGAACCGAGCGATCCATATCAACGCGAACCACACTTTCGAAGTTACGTATCGGCCGAAACCAACGCACGTCGCGATCCTCCTGTCCGCCTTGCTGCTTTCCGGATGCGCATCATTCTCCCCAGATGGCGGGATGACCGTCGTTGCCAATGTGGCCGGCGAGACAATCAAGAAGGACGTAATGTCCATTCGCAGCACAGATGACGCAGAATGGGCGAACGGCGCCGTCCAAAGTCTTCTTCGTCGAGGCCTGACGGTGGATACTGCCGTTCAGATCGCGCTCCTCAACAATCGGGGCTTGCAGGCGGCGTACAATGAACTGGCGTTGGCCGAGGCCGACCTCGTCCAAGAAAGCCTGCCACCCAATCCGACGTTCTCGATTAGTCGCATCGCAGGTGGCGGCGCGGTCGAGATCGAGCGTCAGGTCGCCGCCGATATTCTGGCGCTGGCCACGTTGCCGTTTCGGTCGGAGATTGCGCGGCAACACTTCAAGCAGGCACAGCTGAGAGCTGCAGAAGGCACCCTACGCCTCGCAGCCGACGTCAGGCGCACATATTACCGCGCCGTCGCCGCCAACGAATTGGTTACACTTCTGACGGATGCCAAATCGACTGCGGAATCCACGGCTCAGCTCGCTTTGAAGCTCGGGCAAACCGGCTCGCTGAACAAGCTCGATCAGGCCCGTGAACAGGTCTTTTATGCAGAAGTAACGGCCGATCTCGCCACCCTTCGTCAGGACGCCACCAGTTCGCGCGAGCGCTTGATCCGCCTCCTTGGATTGTGGGACGGCGATTTAGGGTTCCGGCTACCGCAGAGATTACCGATGCTGCCACGCCGGCCGCTATCGTTGCCGGGCATCGAGGTTGATGCGGTTGAACATCGTGTCGATCTTCAGATCGCTCGCATTGAACTGGTTGCTCTCGCGAAGTCCCTCAATCTCACCGAAGCCACCCGCTTCGTCACGCTTGTCGACGTTGCGGGGATCGACAAAAAAACTCGAGATTCCGGGAGCCCGCCGCTTCGAGAGCGTGGCTTCGACATCCAGTTCCAGATTCCGATTTTCGATGGCGGCGAGGTCCGCGTCCGGCAGGCGATCGAGACCTACAATCTGGCGTTTAATCGGTTAACCGAAAAGGCGATCAACGTCCGTTCTGAAGCACGCGATGCGTTTCGGGTCTACCGCTCCACCTACGACATCGCAGGTCACTATCAGCGTGAGGTCTTGCCACTTCGCCAGATCATCACCCAAGAAATGCAACTGCGGTTCAGCAGCATGCAAATCGACGTGTTCGCATTGTTGGTGGAAGCGCGGCAGCGGATCGCGGCATTGCGTGCTGCGATCGAAGCCAAGCGCGACTTCTGGCTCGCGCAGTCCGAACTGAAGACCGCAGTAAATGGCGGCGGTCGCGCCGATAGCCAACCCGAAACCAGATCGTCGCCGACGGCGCCGGCCTCCGGCGGGGGGGGGGACTGAAAAGGGGAAAACAAAG
>CAZQMD010000250.1:0-1307 GCA_964594185.1 uncultured Afipia sp. | reverse complement strand
CCACGCATGGGAAGGGGCGGGACCGCGCAGGCGCCCGGGGGGGGAGGGCACTGAAATGGAGAAACCAATGTTGTCCCGACGAAACTTTCTCGGCACCGCCACGGCGCTTGCAAGCGCGACAGCGATTAGCGGCCGCGTCCAGGCAGCCAGCATCCCGGAAGCACCGATCATGGAGAAGGCGACGATGCAGCCGCCGCTGCGCCCGTCGAGCGGACCCGACTACAATCCGGTCGTTACGCTGAACGGCTGGACGCTGCCCTGGCGGATGAACGGCGACTGGAAAGAGTTTCATCTCGTTGCAGAGCCCGTCGAGCGCGAATTTGCAGAAGGCATGAAGGCCTATCTCTGGGGCTACAACGGTCAGTCCCCTGGCCCAACGATTGAAGCGGTGGAAGGCGACAAGCTCCGTATCTTCGTCACCAACAAACTGCCTGAACATACGACAGTGCATTGGCATGGGGTGCTCTTGCCTAGCGGCATGGATGGCGTCGGTGGTCTCAGCCAGCCGCATATCCCACCTGGAAAAACCTTTGTTTATGAATTCGAGATGAAACACAGCGGTACGTTCATGTACCACCCGCACTCCGACGAAATGGTGCAGATGGCGATGGGCATGATGGGCATGATCGTGGTGCATCCACGCGACGCAACCTTCCGTCCCGTCGACCGCGATTTCGTTTTCATCATGAGCACGTATCTCATCGACCCGGGTACGTATCTGCCAAAGGTCACTGAGATGACCGATTTTAACATGTGGACATGGAACAGCCGCGTGTTTCCCGGAATCGACCCATTGGCCGTTCGTTTGGATGATCGCGTGCGCGTCCGCATCGGCAACCTCACCATGACAAATCACCCGATTCATCTTCATGGCCACAAATTTGCAGTGAGTTGCACCGATGGGGGATGGGTCCCTGAAAGTGCGCAGTGGCCGGAAACGACGACCGACGTTCCTGTCGGAGCGATTCGCGCGTTCGATTTTCTTGCCGACAACCCGGGCGATTGGGCGTTTCACTGTCACAAGTCGCATCACACCATGAATGCGATGGGCCACGACGTGAAGAACCTGATCGGCGTCTCAAGGAAGGACCTCGCGAAGGCGGTTGGAAAACTCGCGCCAGACGCCATGGTGATGGGATCGACAGGAATGGCGATGGGCGACATGGAAATGCCGGCACCCGACAACACATTACCAATGATGACCGGCACCGGCCAGTTTGGCCCGATCGAAATGGGCGGCATGTTTACCGTGATGAAGATCCGCGATGGCCTCGCGCGAGACGATTACAAGGATCCCGGTCCCTACA
>CAZQMD010000249.1:0-7485 GCA_964594185.1 uncultured Afipia sp. | reverse complement strand
GGGGCTGAATTCGAAGGAATTCCCCCCCGACGGTGAGGCGCTGCAGCTGCTGATCCGCCGCTACACCCGCGAAGCGGGCGTGCGTAATCTCGAGCGTGAGCTTTCGACACTCGCCCGCAAGGCGGTGAAGGAGATCATGATCTCGAAGAAGAAGACGGTGAAGGTGACGCCGGCGGTGGTCGAGGAGTTCCTCGGCGTGCCGAAGTACCGCTACGGCTCGATCGAGACCGACGATCAGGTCGGTGTCGTGACGGGTCTGGCGTGGACCGAGGTGGGCGGCGAGTTGCTGACCATTGAAAGCGTCATGATGCCCGGCAAGGGCCGCATGACGGTGACGGGCAACCTGCGCGAAGTGATGAAGGAGTCGATCTCGGCTGCTGCGTCCTACGTCCGCTCGCGTGCCATCACCTATGGCATCGAGCCGCCGCTGTTCGATCGTCGCGACATCCATGTGCACGTGCCGGAAGGCGCGACGCCCAAGGATGGTCCGTCGGCCGGTGTTGCGATGACGACGTCCATCGTCTCGGTGCTGACCGGCATCCCGATCCGGCATGATGTCGCCATGACTGGCGAGATCACACTGCGGGGACGGGTGCTGCCGATCGGCGGTCTGAAGGAGAAGCTGCTTGCGGCCGCGCGTGGCGGCATCAAGACGGTCTTCATTCCGGAAGACAACGCCAAGGACCTCACGGAGATTTCCGACGCCATCAAGGGCGGTCTGGAGATCATCCCGGTCTCGCGGATGGATGAAGTGCTGGCCAAGGCGCTGGTGCGGGCACCTGTGCCGATCGTGTGGGAGGAGGACACCAAGGTGCTTCCGACTCCCGACGCCGATGAAACCGCTGGCGGTCTGACCGCGCACTAAGCGACTGAACTGCTGACAAGGAAACGGCGCCCTTCGGGGCGCCGTTTTCGTTTGAGGATTATGTTTCGCCCGAGGTTGCGGCGGGGCTTATGCGAAACGCGGTCAGCCCGCGCTCCAGCATGCCGGGTTCGATTTCGCCGAGGATGGCGGATTGCGCAACAAAGCCGAGTGCGGTGGCAAGAACAGTTTTGGCCACATCCGCAGGATCGGCGTTGCTGTCGATCTCGCCGCGCTGTTTCCAGATCCGCGCGGCCTGAGTGAGATGCTCGCGAAACACCGCGTAGGAATTGCGCAGCGCCGTGTTGACCTGCGCGTTCCGCTGCGCTTCGCCCCAGCCAAGAATGGCGATGCGCTTGAGATCGAAGCCATCGCGGGCTGTGAAGCCCGAGATGCTTGTGGTGATCGCTTCCAGAAGCCTGGCAGGCGGCAAGAGCTTTTCCGCGGCCAGCAGAGGCGCGAGCACCTCGGCGAGGCCCGTCATCGAGGTCGTGACCGCCGAGACGATCAGGTCGTCCTTGTTCTTGAAGTAGCTGTAGACCGCGCCGGCCGACAGTCCGGACTGCCGGATGATGTCGTCCATCGTCGTTCCCTGAATCCCTCCGCGCTGAAAGCAAGTCCAGGCCGCGTCCAGAATCTGGGTGCGGCGGGCGGATTTCTTCTCTTCGGAAATTTTGGGCATGGATCATAATAAAACGAATATTCGTTCTTGAAAAGTTAAAAACGCCCTTATATAAAACGAATAGTCGTTCTTTTTATAGGGAGGTTTCCATGATTACTGTGACACCCATCGAGACCGGCAAGGCGGGGATGAAGACGGCCCAGCGGACAGGGCGGGATGGCCGAGGCGCGGTCGGGCGCAAGATCGATATTTTCCGGGACAAGAACTGGGTCGATCCGCTGCCGATCTACGCCTTCCTGGTCGAGCATCCCGAAGGCAAATTTCTGATCGATACCGGGGATACCTGGCGCAATTCGGTGCCGGGCTATCTGCCCTGGTGGAATCCGTTCTTCACCAAGGAGGTATCGATCAGGGTCGCGCCGATGGAGGAAATCGGACCGCGTCTGGCGGCCCTGAACATCGATCCCGCGCGCGACATCGCTGCGGTGCTGCTGACCCACTTCCACCACGACCACACCGGCGGGCTGGATCACTTTCCCCACAACCGCATCATCGCGCCGCGCGAAAACTATGAAGTCTCCTGCGGCCTGAAGGGCATGATGATGGGCTGCCTGCCGCAGCGCTGGCCGATCTGGTTCAAGCCCGAACTGGTCGACATGGACGGGCCGCCTGTGGGTCCGTTTCCGGCCTCGCATCGGATCACGAAGGACGGGCGCATCCTGATGGTGCCGACGCCGGGACATGCCAAGGGGCACGTTTCCATCGTGGTGAGGGGAGACGACCTGACCTACTTCTTCGCGGGCGATGCGACCTACAACGAAGAAAACCTGCGTGCCGAAAAAGCAGACGGCGTGACCTACAACCCCGCGCTCTCGGAAGCGACGCTTCGGATGATCAAGGAATTTGCGCTGAACGAGCCGACGATCATTCTGCCGGCGCACGATCCCGATGGTCCCACGCGATTGTGGAGCGAGCAGGTTTTCGCCTGAACCAGGTTTTCGGCCGAACGATGAGGGATTTTACGGTGGTAGGCGGTGACGGATTCGAACCGCCGACCCTCTCGGTGTAAACGAGATGCTCTAACCAGCTGAGCTAACCGCCCGTACAGACCTGTATTTGCCCCGCCTTGCGCCAAGACGCAAGGTCTGACTGACGTGCAACAGTTATGTTCTCTGGATCACGATTTGATAGCCACGGAACAATTCCCTGAATTCGCCGGCGTGCGACTGCAGAAAATAGTCGATTGCGTCTTTCGGCCGCTCCGACGCGTCGCGCTCCAGATCCAGCAGATAGTCGTCGAAAATCACAAGACCGCCAGTGTTGACGAGCTTCCAGCAGAGCAGTGCATCGATCAGGACATTGTCTCGGTAATGCGATCCATCGATGTAGATCAGGTCGAATGTCTTTCCGCTCTGGACCAGAGACGACAGCGCCACCGCGCTCGGCGTCTTCAATGCCGTGAGCCTACCGATGTAAGACGAGAGATTTTTGTCGAAACGCCGTTCGATGTCGCCGCCGATACGCCATTTCGTATCCGCAAAATGGTCAACACAGGTCAGCCTGCATTTCGGCAGGAATTCAAGCCAGAAAATTGCGGATCGTCCTTCGAACGAGCCGATCTCGAGAACCTCACTTGCTTTTTCCTTCAGCGGCGCAGCAACCTTGGCCCATAGCGGAAACGAGGCGGAGGACCAATCCTCGGTAAAATCCTTGCCCTCGAACCATTCGCTCCAGGGCGTGCGCTGAAGCATTTGACGGAGTCTCTGGGCCCGAAGGGCTGCTTGGTCACTGTCAGTCATCAAACCCTCGACACGAGTTCATCCGGCGTGCCTGACCATAGCAATTTTATCCATTTCCGCATGACCAGTATGAATGTCTGGCAGCACGCCATGGCGTGCACAGCTTCTATGCCAGTATCCGGTTGTGACGTCCGGTCACCGTACCGCCATCTTGATCCTCTAGCGATGCGCAAATGGGCGTTTTGTCCAAACGGTTGATGTCTCTTCGTGCGGTGTGCCAATGAAATATTTCCTGTGTCGCTTTATTCCTCCGGGGCCGGATTTCCTCAAGACCATGACGCCGGAGCAGAAGCAACTCATGAAGGCGCACGGCGAATTCCTGCAGGCGATGCTGGAGCAGGGCGGCGTTGTCGCGCATGGGCCGGTGGCCGATCCTGCTGGCGGCTGGGGCATGTCGCTGTTTGAGATGGCGGACGATGAAAGCGCCGACGATGTCCGCGCCATTGTTGCCGAAGACCCGATGATCAAGGCCAACATCGGCGCGCGCTACGACGTGCTGCCGATGCTTCAGCTCAGGATGCGGGCTTAAGCCCCATCTTACTTCTTCGTCAGCACGAACTGCGATTGCGTCAGCCGGCACGGCTTTCCGCCCGCGCAATCGGCAAGCGCGATCAGCTTCGCGCTGCGCACCAGATGCTCCTTGGTATCCTCGGAGCGGTGAGGCGTCAGCACGCTCATCGCGGTGCGCAGGGAATCCGCGATCTCGTCGTTCGCCTTGGCGTCGGCCCTGTCGGTGAGGACGGCGACATCGATGATGTCGTGGTTGCGTGCGTCAATATCGACGAAGACGAGGCCGATCGGCAGCGGCCCGAGCGCGACATTGTCGAACTTGCAGGTCCATGCGTTCTGACACTGCGAAAGCAGGCGGCGGCCTTGCGGCTTCCACAGGCAATCCGGCTTCGCGCTCGCGCGGACGAGACATACCGCGATGTCCGGCGCGGCGTTGAGATTGATCTTCGAATTGCCGAGACGCGGCACGCCATCCCACGGACTGCCATTCGCCTTGGTGGCGTCGGCGGTTACCGTGATGTCGAAGCGTTGCTCCTGAGCCTGCGCGCCGTGTGAGACAAGAAGCGCGAGAGCGAGCACTGCGCCAATTTGGTTCAAAATCCGGATCATGCTTTTTCCTCTAAGATCACCGGATCGTCGGCGCCGTCCGGTTTTACCAGTGCGCGCGCGCTGATGTCGACAAATCCTGCAAGCCGTTCCGGCATTGCGTGCGTGAAAAGACCGGTTTTAAGGCCGGCGAGCGTGCGAAGCATTTCCCGGCGCAGGTAGGGAACGAACTTCATGCGGTCGAAGGTCAGGTCGCGCAGCGTTGCGAGGCCGCCGGAATCGGACTGGAAGAACGGCGTCATCAGCGCGCTTGCCATCTGGTAGAAGCGGACATGGCCGCGGCGTGTTTTCGCGTAGAGCCTCAAGGCCGATGCGAGATCGGGACTGGTTGCGATGGCGTCGCTCAGCGTGACGGCATCGAGCAGTCCGTTGTTCGCGCCCTGTCCGAGTTGAGGCGATGTCGCATGCGCGGCGTCACCGATCAGCGCAAGCGGTCCCTTGAATGGCCGGGGCGCGGTGTAATGCACGTAGCTTGCGAGAGCGAGATCGTCCGGACCGTTGAGCGCCGAGATGGCGGATGTCAGTTCTGACCACAGCGCGATTGCTTCCTCGCGCCACGGCTCGAAATTCCTGCGCCATACTTGGTACTCACCGGGTTTTAGACTCCAGAACAGTGCGGCAAGGGACGGACCATCATGCGCAATGCGGCCGACCGGCAGATAGCCGATCATCCGCCGCGCGGAAACGTAGCGCTGCGAGAGGCATCCGTTTGAAATGCCGAGATCCGGAATGCTGGCCCATACTGCGCCGTAAGTAAATTCGCGCGCGGGGTTCGAACTGACGGCGGGGCGGAACACCGAATTCGCGCCTGACGCATCGATGACGAGATCGAATGTGCCGGGCAAAGTGCCTGTTTCTGTTGTCAGCCGCACCTTGCTGCCCGACTGCGGTTCGATGCCGGTGACGATCTGTCCTGTCTCCAGCGCCGCGCCGCAGCTTTTGAAATTCTCCCACAGCACGCCATGAAGCAGGGCGCGATGCACTGCGACTGCATGGAAGCGCGGATCGAGACCGGCATAGGCGAGATCGAAGATCGTCCGGTTCGTATCGGTGATGCCGTAGAGACGATCGATGCGGTGACCGAGCGCTTCGATATTCTGCCGCAAGCCAAGCCGCTCCAGGGCTGCGAGGCCGGTCGGCTGCAGCATCAACCCGGACCCCAGCGGTAGCGACGTGGCGAACCGTTCGAACACCACGACGCGATGGCCTGCCTTCGCTAGAACGGCGGCGATGGCAAGCCCGGCAACGCCTGCGCCCACGACGGAAATATCGAGCGGTCCGCGCATCGCGTCTCAGCCGGTTGGTCTGCTGCTGACGGGCGCGAACCTCATGCTTTCTCTTCCCAGATCGCCGCCAGATGCACGATGGTCCTAACCGCGCTTTCCATGTCGCGGACGCTGACCCATTCGAGGCGTGAGTGGAAGGCATGTTCGCCGGCGAAGATGTTCGGGCAGGGCAATCCCATGAAGGAGAGCCGCGATCCGTCGGTGCCGCCGCGGATGCTGCTCAGCGCCGGTTGAAGGCCTGCGCGGTCGATCGCCTCCAGCGCGTATTCGACCACCTGCGGATGCTGGTCGAGCACCTCCTTCATGTTGCGATACTGCTGCTTCACTTCGAGGGTATAGGTCGAGTGCGGAAAGTCCTTGATCACATTGCGGACGATATCTTCGAGCAGCACTTCCTTGTCTTTCAGGCCCTGCTCGGTGAAGTCGCGCACGATCAGCGACAGGCTTGCGCTGTCGAGGCCGCCTTCGAGTCCGACCGGATGGAGAAAGCCTTCGCGGCCTTCGGTGGTTTCCGGCGCGAGATCTTTCGGCAGCCGGTCCACGATGCGGCATGCGATCTTGAGCGCATGCTCCATCCTGCCTTTGGCGAAACCCGGATGAATGCTAACGCCTTGGATGGTGATGGTGACGCCATCCGCCGAGAACGTTTCGTCTTCGAGATGGCCCGCGCTTTCGCCGTCGATGGTGTAGCCGAAAGCCGCGCCGAGCTTCTTCAGATCGACCTTGTCCGCGCCGCGTCCGATCTCCTCGTCCGGCGTGAACAGGATCTTGATCGCGCCGTGCTTGATCTGCGGATTGGCGAGCAGGATCTGCGCGGCGTCCATGATCTCGGCGACGCCCGCCTTGTTGTCCGCGCCAAGAAGCGTCGTGCCATCGGTGGTGACGATGTCGCTGCCGATCTGCTCGGCCAGTGCCGGATTATCGGCGGCGCGGATCACCTGTGTCGGATCGGCAGGCAGCACGATATCGCCGCCGCGATAGTCTTTTACGATCTGCGGCTTCACGTCCTTGCCGGTGCAGTCCGGCGACGTGTCCATGTGCGAGCAGAAGCAGATCACCGGCACGGTCTTGTCCGTGTTCGCCGGGATCGTGGCGTAGACATAGCCGTGCTCGTCCATATGCGCGTCTTTTAGCCCGAGGTCTTGCAGCTCCTGCGCCAGCAGGCGGCCGAGGTCTTTCTGCTTTTCCGTCGAGGGACAGGTGGGGGATGAGGCGTCGGACTGTGTGTCGATGCGGACGTAACGCAGGAAGCGTTCGAGGACGGTGTGGGTGAACTGAAGTGCCAATGTCTGCTCCGTCATCCTGAGGTGTGAGCCGCACTTGCGGCGAGCCTCGAAGGATGGTGGGCGACCCTGAGGGATGCACGCCGTCGCCCTTCGAGGCCTACGCTTCGCTACGGCACCAGGGTGACGCCTAGCGAAGGCAAGACCACGCGATCAGTCCGTACTTAATCTCGAAACATAAACCAATTCCCCAAAACAAAACGCCACCCCGCGAGGCGGGATGGCGTTTTTGCCGTCAAATCAGGAATGCCGGTATCAGACGGCTTCCTTCAATTCCTTGGCAGCGCGGAAGGCAACCTTCTTGCTGGCCTTGATCTGGATCGCTTCGCCGGTGGCCGGGTTGCGGCCCATGCGGGCAGCGCGCTTGCGGACCTGAAGGATGCCGAGGCCGACGATGCGGATGCGCTCGCCCTTCTTGAGGTGCTTGGTGATCTTGGTGACGAGGTCGGTCAGAATCGCTTCTGCGGTCTTCTTCGACAACTCGTGTTCTTCGGCCAGTGCTGCGGCAAGGTGCTTG
>CAZQMD010000248.1:0-7612 GCA_964594185.1 uncultured Afipia sp. | reverse complement strand
CTTTGGATCGGCATTTCGCCGGTAACTTTCAATGCCACTGGGGCAGGTACCTTCTTTGTGCCGGGGAGGACTCTTTGCCATGGCGGATCTTCAATCCTTGTCCGTGGAACATCTCAGCCATCAATATGGCACAGCGGGGGCGGGAAGAAAGACACCATCGCGCATTTGACCCCAGCCGCGGAACCATGTCCGCAGCCGGTGCCACCATCGTCCAGTCAACCGTCATAGCCCAACTATGATCCGGCTTTTCAGCACACATCGGCCGTCAAGACGGCCTGATGACGTTGCGCCGGTAATTCAGGGTGGGATAAATGCTGCGCTTCCTCGGCATTGCGAGGCGCGAGGCGAAGAAGCAATTCAGAAACCCGGCCCGGAGCGGTGGATTGTTTTGCGCAACGAGGAACGCGCAGGCTGATTTTCTTGTCAGAGCGGCTTGAGGATTTTCACCAGTTCGCGCTGGATCGTCTCATTGCCGCAGACCACATGACCGGTGGCCAACGCCGTATCGCCGCCTTCGATGCCGCTGACGACACCGCCGGCTTCACGCACCAAGATCAATCCGGCTGCGATGTCCCACGGCTGAAGATTCCGCTCCCAATAGCCGTCGAGGCGGCCAGCCGCCACAAAGGCGAGATCGAGCGATGCCGCGCCGAAGCGGCGCAGGCCAGCAACGCGTTGCTGCATCTCCGCCATCTCGCGCCGCGACTGTTCGTGGTCGCCGCGTCCGATATGCGGCAGACCGCAGGCGATCACACATTCGTTGAGCTGTTTGCGGGCCGCGACGCGCAGGCGCGTGTCGTTGAGGAACGCGCCCTTGCCGCGTTCGGCCATGTAAAGTTCATCGTTCGCGGGATTGTAGATCACGCCGGCGACGATCGTGCCTTCGCGCTGCAGGGCGATCGAAATCGCGAACTGCGGAATCCCGTGCAGGAAGTTCGTCGTGCCGTCGAGCGGATCGACAATCCATGTGTTGGATTTGTCGGTACCTTCGCGCGTGCCGCCTTCCTCGCCGAGAAATCCGTAGCCGGGCCGCGCCTTGGTCAAATCGTCATAGAGCATCTGTTCGGCGCGCTTGTCGGCAAGCGACACGAAATTCGCCGGTCCCTTCAGTGAGACCTGCAGATTTTCGATCTCGCCAAGATCGCGGCTGAGGCTGCGGCCTGCGCGACGCGCGGCCTTGACCATGACGTTGATGAGAGCTGAATGAATCATGCGTCCGGCTTGATAAAGATCCGTGAAAGGCCGGATCAGGATGAGCGATTGGGGCTTTTGAAGCCGGATGCTTGGCGTTAAAGCGCTGGCGCGTCAAGGGCGTTCGGTGCGTTTTCGAGCGGCGCAGGGTCCCGGTTTCGCATCGATAAAATGCGCTGGAAGCAAGCATGGCCCTCGATTTCGCCCGAATGGGACATCGGCCTGTTTCGCGGGCCTATTTCGTGCCGAACCACTTCTTGGCGAGGTCTTCGGACTTGGCCTTGTCGATGGGAGAAAGCTGGTTGAATTGCGCGTCGAGATCGGGATCGCCGTTGCCGGCGGTTTTCGCGATCAGGTGCCACTTGAACCCATGAACCTTGTCGACCGGGACGCCCAGTCCATCGACCAGAATCCGGGCCAGACGGTTTTGTGCAATCGGACTGTTCTGACGCGCCGCCCTGGTCATGAGCGCGATTGCGGTGGGAACGTCTTTCGGCGTGCCGGTGCCATTAAAGAGCGCGATGGCATATTCGACTTCGGCGTCGAGGTTGTCGGCTGTCGCGGCCGCACGCATCAGCTTTGCTGCTTCAGTGAGATTCTTCTCGACGCCACGGCCTTCCTTGTAAAGCGTCGCAAGCGCGTACTGCGCTTCGGGATTGCCGGCATCCGAGGCCTGGCGAAACAGCTCCGCCGCGCGCTTGAGGTCCTGCGGGAAGGTCTGGCCTTCCAGATAGAGCAGGCCGAGATTGTAGGCTGCCGCAGCTTTTCCGAGCTTGGCGGACGAAGCCAGAAGCCGCGCGCCTTCCTGCCGGTTGGCGGGGCCGTCGCGTCCGGCGATCTTCATCATGCCAAGGGCGAACATGGCTTCGCGGTCGCCGCGCTCGGCGGCCTGCTTGTACCATTCAGCCGCCTTGGCATCGTCGCGCTTGATGCCGAGCGCATTGGAATAAAGCTCGCCCAGCAGCGTCATCGATTTCGGATCGCCCATTTCCTGCGCGCGCTTCAATGCAATGTTGAACGCGGTCCGGTAGAGGCCTTGTTGATACGCGCCATAGGCAAGATCGGCGTTGGGATTGTCCGGAACAGCAGGGGCCGGTGTAGCCGCCTTCGCAGGCTCGCTCTTCTTCTGCTTTGGCGCTTCGGTCTTCGGTTTCGGTGCAGCGGCCTTGGGCGGGGATTTGGGCGCGGATTTGGCTGCAGGTGTTTCGACGGGCTTGATCGGTGTCGGAAAGGGATTCGGGGCGCCCTGCGCGAGCGCATGTGCCGAGAACGCAACAACGCCCGCCATGACCGATGCAAGGAGCCTTGCATAAGAGGCGGCGAGCGGTGTGGCCCGGCGAAGCGCAGTCATCGGCGTCTTATTCTCCCTTGGCCGCGGCTTGCGCGACGGACTTCTCGAATCCGCGTGTCACCGCTTTGCCGGCTTCGATCAGCGCAGTCTGTGCACCACGCGAATCCTGCCAGATAAAATCCCCGACAAGAACGAAATCTGCGCCGGCAGCGGCGAATAGTTCGGCTTCCTCGATCGTCGCCGCAAAGCCGACGCAAGGCGGCTCGAACAGTTCGGCCCACCAGTCCAGCCGCTCGCAGATGGCGTCGGCAGACGGACGTTCGCCCTTTGCATCCGGCTCACCAAACAGCACGTAATCCGCGCCCGCTTCACCGGCGACCATCGCGTCATGACGCGTGGCAAGGCCACTGACGCCGAGAATGCGGTCGGGCTTCAGCGAGGGCATGGCCTCCTGCATGGCCTCGATGCCGCTCACATTCGCGCCGTCCGCGCCGGAGCGTGCAACCTGTCCGAAGTGTTCATCGATCAGCAGCGCGGCCCCGGCCTTCTGAATCGGTGGCGCAAGCGTCTTGGCGCGCTGGGTGATGCTGCGCTCGTCGCCGGGCGCGAGACGCAGCAGAACGGCGGCAACATCCGCTGCAGCAAGCAGCGCCGGGAGTTCGGCCGCGAGCTGGGCAGCATCGGCGACAACCGGCGTCGCAAGATAGAGGCGAGGCGCGGGGCGTGGCGGAGGAGGTTTGGTGGCCATGGTGGCGTATCTGCCCGTTGACTGCGGCCAAAAAAGGGGCGGGACGAGTCCCGCTGTTTGAAAGCAACCGCATCCGTCGAGGCTCGCCGCAAGAATGGCTCGCACCTCAGGATGACGCCTCACTTGAAACCGTCACCCTGAGGTGCCGTCGCAGAGCGACGGCCTCGAAGGGTGACTTGACGGCCTTAAGCGATCTTCGGGGTGAGTTCACCCTTGGCGTAACGCTGCGCCATCTGGGCGGTGGTCAGCACCTTCTTGATCTTGCTGGCTTGCCCTGCGGTGTTGAATTCTTCCAGGCGCTGCTTGCAGAGCTTGGTCATCGCTTCCATCGCAGGCTTGAGATACTTGCGCGGATCGAACTCGCTCGGATGCTCGCTCAGTATCTTGCGGATCTGACCGGTCATCGCCATGCGGTTGTCGGTGTCGATGTTGATCTTGCGTACGCCGTTCTTGATGCCGCGCTGAATTTCCGAAACCGGCACGCCCCAGGTCGGCTTCATCTGGCCGCCAAACTTGTTGATGATGTCCTGCAGGTCCTGCGGCACCGACGACGAGCCGTGCATCACAAGATGCGTGTTCGGCAGCTTGCGGTGGATTTCCTCGATCACGTTCATCGCAAGAATGTCGCCATCCGGCTTGCGGGTGAACTTGTAGGCGCCATGCGAGGTGCCCATCGCGATCGCGAGCGCATCGACCTGGGTTTCTTTAACGAATTTCACGGCTTCATCGGGATTGGTCAGAAGCTGGTCGTGCGAGAGCTTGCCCTCGAAGCCGTGGCCGTCTTCCTTCTCGCCTTCGCCGCTTTCCAGCGAGCCGAGCACGCCGAGTTCGCCCTCGACAGAAATGCCGCCAAGATGCGCCATGGTGGTGACGGTCTTGGTCACGCCGACATTGTAGTCCCAGTCGCCCGGGGTCTTGCCGTCAGCCTTGAGCGAACCGTCCATCATCACCGAAGTAAAACCGGCCTGGATCGCGGTCATGCAGGTCGCAGGCTCGTTGCCGTGATCGAGATGCACGCAGACGGGAATGTGCGGATAGATTTCCGTCACCGCGTCCATCATATGCTTGAGCATCACGTCGTTGGCATAGGAGCGCGCGCCGCGCGATGCCTGAATGATCACCGGCGCATCCACGGCATTGGCGGCTTCCATGATGGCAAGCGCCTGTTCCATGTTGTTGATGTTGAATGCCGGCACGCCGTAGTTGTGTTCGGCGGCATGATCCAGCAATTGACGCAACGTGATGCGAGCCATGGGTTTATGTTCTCCGCGGTCTTGAAGGCAGCGCCAAGGGCGCCGGATTTACTAAATTCAGCGTATTCTTAAAACTTCGACGCCGGGCAAAGGTTTCCCTTCCATCCACTCCAGAAAGGCGCCGCCTGCGGTCGAAACGTAGGTGAAATCCGAGCCCACGCCAGCGTGGTTCAACGCCGCAACGGTATCGCCGCCGCCGGCGACGGACACGAGCTTGCCGGCCTTGGTGCGCGCGGCCGCGTATTTCGCAGCCTGAACCGTGCCGCGATCGAACGGCGATATTTCGAAGGCACCGAGCGGGCCGTTCCACACCAGCGTCGCAGCATCATCGATAGCGGCATCGATCCGCTTGATCGACTGCGGGCCGACATCGAGGATCATGCCGCCCGCCGGAATGGCGTCGAGGCCATAGGCATGGGACGGTGCGTTGGCTTCGAATTTCTCGGCGACCACGGCATCGACCGGCAGGATGATGGCGCAGTTGGTGGAATTCGCCTTCACGAGGATGCGCAGCGCGGTCGCGGCGAGATCCTTTTCGCAGAGCGACTTGCCGACATCGACGCCTTGCGCGTGCAGGAAGGTGTTGGCCATCCCGCCGCCGATCACCAGCGCATCGACCTTGGATACAAGGTTTTCCAGCAGATCGATCTTGGTCGAAACCTTAGAGCCTCCGACAATGGCGATCACCGGATGGACCGGCTCTTCAAGGGCTTTGCCGAGTGCGTCGAGTTCTGCCTCCATGGTGCGGCCGGCATAGCCGGGCAGCACGCGGCCGAGGCCCTCGGTCGAGGCATGGGCGCGGTGCGCGCAGGAAAACGCGTCGTTGACCCAGATGTCGCCGAGCTTCGCAAGCTGCGCGACGAAGGCCGGATCGTTCTTTTCTTCGCCTGCGTGAAAGCGGGTGTTCTCAAGACAGAGAATCTCGCCGTCCTTCATCGCCGCGACGGCCTTCTCGGCGATCTCGCCGACGCAGTCGGGCGCGAAATCGACATGGTGCTTCACCACATAACCGAGCGCGGTCGCGACCGGCTTGAGCGAGTCTTTCGGGTCCGGACCTTTCGGGCGTCCGAAATGCGCAAGGATGATCACCTTGCCGCCGGCTTTCGACAGTTCGATGATGGTCTTGGCAATGCGCTGCAAACGCGTGGTGTCGGACACGCGTCCATTGTCCATCGGCACGTTGAGATCGACGCGCAGCAGGACGCGCTTTCCCTTCACGTCGACATCATCGAGGGTGCGAAATCCGGACATGGCGATTGTGTTTCTTCCCCATCGTCACCCTGAGGCGTTCGCATCACAGATGCGGGCCTCGAAGGGTGGGAGCCTGTTCAAGATCATCCTTCGAGGTGCGCATGTGCGCACCTCGGGATGACGTTGTTTTAGATCAGCTTGCTCATCGCGACGGCGGTGTCCGCCATGCGATTCGAGAAGCCCCACTCGTTGTCGTACCACGACAGCACGCGCACCAGCGTTCCGCCCTGCACCTTGGTCTGGTCGAAAGCGAAGGTGGAGGAGTGGGCGTCGTGGTTGAAGTCGATCGACACGTTCGGATGGCTGGTGGTGCCGAGAATGCCCTTCAGCTCCTGCGCGGCCGCGCGCTTCACGGCGTCGTTGATCTCTTCCTTCGTGGTCGCTCGCTTGGCGACGATCTTGAGGTCGATGACCGAGACGTTCGGCGTGGGCACGCGGATCGAGACGCCGTCCAGCTTGCCCGCGAGTTCGGGCATCACAAGGCCGATCGCCTTGGCGGCGCCGGTCGAGGTCGGGATCATCGAAAGACCCGCGGCGCGCGCGCGATAGAGATCGCTGTGCATGGTGTCCAGCGTCGGCTGGTCGCCGGTATAGGCGTGGATCGTGGTCATGAAGCCGGTCTCGATGCCGACGGCGTCGTTTAGCACCTTGGCGACCGGCGCGAGGCAGTTCGTGGTGCACGAGCCGTTCGAGACGACGAGATGATCCTTGCTCAGCTTGTCGTGGTTGACGCCGTAAACGATGGTGGCGTCAGCGCCGTCTGACGGAGCGGACACCAGCACGCGCTTGGCGCCGGCGGTCAGGTGTGCCGAGGCCTTGGCCTTGGCGCTGAAAATGCCGGTGCATTCCAGCGCGATGTCGATGCCGAGATCCTTCCACGGCAGGGTCGCCGGATCGCGCACCGCGGTGACCTTGATCTTGCCCTTGCCGATATCGATGGAATCGCCGTCGACGGTCACTTCGCCGGGGAACCGGCCATGGACCGAGTCGAAGCGGAGCAGATGGGCGTTGGTTTCGACCGGCCCGAGATCGTTGATGGCGACGACTTCGATGTCCGTGCGCTTGGATTCATAGATGGCCCGCAGGATGTTGCGGCCGATACGGCCAAATCCATTGATCGCGACACGGACTGCCATTCTCAAGTTCTCCTCGATGTGGTCGGAAATGACGATTTTCGAGGCGGTTTTTGCCCCGAATGACGCTTTGATGCAATCACTTGAATCCCGAATGTTCGGCTACGGTTATCGGGCCGGGAGCCGATCCGGCTCCAAGCCATGAAACCGTGCATCCTTGCCATGCGGGCCGCTTCCGGCCCCATGAAACAGGATCAAAGCCGGGCCTGCGCGGCCTCCGCCACGGCTTCCGCGGTGATCCCGAAATGCCGGTACAGCTCCTTGTAGGGCGCGCTGGCACCGAAGCCGTCCATGCCGACGAAAATGCCGTCGGCCCCGATAATGGCATCCCAGCCCTGACGGATCGCCGCTTCGACGGCGACCTTCACCGGCGCCTTGCCGATGATGGCGGCACGCTTGTCGGCGGGAAGCTCCAGCAGCAGGTCCATGCAGGGCACCGAAACCACCCGCGTCGGAATGCCGCGTGCGGCCAGCAGCTTCTGCGCTTCGACCGCCAGTGAGACCTCCGAGCCGGACGCGAAGATCGAGACTTTTGCCTCGCCGTCGGCCTTGGAGATTTCGTAAGCCCCCGCGGCGCATTTGTTGTCGGCGTCGTTGGCGAGGCGCAGCTGCGGCAGGTTCTGGCGGGTCAGCGCCAGCACGCTCGGGCGCTCTTTCGCTTCGAGGGCAAGCTGCCAGCATTCCAGCGTCTCGACTGTGTCGCAGGGCCGGAACACGTTGAGGTTCGGAATGGCGCGCAATGCCG
>CAZQMD010000247.1:0-7641 GCA_964594185.1 uncultured Afipia sp. | reverse complement strand
AAAGGCGCAAAAAGAACATTTCAAGAACAAAGAAAATCCCGTCCACCGGCCGGTGAACGGGATGATCGAAACCGATTGTCAACAGATCAGGGCCGGGCAGCCTTGCAGGACGGATTGTAGGCCCAGTTGCGGTCGAGACCGACCACGCACCACTCCACGCCCGAATCGAATCCGGCGAAGCCGCCGTCCTCGGTCACCGAAAAATGCACCTGCCGCGCACGGCCATCATTCAGCATGGCGCTTGCGGTGCAGAACCGGCGCGGGATGCTGTTGGACGCCCAGGGGCGGAAAGCCGTCTCATGGACGTCCGCGAAGCCGGTGATCTCGAGCGCGGAATTCCAGAACTTGCCTTCTTTCTCGGCGAACTGCTGGACAATAGTGCCGAGGGCCTCGTTGCAGGGGCGCATATCGCCGTCATACCGCGGGCCGGACAGCCAGAAATTCCGCTCCAGCACATTGGCAGCCTCGGCCGACGGGCTGAGCGCCATGAGGCCGGCCACAGCGCCAAGCGCCACGGCGAGAGTGAGTTTGCGAAGAGTCGAAAAAAGGTCGCGCATGGGAGCGGTCCACCGGAATCCGGGATGATGTTGTGCCGGAAGGTGCCGCGAAGCCACCAGCCGGTCAAGTGCAGCGCGGCAACACTCACCAGCCAACCCCCGCCGAAACGCTCCGGCATTCTTTCCATGACAGCCCGGCGGCCTTATGGTGAGGACGAGATTCCAAGGGAGACGACGATGCGAAGAACGGGTAAGGCGATTCTGGCGACTGTTTTCGGTGCGCTGATGAGCACGCAGGCCAGTGCCTGGTTCGACATCGACACGGTGCCGCCCTTCAAGGGCAACGACACCGGCGGCATCATTTCCTACTCGCTCTATCAGCAGGGCGCGGACATCAAGGCGATGGCGGTGGATCACTGCGCTCGCTACGGCAAGGCCGTGAAGCTGACCGGCACCGACGCGCAATACGGTGGCTACATCTCCTTCGCCTGCGTCTGGGTCCATCCGGGCCATCTCGACCGGCCGCTGCGCGTCGGATACTGACGCCCTCATCAAAAGGGACCACCCATGATGCGAACGCCTTCAACTCGTGTGACGGCGCTGACGCTCTGCGCCGTCATGGTTGCCCTTCCCGTGCTGGCAGGCCCGGTGGAAATGCCGGACCGGAAGCCGGGTCTGTGGGAGATCAAGGTCAACGCGGGAGCCCAGATGCCCGCGATGACCATGCAGCAATGCACCGACGCCACCACCGACAAGGACATGTCGTCCACTTTCGGCCCGATGGCGAAGGAGATGTGCTCCAAACAGGACATGCAGAAGACGGCGACCGGGCTCGTGATCGATTCGACCTGCACCGTCAGCGGCGTCACCTCCACCTCGCACACCGAGATCGTCGGTGACTTCAACTCGGCCTACACGGTGAAGGTGTCCACCAAGGGCGACGGCAAAATCCCGGACTCCGTCACCACCATGGAGGCGAAGTGGATGGGCCCCTGCAAGGCGGACCAGAAGGCCGGCGACATTGTCATGCCGGGCGGCATGAAAATGAACATCAAGGACATGCAGGCCATGAAGGGCGCGCGGCCGAAGCAATAGCCGCTGGCTACTTCCCGATCTTCCAGGGATCGTACTTTTCTTTTGAGTCCGGGACGTTTTTCATCGCGGCCTTGGCGGCGGCTTCTTCGCGCGCCATGCGCTTCTGTGGATCTTCGCCCTTGGCCTGAGATCCGCCACTGGTGTCGGGGCGGGCCCGGCCCTGCGCATGGGCCTGTCCGGCGAACAGCAGCGCAGCCGTCATGACCGTCAATACGAACTTCATCGGACGTCTCCGTAAGATAACGGCCGGAAACCTAGCCCCGTTTGCGGTGCCGTCACAATCAGAAATGCTCAAGATTTGGAGAGCCGACAAGTGCCGGGTTAGCTCACGCCGAAGCGCTTTTCGAACGCGGCGACATTGATGACGCCGCGCCGGTGGGTGCCGTCGCCGATCTTACGTGGTCCGTCCCAGACCTCCACCTCGAACAGCACGCTCTTGGCATCGATTTGCGCCACCGTTGAGGCGACCCGCACGGTCCGCCCGACCGGCGTCGCCGCCAGATGCCGGACATTCACCTCCATGCCGACGCTGACATGACCTTCCGGCAACAGGCTGGCGATGGAGGATGTACAAGCCTGCTCGATGTGCAGGATCATGACGGGCGTCGAATAAACCGCCGGCATGGTCGACAGGAAATGCTGGACCGTCATGTCGTGGGTCACCACGACAACGGTTTCCCCGGAAATGCCGACGGTCACCTTTTCAAGCGTGCTCATGCCAGTGCTCTGTAGCCGGAGTTCGCGTCATTCCTGCTCCATCGGTCACGAACCCCGGACGCAAAAGGGCTGGATTATTTCGCTGCCGCCTTGCGCTCGACGAAGGTCTTGCCGCCCTTCATCTTGTGCGTCAGCGGCGCTTCGTTGATCTGAACGGTGACGGCTTCCGCATCGACGCCGAGATTTTTGACCAGTGCCTGGGTGATGTCGAGCATCATGCTCTTCTTCTGCTCGTCGGTGCGGCCGGCGGCCATGTTCACAGTTACCTCAGGCATGTTCGTTTCCTTTTTTCTTGAAGACAGCAGAACCCTGTCAGGCGTGAAACTTCAATCCATCGACGATCTTGTCAACCACCTTACGCTCGGCACGGAACGCCAGGCCGACCAGATTGAGATCGGCCCGGATCACGGCTTGCACCGCCGCGCGGTTGGCCTCGTCGTGCGTTGTTTTAAACATATCTTCGGTATAGACGGCGGCTTTCACATCCCGCGCCAAGGCACGCTCCAGCGCCCGCGAGAGGGCCGGCCGGTCCGCGCCATAGATCAGGATCGGCTGGCCGATCAGCGCGTGATAGGCCGTGCCGGAATTGTCCGCGTAAGGCGCACCGACACATTCAGGAAACGCCGCCGCGATGCCGCTCGCAAGAAACGCCGCAACATTGAGCTTCTGCCAGGCTTCGAGATCGTGACGGATAACGAGGGCAACCTTGGTGTCGAACTGCATGCGCGACCGTTCTTGTTCTAGTTTTTGCTGGCCCAGCCGACATTATGCCGCGTCAGAACCTCGCGGACCTTCTGGACCAGTTCGCTCTCCTTGCAGGCGAACTGCGCCTCGGCCTGCTTCTGCAGATAGTCATCGCGGTCGCCGCTGGCGTTGGCAATCTCCGCGCCGATGATCAGGTCCTTGATCTGAACCTCGCCCTTCGCCTTTTCATCGCCGCCCTGAATGATCACGCAGGGCGAATTGCGGCGGTCGGCATATTTGAACTGCACGCCGAGATTGTTCTTCGGGTTGCCGAGATACATTTCGGCGCGAATGCCTTCGCTGCGCAGCGTCGCGACGAACTTCTGATATTGCGCGATCTCGTTGCGATCCATCACCACGACCACGACCGGACCGAATTCGGGCGTCGTGTCGATCTTGCCGAGCAGCGTCAGCGCGGCCTGCAACCGCGACACGCCGATGGAGAAACCGGTCGCCGGAACCGGCTCGCCGCGAAAGCGCGACACGAGACCATCGTAACGTCCGCCGCCGCCGACTGAGCCGAACCGCACAGGACGGCCCTTCTCGTCCTTGGTGTCGAGCAACAGTTCAACTTCGTAGACCGGGCCAGTGTAGTATTCGAGGCCGCGAATGACCGAAGGATCAATCTTGATGCGACCAGAGTATTGCCCCGAGTAAAGCGCGGACATCTGCTCAAGCTCATCGACGCCTTCATTTCCAACACGCGAATTTCCGACGCGGGCGCGTAGGTTCGCCAGCGTAACTGCATCTGACACGCCAATTGCGCTCGATCCGGACTCGCCGGGACTGCCGATGAAATTGATAATTGCGTTGATCTGTGAATCTTTGAGTCCGGCGCCCTTGGTGAAATCGCCACGGCCTTCTTCACCACCATCCCAGCGGCCTGATCCAAGCAGCTTGATGATTTCACTGGCCGGAAATTTATCGGCCTTGTCGATGGCGCGCATCACTGTGAGCCACTGCACATCGTCCGTAATGCCTTCATTCTCGCGAATACCGTCGAGAACTTTACGGTTGTTGATCTTGACAACGCACTGCGCTGCCCCGATGCCCAGCGCCTCCATCGTGTCCGCCGCCATCATGCACATCTCGGCGTCGGCCGCAGGCGAAGCGCTGCCGACCGTGTCAGCGTCGAACTGCATGAACTGGCGGAAGCGGCCGGGGCCGGGCTTCTCGTTGCGGTAGACATAGCCGTTCCGATAGGAGCGATACGGCTTCGGCAGTGTGTCGAAATTTTCCGCGACATAACGCGCGAGCGGCGCGGTCAGATCGTAGCGCAGCGAGATCCACTGTTCGTCATCGTCCTGAAACGAGAACACGCCTTCGTTGGGCCGATCCTGATCGGGCAGGAACTTGCCGAGCGCGTCGGTGTATTCCATGGCCGGGGTTTCCACCGGCTCGAACCCATAGCGCTCATAGACCTCGCGAATGGTCTCCACCATCTGCCGCGTGGCGGCGATCTCGGCGGGTGTGCGGTCCACAAGGCCGCGCGGCAAGCGTGCGCGCAATTTCTGGGGCTTTTTGGGCTTTTTGTCGGACATGGAATTCGTGTGATTTGCTATGTTGACATTCAACATACAATTCACGGGTTATCAGTGCTGGCGCGATGCGGCAAGTCTAGGTGGCCGTCATGGCCGGGCTCGTCCCGGCCATCCACGCCTTGCTTTCTTGTGCATCAGAAAGACGTGGATGCCCGGAACAAGTCCGGGCATGACGAACGAGAGCTATGCAGCTCTAATTTACCAGCACCGCGCCGTCGCAGCGGATGCCGGTGACCCAGACATCCGCCTGACCAAGGCCGATGCCCAGCGTCTGCAGCACCGAGTTGAGCAGCGTATCGATGGAAGCCGTCGCGCCACCGATGATGCTGACGACCAGTGCGCCGATGCCGGGGATCGGCAGGCCGAGCGGTCCGAGCTGCACGCCGAGTTGCAGATCGCCGAGCAAACTCTGTGTCAGCGACGACGTGAACGAGGTCGTGTTCACGGTCTTTTTGGTCTGCGCCTGAATGTCGGCATAGCTGAACGTCACATTGGTCGGCGACGCATTCGCCATGGTGGCGTGCGCCCGGCCCGACACCTGGATGACGCCAAGATCGACGATGTTGACCGCCGGCGGATTTGGCTTCGTGGAGAAATTCGTCATCATCGCCGGCGTCACATCGCCGATCCATGCATCGACCAGTCCGGGCGAGACGCCGAGCGTGACTTTCGACGTGCTCATGCTGGGATAGCCGCACGACACCGCGTTGAGCGTCGCGGTCCCTGCGGCGACCTCGACATAGACCGGCAGGTTGACCACCGACACGGCTCCCGAACCGAGCAGTTGAATCTTGAGCAGGATGCGTGTCTGCGCGGTGTGAACGCTCGCCCCGGTCGAGCCGACCGTGATCCAGCTCGTCCCCACCGGACGCTCACCGACCGTCGCCATCAAGGTCACACCCGCGATCCCCGGCAGGTTCAGGTTCAGCCCGGCGGCGATCTGGTTGGTGCCGTTGGCCAGCGCGGCCGTTGCTGCAAGCAGATCGTAGGCGGACATCTGAACACCGATTTTCGGCTTCTGCCCCACCGTGAGATTGGAATACGGCCCGAGATCGACCAGCGACTTCGGTAAAATCTTGTTGGTCAAGCCGCTCACCGCCGATGACACGCTCGCCAGCGCGGACGTCGCGCCGTTGTTACCGTTCGCTGTCACGAGCGCCGCAACAATGTCGGGAAGCTTGATATTGGACGACAGCAGCGTGTCGTAGGTCACGCCGGTGAGATTGACGCGCGTCGCCAGCGCGGACAGGAAATCGAACGCGTCGATCTTCGCGCCCAGCAGTGCATTGTAGTCCATCACAGAGAGCGACAGCGTGGTGCCGAGCATACCGCCAAGCAGCGAATTCAGCAGTCCCCCGTTGAGCGACGCCAGCCGGGAGCCGATGGCGAAGGTCGCAAGCTGCGTGGTGCTGGCGATCGCCGTCGCCTTGACGTCCCACTGGCTGTCCCCGGTCAGTACCTTGCCGAAATAGAGCGGCGTTTTTGTTTTCAGGGACACGCGGACCGCGTTGGCGGGCGTCGCCCCCGCCACAAAGCGCTGCTGCGGCGAGAGAGACGCTTTCGCCGTGTAAACACCAGGCTCGACAGCCACGAGCGAGTCCGGTGGATAGTTGTTCTTGGCGACAGTCGCCGCAGCAGCGCGGGAAGCGTTGGTGAGATCGCTCGCAGCAACAATGGCCGCGAGATCGGCCGCACTCTGGGTGCGGCGCTTGTCGGCGAAGATCGAGCCGACATCGACGCCGAGCGCGGCGCAGGCGATGATCATCAGCAAGCTCGCCGCGCCCATGATCGCGATGTTGCCGCGCTCGTCGGCGTAAAAGCGCCCGGCTTTTTCCCGCAGTCTCTCCGGCGCCATGCTCAATACCCTCCGCGCGGAATCGCGGCCGAGCGCACGATGGTCGATGACGGTGCAGGCACGAATGTCGGCAGCGAATAGATGAACATGCCGGAGGCGTCGTAATTGACCGAGACGATGAACACGTTGGCGTCAGAGCCCGATGTCGCAGCATTCACGGTCAGCCTGGCTGGATTGATCAACGGGTACGAATTGACGTTGCCGATGATGTAGCTGTTGGCGAGCGAACTGCGTTCGCTCTCGCTCAGGCCCGCGACCGATGAGCGCGCGGCTTCCGCCGCCAGCTGCTGCACGCCATGGATGACCGCGAGATACGAGCCATACATGATGATCCCGAATACCATCATCAGGAACACCGGCGCGATGATCGCGAATTCGACCGCGATGGCGCCGCCCTGCGCGGCGGGAAATCGAGCGGCCGCTTTGCCCGCTCTGGATTTTGCGAAAGCCGTTGTCCGGAAAACCGATGATTTCAACATGGCGCAGACCCGCTGTGACGGCGGGCATTTACGCATACAACTTTTAAGAGCAAACTAATTCACAAAACAACTATTGCATGTATTATCGTCCGCCTGCGCTCCGTGAATTCACTTAGGGGCGACCATGCGCCGCCATGCGTTCCGGATGGCGGCGGAAGCTGATAAGCTCTTCTCTCAAGAAAGAAACTGCTCCTTGCCGGAAGGAATGTCCCTTGAATATTCAGCACCCTCGCCCGACCGTCGCGACGCCCAACGATCTCGATGCCTACTGGATGCCGTTCACGGCGAACCGGGCATTCAAGGCCCGGCCGCGCATGCTCGCCGGCGCCAAGGACATGCATTATTTCACGACCGACGGCCGCAGCATTCTCGATGGCGCCGCCGGCATGTGGTGCAGCAACGCCGGCCACAACCGTGAGCCGATTGTCGAGGCGATCCAGAAGCAGGCCGCGACTCTCGATTACGCGCCGCCGTTCCAGTTCGGCCATCCGAAGGCGTTTGAACTCGCAAGCCGCATCGCGGCGCTTGCCCCCGCCGGCCTCGAACACGTCTTCTTCTGCAACTCCGGTTCGGAAGCGGTCGATACCGCGCTGAAGGTCGCCCTTGCCTATCACAACGGCCGCGGCGAGGCGGGACGCACCCGTTTGATCGGCCGCGAGCGCGGCTATCATGGTGTCGGCTTCGGCGGCATTTCCGTCGGCGGCATGGTCAAC
>CAZQMD010000246.1:0-7674 GCA_964594185.1 uncultured Afipia sp. | reverse complement strand
GCTCAAGCCTACCGCAAGCCTTTGATAATGATGGATAAATTATCCAGCCAAAAGCCGGATCAAGCCGCACCATATCGGCTGCGCTTTGCCTTCACAAGGAAGCCAAACGGAGCAGGTTATGCCCGGCGGCGCTGGATCACCCAGGCGGCGAAAGCACCTGCCACCACCAGCGCCAGACCGAACCAGGTGATGGCATACTGCAAATGATCGTCCTTGAGACGCACATGGAGCGGGCCGGGCTTTGGCGTGCCCGAGGCAGGCTGCGGCGATTCCAGATCGACATAGAACGGCGCGACCTCACCCCAACCCAGCACCTGTGCCATGGATGGGACGTCACGCGTGAACCAGAGCCGCTTGTTGCTGTCTTCATGCGGCGTCAGCGTCCCGGCGGCTTCCGGAAACCGCAGATAGCCGGTGAACTCGACCGGCGCGCCGGTAACGAGCGGCTTCACCGCGCGGTCCTGCTGCGCGCGATCCTGCATCGTGTTCTGCACAAAGCCCGCATTGATGACGACGCTGCGTCCATCGGACAAACGCGCTGGCAGGAACGTCCACGTCCCCGGCCCGGTGATATCGTCGCGCACGGCCGAGCCGGAGCTGTAGACCATCGCGTCGGGTTTGCTCTCAAGAGTCGCGGTGAACGCCACACGCCGGAATTCGTCATGCGCCGGCGTCAGCGTGGGCCACGCGGATACCGCAGGCAATGCAATCGGGGGTGCCGCCAGCCGTTCGGTGAGAGCCGAAATCAGTGCGTGCTTTTCATTCTTGCGGCGGAGCTGCCAGACGCCGAGGCTGACAAGCACCGAGACCATCACCAGTGCGATCACGGCGAGGCCAAAGACGCCGCGCGCGCGCGCAGGCTGAACTGTCTGCCGCGAATTCATTTCGATTTGCGTTCGATGAGCTGCCCCTCGGCAGCCTTGTGGTAATATTGCAGATCGATCAGCAGTGCCTTCATCGAGCGCAGCGGAAGCAGCGTCGTCGCCAGAATGAGCGGTCCCCACAGCGCGGCATGGACCCAAAATGGCGGCTGATACTTCATCTCCACGACCAATGCCGCGCCAACCACGATGAAGCCCGCGATCATGATGATGAACACCGCCGGGCCGTCACCAGCATCGATGAACGCATAATCCAGATCGCAAACATCGCAGCGCGGGGCGAGCGTGAGGAAGCCCGCATAGAGCTTGCCCTCGCCGCAGCGCGGACACTTGCAGGCAAGGCCGCGCATCACGGTTTGCGACAGCGTGGCCGGAGCCGGGTTATTGGTCATGCCATGGTCCTCATCGCCTTTGGCTACGCCCGCAGCCGCGAGCCTGCAAGGGTGAACCGATCACGAAAAAGGGCGGCCCGAAGGCCGCCCTGATCGAAAAAGCCGCTGCGCGATCAATGCGCGCCGTGGGCCATGGTCGATGCGCCATGTCCCCAGACATAGATGACAGCGAACAGGAACAGCCACACCACGTCAACGAAATGCCAGTACCAGGCGGCGAATTCGAAGCCCAGATGCTGCTGGGGCGTGAAGTGGCCGGCATAAGCGCGGAACAGACAGACCAGCAGGAAGATGGTGCCGACCAGAACGTGGAAACCATGGAAGCCGGTCGCCATGAAGAAGGTCGCGCCGTAAACGTTGCCTGCGAAGCTGAATTGCGCATGGCTGTATTCATAGGCCTGCACGCAGGTGAACAGCGCGCCGAGCAGCACGGTCAGGATCAGACCCCACTTCAGGCCCTTGCGGTCGCCTTCGAGCAGCGCGTGATGCGCCCAGGTCACCGTGGTGCCGGAGGTCAGCAGGATCAGCGTGTTGAGCAGCGGCAGGTGCCACGGATCGAAAGTCTCGATGCCTTTCGGAGGCCAGACGCCCGGCACCTTGCAGTCCGCCGGAGAAACACCGGCGCCGCAGCCGAACAGCGCATCGCGGACCATATGGACCGGATCGGCCGGGAACAGCGCCGCGTTGAAATAAGCCCAGAACCACGCCACGAAGAACATCACTTCGGAGGCGATGAACAGGATCATGCCGTAGCGGTGATGCAGTTGCACCACGCGGGTGTGATCGCCCTTGTACTGGGCCTCACGGATCACGTCGCCCCACCAGCTTGCCATGGTGTAGAGCACGCCGATGGTACCGACACCGAACACGATCGGCGCACCGGCGAACATTTTGTGCATCCATGCGACGGCGCCCAGAGCCATGACGAAGGCCGAGATGGAGCCGACGACCGGCCACGGGCTCGGATCGACAAGGTGATAGTCGTGGTGTTTGGCTTGGCCCGTTGCCATGTGGTCTCTCCGTGATGCCGGTATGATCCGGCGCGTGTCGCAGTTATAGCCGAAAAATCAAAGACTGCCCTTGCGCTTGTCCGTCTCCGTCGCCGCAAGCGGCTTCGGTGCCGGATCTTTCACAGGGTAGAATGTGTAAGACAGGGTGATGGTGTTGAGGTCGTCATATTCGCGATCGGCGGCAAGCGCCGGATCCACATAGAAAACCACCGCCATTTCGCGCTTCTCGCCGGGACCGAAGGTCTGCTCGGTGAAGCAGAAGCAGTTGATTTTCTGAAAGAACGAACCGACCGTCAGCGGCGCGACATTGTAAGCGGCGACGCCCGTGGTCGCCCGCGCGGACTGATTGGTCACGGTGTAATAGACGGTGACGACTTCACCGATCTTGACGGTGATTTCGTTCTGCTCGGAGACGAACTTCCAGGGCAGCCCGCCGCTGACATTCGAGTCGAAGCGCACATTGATGCGGCGCTCCAGCGAGGCTTCCGGCGCGGAGGTCGCAACCTGCGTGGTGCCGTTGAATCCGGTGGCGCGGCAGAACCAGTCGTAGAACGGCACCGCCGCGTAAGACGCGCCCACCATAAAGGCGACCACGAATCCGCAGATCGACGCAACCATGACGTCACGGCTGATGCGGGACTTCTTGCTGCCGGGGGACTGCGTCATGTCGCGCGTCGCCTCCGTCAGATCGGCCGATGAAGGACGGCGGGGCCCTTCACCAGAGTGACCGCGAAAAACAGCAGCACCATCACGCCGAGCGCAACGGCAATCGCAATGGACCGCTCACGCTGGCGCTTCTTCTGCTCCGGCGTAAGAACGATGCCTTCTTGCGGTTTCTTGCTGTCCATGACGAAACCCGCGCTCATGATCCGATCGCCCGCACAACCGCCGACACGACGACTTCGAGCAGCAGCACGGCGAACAGTGCAAACAGGTACAGGATTGAGAACTTGAACAGGCCTCGCGTAGCGCGCAGCGCTGCGCTGCCGGTGCGATGGCGATAGACCTGAACAGCGTACCAGAGCATGCCCGCGCCGAGCACGAGCGAGGTCACGCCATAGGTCGCGCTGAAATAGCCCAGCGGCCAGGGCGACGCCGCAACCGCGACCAGCAGGATCGTATAGAGCAGAATCTGCAGCCGTGTCGCGTCAGGACCGGCGACATTCGGCAGCATCGGAATGTTGGCACGCCCGTAATCATCGGTGCGGAACAGTGCCAGCGCCCAGAAATGCGGCGGCGTCCACAGGAAGATGATCAGGAACAGCAGGATCGGCTCCGGCGACAGCGAACCGGTCGCGGCCGCCCAGGCCACTACCGGCGGCAGCGCACCGGCGGCACCGCCGATTACAATGTTCTGCGCGGTATAGCGCTTCAGCCACATCGTATAGACGACGGCGTAAAAGAAGATTGTGAAGGCGAGCAGCGCACCGGCCAGCCAGTTCACCAGAATGCCGAGCGTCATCACCGAGAAGAATGCCAGCGTCAGGCCGAAGGCCAGCGCTTCACCCGGCAGGATGCGCCCGCGCGGGATCGGACGGTTCGCGGTGCGCGACATCAGCGCGTCGATATCGCCCTCGTACCACATGTTCAGCGCGCCGGATGCGCCGCCGCCGACGGCGATGCAGAGGATCGAGGTAAACGCCAGCACCGGATGAAAATGGCCGGGGGCAATGACGAGTCCGACCAGCGCGGTGAACACTACCAATGACATCACGCGCGGCTTCAGCAGCGCAATGTAATCGGCGACGCCGGCCTCGGAGATACGAGGCGGCGACAGATCGATCGCGTGATGGTCGACAATCGACAAGATCTGAACTCACTTCCTGAACGTTTCATCCGCCGGGGCCGCTGGGCCGCGGCGGATGCATTGTCTTGGTCTATGAAAGTCCTGGCCGCGTAATTACTGAACGCGCGGCAGAACTTCGAACTGATGGAACGGAGGCGGCGACGACAGAGTCCATTCCAGCGTGGTCGCACCGGGACCCCACGGATTGTCCGCAGCCTGCTCCTTGCGCACGAAAGCCTGGATCACGCCGTAGATGAAGATCAGCACGCCGAACGCGGAGATGTAGGAGCCGATCGACGACACCAGGTTCCAGCCCGCGAAGGCATCCGGATAGTCGACGTAGCGGCGCGGCATGCCCGACAGTCCAAGGAAGTGCTGCGGGAAGAAGATCAGGTTCACGCCGACGAAGGTGACCCAGAAGTGCGCCTTGGCGATGGTCTCCGAGTACATGTAGCCGAACATCTTCGGGAACCAGTAGTACCAGCCCGCGAAGATCGCGAACACGGCGCCCAGCGACAGCACGTAGTGGAAGTGCGCCACGACGTAATACGTATCCTGCAGCACGCGATCGACGCCTGCGTTGGCGAGCACCACGCCGGTCACGCCACCGAGGGTGAACAGGAAGATGAAGCCCATCGCCCAGATCATCGGCGCGCGGAACTCGATCGAGCCGCCCCACATCGTGGCGATCCAGGAGAAGATCTTCACGCCGGTCGGGACCGCGATCACCATGGTGGCGGCGACGAAATAGGCCTGCGTCGCCGAGGACATGCCGACCGTGTACATGTGGTGCGCCCACACCACGAAGCCGATGCCGCCGATCGCGACCATGGCGTAGGCCATGCCGAGATAGCCGAACACCGGCTTGCGCGAGAAGGTCGAGACGATCTGGCTGATCATGCCGAAGCCGGGCAGGATCAGGATGTACACTTCGGGGTGACCGAAGAACCAGAACAGATGCTGGAACAGCACCGGATCGCCGCCGCCGTCGGGCGCGAAGAACGTCGTGCCGAAATTGCGGTCGGTGAGCAGCATGGTGATCGCGCCGGCGAGAACCGGCAGCGACAGCAGCAGCAGGAACACCGTCACCAGGATCGACCACACGAACAGCGGCATCTTGTGCAGGGTCATGCCCGGCGCGCGCATGTTGAAGATCGTGGTGATGAAGTTGATGGCGCCGAGGATCGACGAGGCACCCGCGATGTGAAGCGACAGGATCGCGAAGTCCACCGCCGGACCCGGATGACCCGAGGTCGACAGCGGCGCGTACATGGTCCAGCCCGCGCCGACGCCGTTGGCGCCGGGCTCACCCTCGACGAAGGTCGAGATCAGAAGCAACGCGAACGAGGCAGGCAGCAGCCAGAACGAGACGTTGTTCATGCGCGGGAACGCCATGTCCGGCGCTCCGATCATCAGCGGCACGAACCAGTTGCCGAAGCCGCCGATCATTGCCGGCATCACCATGAAGAAGATCATGATCAGGCCGTGCGAGGTCACGAACACGTTGTAGGTGTGAGCTTCGTGGAAGATCTGCACGCCCGGATACATCAGCTCGATGCGGATCGCGACCGACATCGCACCGCCGATGACACCCGCGACGATCGCGAAGATAAGGTACATCGTGCCGATGTCCTTATGGTTCGTCGAATAGACGTAACGCCGCCACCCGGTCGGGTGATCGTGCGCATGGTCGTCATGAGCGTGATCATGTGTTGCAGCGGAGGTGGCCATTTTCTAATCCTTTAAGCCTCGTAGTGCCGTCAGCCTTGCGGTGTGAGCGAAAACGCCCGGCCCGCTCTTGTCCTCAATGCGCTTACTGCGCAGCAGCCCCGATCGACGCGTAGGAGTTCGCGGGGTTGGCTGCGTACTTCTTCTTCGCCGCTTCGACCCAGGTGGTGAATTCCTGATCGTTCACGACGCGAATCGCAATCGGCATGTAGGCGTGATCCTTGCCGCACAGTTCGGAGCACTGGCCGTAATACATGCCTTCCTTGGTCGCCTTGAACCACGTCTCGTTGAGACGGCCCGGAACGGAGTCGATCTTGATGCCGAACGCCGGAACCGCGAAAGAATGGATGACATCGGCGCCGGTGGTCTGGACGCGGATCACCTTGTTCACTGGCACAACCACTTCATTGTCGACGGCCAGAAGGCGCGGCGCCTTGTCGGCAACCAGCAGCGAATCGAATTCGAACTTGCCGTTATCCGGATAGGAATAGGTCCAGTACCACTGCTTGCCGGTGGCCTTGATGGTGAGATCGGCCTTCGGAATATCGAGCTGCTGAAACAGCAGACGGAACGACGGCACGGCGATCCCGACCAGGATCAGAACCGGCACGATGGTCCAGACCACTTCGATCAGGGTGTTGTGCGTGGTCTTGGAGGGAACGGGGTTGGCCCGCGAGTTGAACTTGATGGCAACGATCGCCAGCAGGATCGCGACAAAAACCGTGATCGCGGTGATGATCCAGAGCAGGAAATTGTGGAACCAGGTGATGTTGTCCATCACCGGCGAGCCGGACGGCTGGAGCGTGTATTCCCAGGGCGACGGCTGACCCAGGGTCCCACCCGCCGCGAAGGCGGCCCCTGCCATGGCAAGCACAGTGGCAGCCACCGCAAAACCCAGTACTCGCCGGCCATTTTGGCCCTTCGACATCTTCATGCCGCTCTCGCTCCTGCTTTCGTCACCCCAGCGATCCTGCCGGGCGGCAAGATCTGCTTTAAGCCTGCATTGTCAGCCGCGGTCATGATTTCGGCCAAGGCCAAAGGTTAGAACGCGTCGAATTTCCAGCCTCTCAAACCATAATTCCATGCCTACCGCAATGCACGTAATAAGGCGGGCACACAGGTGGAATCCCATTGGCAAATGGGCCGAAAACCAGCAGTCCTTGGACCTGAGAATGCTTGACACTTGGAATGCCCGCTGTACCCACGGGCGGGATATGGAGCGAAGCCCCGATTCGCGGCTGTGAGGTGGTACATTCCGGCGACCGGTCTTGCCCGCGATCATGCCCGCGGGGCTTGCCCTCAAGACGCCGTCATTGCCCTGTCAACCAGCGATCAGGCAGGCGACGCAACGGAAACCCTCCGGAAATCGTTGGATTGCCGGACTTAATTGCCAAGGATTGAAGCCCGATGGGCGTGCGAAACCAGCCTTCTCCGATCCGCAGCCTCACAAGGGTGCCTCTATGGCTCGCCATCGTTGCGGTTGCGGCTGTTTTTGCGGGGACCGCTCCGGCCCGCGCACAGGGCGCGGTCAAATCGACCCATGGCGACTGGCAGATCCGCTGTGACACCCCGGCCGGTGCGCAGGCCGAACAATGCGCCCTGATCCAGAGCGTGGTGGCCGAAGACCGCTCCAATGCAGGGCTGACCGTCATTATCCTCAAGACCGCCGACCAGAAGAGCAAACTGATGCGGGTGGTCGCGCCGCTGGGCGTGCTGCTGCCGTCCGGCCTCGGGCTCAAGCTCGACGACAAGGATGTGGGCCGGGCCGGTTTCGTGCGCTGCCTGCCCAACGGCTGCGTTGCCGAAGTCGTGATGGAAGACACGCTGCTCAATCAGCTCAAGACCGCCAAGACCGCGACCTTCATTATCTTCGAGAC
>CAZQMD010000245.1:0-7680 GCA_964594185.1 uncultured Afipia sp. | reverse complement strand
CTTCCGAGACGACCTCGGAGATCGGCAGGCCGTAGCCGCGATAGCCCATGGCGATTTTGGCCACGAGCCGAAGATGGCTGGTGACGAGCTGATGCGCGGCGTCGCGGTCGTCATGCTCGCGCCAACGCTTGGCGAGCATGTACTCCTGCTGCGGCTCCAGCATCGGAAACTTGCGAATTTCAGTCAGGTAGTGAGCAAGACCGGATTCTCCGTTGAGAACCGGCAAGGTAGCTGCACGGGCCATGTTGCGCCCTCCAGAGTTCACGCCCCCGATAGCGGCGGGCGAGGCAGGCCATCTGCTGTGTCAAAGCCAGAAGCGCTGCAATGTTCCGCGCCGGGGACGATCCCTAGCGCAGGTGCAACATACTCCAAAACCCGAGGGGGAGGGAAGAACAAAACGTGGTCACGAACCCGTGACCCGGGTTAAATGTCTGTAACCATGCGGCTTTTTAGCGCATCCCATTTAGTCTATGCTACGGAGGGCTGCCTCAAGCAGAACCAAATCCTCCGGAAGGCCGGATTCCCAGTGGAGAATTTCTCCCGAAGCCGGGTGCTCCAGAACAAGGAGGTAGGCATGCAAAGCCTGCCTGCCAAGAGCCGTCAGCGCCGCTTGGCTCTGCGGGCCGAGCTGGCGGGCCTTGGTCTTGAAGCCGGAGCCATAAACCTCGTCGCCAAGGAGGGGATGGCCGAGATGGGCGAGGTGGACGCGGATCTGGTGGGTCCGTCCGGTCTCAAGCTGGCAGGCCAGCAGCGAGGCGACCGGCTTGCCGTCCTTACCCGTGAAGGTTTCCAGTACCTCCCAATGGGTCACGGCTTCGCGGCCGCCCTGCCGCACCGCCATTTTCTCGCGATTGTGCGGATGCCGGTCGATCGGCTCATTGATCGTGCCGGTTTTGCGGGTCGGCGCGCCCCAGACAAAGGCCATGTAGCCGCGCCGCATTTCGCCGGTCCGGCCGTGGTCGGCAAACTGCGCCGACAGCGACTGATGGGCGCGGTCGTTCTTGGCCACCACCATCAGCCCGGTGGTGTCCTTGTCGAGACGATGCACGATGCCGGGCCGCTTCACGCCGCCGATGCCGGAGAGAGACGCGCCGCAATGGGCGATCAGCGCATTGACCAGCGTTCCGGTCTCATGCCCTGCGGCTGGGTGCACCACGAGGTTTTTCGGCTTGTCGATGACGATGATATCGTCGTCCTCGAACACGATGTTGAGCGGGATATCCTCGCCTTCGGGCTCAGCGGGGGCCGCGGGCGGAACGTCGATTGTGATCGTATCCCCGGCATTGACATGATAAGCGGGGTCGCGAACCGGAGAGCCGCCGACGTGCACCTGGCCTGCGAGGATCAGCGCTTTCAGGCGCGAGCGCGACAGGTCCGGGCTGCGCACGGCGAGCACGCGGTCCAGCCGCCGCGACCCCTCGTCGCCTTGGACGGTCACTTGGACCGTCACCTCGTGCCGGCTGGTTTCGTTTTCGGAGTGAGAAGAGCTTTGCATGTCTGAAACTGTTGCGCCCGAACCGACGCCTGAGCAAGCCGCGCTGATCGCGCGGGTGCGCAGGATGATGCTGATCGCGGGCCTGACCACCGCAATCGGGGTGGGGGCCTTGCTGGTCGCCATCGGCTACCGCCTTTTCCGCAGCGATGGAAGCGTGCAGATCACCGATGTCACGGCCACATTGCCTAAGGGGGCACGGATTATCTCCACCGCCGCGGTCGGCGAGCGGCTGGCGGTCACAATCGACATCGGCGGCGCGACCGAAATCCGCACTTATGATGCGAAGACGCTGAAAGCGGTGGGACGTCTCAAATTCGCCAATGAGCCTTGATACGCCTCGCGATGCGAGGCAGCGACGCGGGCCCTTAAGCGACGCGACTAAGCGGGCTCTCGATCTATACTAAAATATCAAGAGCTTCCGCGCCCCGGCCTATCCTCCCCACGGGGCCGTTGTTCCGGGACGATCAGATTGCCTGGGCAACCCAGCGCATGTCCCGCACAATGACCGTCTGTCGTCAGCTTCCAGTCTTGCGGCAGCGCAATTTCAAGGCTATTCCCTCTCCAGCGCTTGCTCCCTTCGTCTAGCGGTTAGGACGCGGCCCTCTCAAGGCTGAAACAGGGGTTCGATTCCCCTAGGGAGCGCCAATCGTTTTCGGAAGCGTGTGCGCTGCAATCGATGCAGCGAAAACCCCAAGACCATCTGATCCAAACATCGCCTTGCACCGCGCATTGATCGTCGAGCGTGCGGGTGATTACATCGTGGTCGGCCGGCGCAGCATTCGCCGGCTGCTTTCAAGAAGGGTATCCGACACGACCATATCGATTTGAAAACATCGGCCGATCAACGGCCAATCCATCAGGGAGGAGACGCATATGACCGAGTTCACGCCGGATCGACGATCTCTGCTCAAAGGAAGCGCTGCGGCCTTGGCTGCTGCGGCGACCATGTCAGCCGACCAGATGCTCGGCACCGCCAAAGCCTGGGCGCAAACCGCCCCCTGGAAGCCGGAAGCCGGCGCCAACATCAACATGCTGCGATGGAAACGATTCGTGGAGGCGGAAGACGTCGCCTTCATGAAGATTGTGGACGCCTTCCAGAAGGCGACCGGCGTGAAGATCAACATCTCCAATGAATCCTTCGACGACATCCAGCCCAAGGCCTCGGTGGCGGCCAACACGGGGCAGGGCCTCGACATGGTGTGGGGGCTTTATTCGCTGCCGCATCTGTTTCCCGAAAAATGCGTCGATGTGACTGACGTCGCCGACTATCTCGGCAAGAAATACGGCGGCTGGGCGGCGTCCGGCGTCGCCTATGGCAAGCGCGGCAACAAGTGGCTCGGCATTCCGGTGGCGGCGAGCGGCGGCCTTGTGAACTACCGCGTCGCCGCCATGCAGAAGTGCGGCTTCAAGGAATTTCCGAAAGACCTCGGCGGATTCCGCGAGTTGATCAAGGGCCTCAAGCAGAATGGCACGCCCGCGGGCATGGCGCTCGGCCACGCGACGGGCGATGCCAATGGCTGGCTGGCCTGGGCGTTGTGGGCGCACAACCCCTACACCGTCGACAAGGATAATAAAGTGACGATCAACTCACCGGAGACGGCGAAGGCGCTGGAATACGTCAAATCGCTTTATGAGAATTTCATTCCCGGCACTGTTTCCTGGAACGATAGCTCCAACAACAAGGCGTTCCTGGCCGGTCAGCTTCATCTCACCACCAACGGCATTTCGATCTATGTCGCGGCGAAGAAGGAGAATCCGGCCATCGCGGCGGACATGGATCATGCGCATCTGCCGGTGGGGATCAGCGGTCAGGTACGCGAGCAGCATCTGGGCTTCCCGATTCTGATCTTCAACTTCTCGAAATATCCGCAGGCGTGCAAGGCGTTCACCGCGTTCCTGATGGAAGGTCCGCAGTTCAATCCATGGATCGAGGCGGCGCAGGGATATTTGTCGCATTTTCTCAATGCCTATGATGCCAATCCGATCTGGACGGCCGATCCGAAGAACACGCCTTATCGCGATGTCGCCAAGCTGGCATCGACCCCGGCAGGCCGTGGCACGTTGAACGAGGCTGCAGCGGCCGCGATCGCAGACTTTGTGGTGGTCGACATGTTCGCGAACTATTGTACCGGCCGCGAGGATCTTAAGGGCGCGATGGCGTCTGCCGAGCGGCAGTTCAAGCGGATCTATCGCGGCTAGCGTTCTGCGATCCGTGCATGGCGATGGTCTCATATTGCCATGCACGGATGCTGCAGGATTGATCAACTGCATCGAATGGCGGCATGGGTGTTGCCCGGTAAATGCATCGCCACATAATCATTTCGACTCATTCGTCTGGCAGACTAGGCTGGTCTCTTCAAAAGACCGGATGATTCACGCCGGTCATCCGCCCTGTTCAATCCGGTAAATTTTCGCCGGGCAGGTGCGGACCACGCGAAATCGATGAGGTGTCCGATGCTCACGTCGCAGCAGTTAAAAGAATTGTTCCCGGAAGAAAGCCGCCTGAAGGATTGCGATGTTCCTGCCGCGGTCCATCAGCGCGAAGTTCTGGTGAACGGAGAACTGACGCCATGGACCGGGCCGGTGGAAACCGTGCGTTCGGCGATCTGCGTGCGAAAGGGCGATGGCTCCCTCCAGCAGGTCGAACTCGGCAGCTATCCCGTCGGCGGCATTCCGGAGGCGAAGGTCGCGCTCGATGCGGCAGTTGCAGCCTACGACAACGGGCGCGGCGAATGGCCGACCATGACGGTGGCGCAGCGCATCGCCTGCATGCAGGATTTCACCCGGCAGATGGTGGCCCGCCGCGAGCAGATCATTCAACTGATCATGTGGGAAATCGGCAAGACGCTGCCGGATTCGCAGAAGGAATTCGATCGTACGGTCGAATACATGAAAGCCACAATCGAGGCATTGAAGCATCTCGACAACGACAATTCGCGTTTCACTATTGTCGAAGGCACCATTGGGCAAATTCGCCGCACGCCGCTTGGCGTCGTGCTGTGCATGGGGCCTTACAACTATCCGCTCAATGAAACCTTCGCGACCCTCATTCCGGCGTTGATCATGGGCAACACCATGGTGTTCAAGCCGCCGAAATTCGGCGTGCTGCTGTTCCAGCCGTTGCTTGAAGCCTTCCGCAGCGCCTTTCCAAAAGGCGTCATCAACACTGTCTACGGCAAGGGCTCGGAAGTGGTGCCGATGCTCTTGGAGTCCGGCAAGGTCAACGTGCTGACTTTGATCGGCTCAAGCCGTGTCGCGGATCATCTCAAGAAGATGCATCCGAAAGTGAATCGCCTGCGCGCGATTCTCGGCCTCGATGCCAAGAACGCCGCCATCGTGTTGCCGGATGCAAACATCGAGCTTGCGGTGAAGGAATGTCTGCTCGGATCGTTGTCTTTCAACGGACAGCGCTGCACGGCGCTGAAGATGCTGATCGTCCATCGCTCCATCGTGGACAGGTTTCTCGCGCGGTTCACCGAGGAACTGGCGAAGCTGAAGGCCGGCATGCCATGGGACAAGGGCGTTACGCTGACCCCGCTGCCTGAACTCGGCAAGGTCGAGCATATGACGCGATTGGTTGATGACGCGAAAGAGAAGGGTGCCAAGGTTATCAACGAGGGCGGCGGCGTCAGCAACGGCACGCTGTTCTATCCCGCAGTGGTCTATCCGGTGAAGGAAGGCATGCTGCTCTATCGCGAGGAGCAATTCGGTCCCATCGTGCCGGTGATGGCGTTCGACGAACTCGATACGGCGCTGGACTACGTCATCACCTCGGAACACGGCCAGCAGGTATCGATCTTCAGCGAAGATCCGGAGACGATCGGGCGGCTGGTCGACCCCCTGGTCAATCAGGTCTGTCGGGTGAACATCAATTGCCAGTGCCAGCGCGGGCCGGATGTCTTCCCGTTCACTGGCCGCAAGGATTCGGCGGAGGGCACGCTGTCGGTGACGGACGCGCTGCGCTCGTTCTCGATCCGCTCGATGATCGCCGCCAAGCAGACCGACGATTCAAAAAGATTGCTCGACGAGATCGTCCGCGATCACAAATCGAACTTCATAAATACTGGGTTCATTTTGTAATCGATACAACGTCGCAAGCAGCCTTGCCGGATGCTTGCGGCGTGATGTTGATGCGATATCCGGAAGGTGCTGGCTGGTAACCAATTCTCAACCAATTCGTGGTTACCAAATAGTAAACCATTTCGGAGTTCGCGCTCATGACCGACCACATTGCTGACGGCGAGATCAAGGAAGCAGTCACTCATAGCGAGGCGTCGCTGGTGCCGGACGCTGGTGACATGGCTCAGCATGAGGCGAAGGCGGCAGACGCGCCGCAGGACAGTGTTCCGGCGCAGCCTGCAAGGCAGCCTTCCAAGGAAATCACCCTGCAGCGCCTGACCTCGCACAGCTCCTGGGAAGACATTGTCTCCAGTGAGAGCGCCGCGCGCGAGCAACAGTTCACTGCAACACCGCCGGAAGGTTCGACCCGCCGGCTCTCGATTGCGGCGGTTGTGGCCATCGCTGCTGCGGTCGGCGCCCTTGGCGGCGCGCTGGCGACTGCAGGCGTCGGACATTTTGTGAAGGGCGATCAGACCTCTGCCGCTGCCGTTGCAGCCGCAGGCGCCGCCGAGCAGGCGCGCTCGCTGGAAGGCGCGATCGGAAAAATCAATGCAGACATCGCAGCGCTCAAGTCCAGCGGCGCTGCGCAATCCGCGAAGATTGTTGAGCGGATCGACCGCGTCGAGAAGGCGCAGGCCGAGCCCGCTGCAAAGCTGGCGAAGCTCAATGAAGCGGTTGAGAAGCTGCGCGCACCTGCGCCTGCTGCCGCGGCTTCTGCTGCGCCGGAAACCACCGGCTCGATCAAGACCAATGCGCCGCAAACCAACCGGCTTCCGATTGTCGAAGGCTGGTCGCTGCGCGATGTGTATGACGGCACGGCAACCGTGGTCGGACGGCAGGGAATCTTCGATGTGATCCCCGGCGATCCACTGCCCGGCGTCGGACGTGTCGATGCGATCCGCCGTCAGGATGGACGCTGGGTGGTGGTCACCAGCCGCGGTCTGATTATCGCGCGTTAAGCATTATCAGGAACCGTTTCAGTTCCCTGCAAGAAAGCGCGGGACCGCTAAAATTTGAGTGTTCCGCTGAACGGACCGGCATGATCTCCCGGGCATGATGCAGCCTCTGATGAAGAGGAATGAGCATGCCCGCATTTCGAGTGATCCCGCGCCTTCATGTGGTTAATTTTTTCGCCCATGAAGTGACCGATGCATCCGGCGATCTGCCGCCGGTGGCAAACGACAACAATTGCCCGTATTGCGGCGGCGTGCTCCAGCCGGGCGACAAGGCGTCCGATTGTTCCGGTTCCGGAGCTGAGTCAGGCGCGTGGCCGATGATTCCATTCCCGAAGGGATGGGGCGCGTCCTGCTGAGCTGCTTTCGAGCCGAGCAAGACGGCCGCTTATCTGTCTGTTCATCATGAACCGGTCCCTGAGGGCCGGTTCTTGTTTTTGAATCAGGCTTTGCGTGCGCCTGCCAGATACAACATCAGTCCGAGCAGAGTGAGCGCCGCCTGCACAAGGCCGATGGCCAGCGTTGCGCTCGCAATCGACGCGGTCAGTGAGACGCCGGCCGCCGCCCCTGCCATCTGCAAAAATCCCACAAGTGCCGATGCAAGTCCGGCCCGGTCGCCGAAAGGCTGCAACGCTGTTGCGGTTGCCAGCGGGCTGACCATGCCGAATCCGGCAAGGAAGATCGTCACCGGAACGAGGTAACTCCAGATCGTCGGCGGGAGCCAGTGCGCCAGCAGCAGAGCGCCGCCGCCGATGGTTGCTATCACAAGGCCGACCACGGTGGCACGGGCGTGTCCGATCCTGATCGCCAGCCGCGGCGCGGCCATGCCCGACCCAAAAACAACGAACACGGTGCCGGCAAAGAACAAACCGAGTTGGATCGGCGTGAAGCCGAGCCCGTCGATCAGGACGCGCGGCGTTCCTGAAAACATCGCGAACAGCGCGCCCATGAACAGGCCGATGGCGCCTGCCGGTGCAATGAAGCGCAGATCGGTGAGCAGGCCCCAATATCCGCGCAGCACCGCGCCGAGCTTGATTGAAACGGCACTGTCGGGACGATGGGTTTCGCCGACATATTTCAAGTAGGCGAGCGCGACAGCCGCGCCGAACAGGC
>CAZQMD010000244.1:0-7687 GCA_964594185.1 uncultured Afipia sp. | reverse complement strand
CACCGGCTGGCCGATGTTCTTCGTGCTCAGCGTGCTGGTTGCGATGCCGAGCCTGATCCTGCTGGCCTGGCTGCAGCGGCGCGGACACTTCACGACACTGGGGCGGCGCGAAGCCGCCGAGGCGTGATCGCTTACGCCGCCTTCTTCTTCGCAGCCTTGCTGACCAGCGATGCAATCGGCCCGATGGTTTTTCCGACCATCTTCCTGTAGCCCGCTGCGTTGAAATGCTTGTCGCCGCCGCCCACGGTGAGCGCGGGATTCTGATGATCAGCCACATTGTAGACCGGCGGCCGGATCACATAGGTGTCGATCCCCTTCGCCCGCAGGCGGCTAACGATCCCCGCGACATTCGCCTGAACCTCCGCCATGCTGACGCCGCGGCGGATATCGTTGATGCCGATCCAGATCACCGCCACCCGCGTGCCGGATGGCACAGCCGAGTCGAGACGTCCCGCCAAACCAATACTGGTGTCGCCGTTGATGCCGCCGTTACTCACACTGACATTCAGGCCGCGGGCATTCAGTGCGGCCTGAAGCTGGCTGGGATAATTTTCAGACGTTGAAACGCCCTTGCCGTAAACGTTGCTGTCGCCGATCACGGCGACCTGCACCTGCGCAAACGCGGAATGAACCACCGCCGGAGATAAAAAGACCAAGGCTGCGAGAACAAAAGGAGCAAACAGTTTCCGCTGCAATGACATGGCCCGCCCCAAACTGATGTCTAAAGCGATCAGATTAGGGCGGGTGTCCAAACAGCGTCAAGCGCGTCAGTGCTTGGTGACGACGCTCCATTTGGTGACGATGGCATCGCTCAATTGCCCGGCGACCTGCGCGCAGGACAGTTCATTGGCCTTCAGCGCGATGCTCTTGCCGATAAACGGCTTGAGCGCCGCCGCTTCTGCATCGCTGTTGGTGACGATCTGAAACGTCTCGGGGCCGGTTTCCAGATTGCACAGGCCCGCAGGAGCCGGCAGACGGCGCGGCTCGCTGGTCAACTGATAGGTAATGGTCCGCTTCTTCTTCGGACCCGAGCGCATTGCGGTCAGTTCACCCGACAACACCTCACCGGTATTGAGCGGCTTGGCCTTTTGCTGCGCAAAGGCTTCGGACGAGATAAACAGGGACAGGCAACCCGCGGCGAGCATTGCAGGGGCATTCGCGAACAGACGGAGAATCATTCGGCTTCCATTTCGTGAATTCAGGTCCAGATCAGAACAGCGTTCGCTGCCGCATGGCGGCCGACAGCGTTCCTTCATCAAGATAATCAAGCTCGCCGCCGACGGGCACACCATGCGCCAGCCGCGTGATCTTGACATTGGCATCCTGCAACAGGTCGGTGATGTAATGCGCCGTGGTCTGGCCATCGACCGTCGCGTTGAGTGCGAGGATGATTTCGGTGACCCGTGGGTCGAGCGCACGCTGCACCAGCGCATCGATGGTCAGGTCCTGCGGACCGACACCATCGAGCGGCGACAGCGTCGCGCCGAGGACGTGGTAAAAACCATTTGTGGCATGAGCGCGTTCAAGCGCCCACAAATCGGCGACATCCGCCACCACCACGATGATCGAAGGATCGCGCCGCGTATCGGTGCAGACCGTGCACGGATTCTGCGTATCGATATTGCCGCAGGTGTTGCAGACCTGAATCTTGTCGATCGCCACCTGCAGCGCCGCCGACAGCGGCGTCATCAGCGCTTCGCGCTTCTTGATCAGATGCAGCGCGGCGCGTCGCGCCGAGCGCGGGCCAAGCCCCGGCAACCGCGCCAGCAACTGGATCAGACGTTCGATTTCGGGACCGGCAACGGCAGACGGCATGCTAACCGAGACCCAGCCCCGGAGGCAGGCCAAGCCCGCCCGTCAATGCCTGCATCTTTTCCTGCATCGCGGCTTCGGCCTTGCGGCGCGCGTCGTTCTGCGCGGTGACCAGCAGGTCTTCGAGGACTTCGCGTTCGTCGGCCTTCATCAGCGACGGATCGATCTTCACCGCCTTGACCTCGCCCTTCGCGGTCATCCGCACGCTGACAAGGCCGCCGCCGGACAGGCCCTCGACCTCGATGGTGTCGAGTTCGTCCTGCAGCGCCTTCATCTTCGATTGCAGCTGCGCCGCCTGTTTCATCATGCCGAGGAAGTCAGCCATGAATGGGCTCCTTATCAGTGATGCCCGGACCAGACGTCCGGAATCCGGTTCTCGCGTTCGGAATCATGGTGTTAAAGATCGTCGTCTTCTTCGGCCGCCGCAACCGGTCCGGACTCATCCGCGCCGGAGCCGGTATCCGGTGCGATGCGCCGCACGTCGATCACCTGCGTGCCCGGAAATTTTGCCATCACCGCCTGCACGCGCGGATCGGCATGCACGCCGTCGGTGAGTTTCTCCTTCGCGGCCTGCGCCTGCGCGCGCAGGGTCGGCTGGCCGGCCTCGTTGGAGACGATGACGGTCCAGCGCCGCCCCGTCCATTGCTCGAGCTTGCGTGACAGATCGTTGACGACGGAGCGTGCCGCGCTCCGCTCCAGCGCGACTTCCAGCTTGCCATCTTCCATCCGCACCAGCCGCATGTCGGCTTCCAGCGCGGACTTCAACTGAATGTCACGCTTCTCGCTGGCGAGCGCCACCAGTTCAGCGAAGGTGTTCAGCCGCCGCATCGGTGCAGCCTGAGCCTGAACCGGCGCAGGCGCCGGCGCGCTCATCTGCGGGCGTGGCGAAGTATCGAGTGCAGGCCGGGAGCTGGATGCGACGGCGCGCAGCTGCGAACCGTCATCGCCGCCGGAGGACAGCATGGCGGACGGTCCACGCGGCGCGGCGTTGCCGACGACGTTCCCACTCAGTGCAGGCGAACCGCCGCCATTGGCATCGATCATCCGGATCGCTTCATCGGGCGTCGGCAGATCGGCCACATAGGCAATCCGCACCAGCACCATTTCGGCGGCGGCCTGCGGCCGCGTTGCCGCCTGCACTTCAGCAATGCCCTTGAGCAGCATCTGCCACATCCGCGACAGCACGCGCATCGAGAGCTTGGCCGCGAAGTCGCGGCCGCGCGTGCGCTCGGTTTCACCAAGCGCCAGATTGTCCGCCGTTGCGGGGACGACCTTCACGCGGGTCACGAAGTTCACGAACTCGGCGAGATCGCTCAACACCACCACCGGATCTGCGCCGGTGTCGTACTGATCGCGGAATTCCTTGAAGGCCGCGGCGATGTCACCGCTCGCCAGCGCTTCAAACAGATCGATCACGCGGGTGCGGTCCGCCAGCCCCATCATCTGCCGCACGTCTTCGGCGCGAACGAGACCGGCTGCATGCGCGATAGCCTGATCGAGCAGCGACAGGGAATCGCGCACCGATCCTTCGGCGGCGCGCGCGATCATACCGAGCGCTTCAGGCTCGGCCTGTACGCCTTCCTTGGTCAGAATGTTCGACAGATGCGTCATCAGCACATCGGAATCCACGCGCCGCAGATCGAACCGCTGGCAGCGCGACAGCACCGTCACCGGCACTTTCCGTATTTCGGTGGTGGCGAACACGAACTTGGCGTGTTCGGGCGGCTCTTCCAGCGTCTTCAGGAAGGCGTTGAACGCCTTCTCCGACAGCATGTGGACTTCGTCGATGATGTAGACCTTGTAGCGCGCGCTCGAGGGCGCATAGCGCACGCCATCGGTGATCTGGCGCACATCGTCGATGCCGGTATGCGATGCCGCGTCCATTTCGAGAATGTCGATATGCCGGCTTTCCATGATCGCCTGGCAGTGCACGCCCATCTTCGGCATGTGGATGGTCGGCCCCTTCACCGAACCGTCCGGCAATTCGTAGTTCAGCGCGCGGGCAAGAATGCGCGCGGTCGTGGTCTTGCCGACGCCGCGCACGCCGGTCAGAATCCAGGCCTGCGGCACTCGTCCCGTCTCGAACGAATTCGAGATGGTGCGCACCATGGCTTCCTGGCCGATCAGATCGTCGAAATTGGAGGGACGGTATTTGCGCGCGAGCACGCGATAGCCCGCGCTTGAGGCTGGCGAGGCGGCTGGCGTTCCGCCAAGCTCGAAACCGGGCTGATCGTCCGAGGTCGCGCCGGCAATATCAGCATCGGTCATCAATCGATCCGCGATTGTCTCGTCTGGCGTATTGCGGAGAGCGCGCGGCGCACGCATCACGCCTTTCCGGACACACGGAAAAGCGAGGTAGGAGACTGACGAGCGACCCGATCCGGACCTCGTTAGGGCTGCTTCCTTCCGGACCTGACCCGGTTGGCGAGTGGCTCGTCCACCGCCAATCTCCCGGTCCCTATTTGGGGCCAAAACTGCCGGAAAGCAAGCGCCCGGCGGCGGTTCGCACTGCCTTGTTTCAGCTTGCGAAATCGGCCGTTTTCAGAACCTGTCACACCGATTGGGGCAGCCGCGCGTCATGATCTCGCAAAGACATGGAAGCTCCGCGTACAACCGGGCATGACAGGTGTTGTTCAAGCCTTCTCTCTCTGCAAAATTGCGAGAATCATCAGGGAACCACATGTCCGATCCTGCCTGGTCGCTCCACGCCACTCTCGAAAAAGACACCATCAACATCGGCGACCTGCCGCTGTCGCGCGTGCTTGTCATCAAGGACGCCAATTATCCCTGGCTGCTGCTGGTACCGCGCCGCGCCGATACAACCGAGTTCATCGACCTGAACGAGGTCGAGCAGGCGCAGCTGACCACCGAGATCAACCGCGTCGCCCGCGCGCTGAAGGACATTACCAAGCCCGACAAGCTGAACATCGCAGCATTGGGCAATGCCGTTCCGCAATTGCATATCCACATCATCGCACGCCGGACCACGGACGCAGCATGGCCGCGCCCGGTCTGGGGTGTCGTGCCGCCGCTGGCGCACGATCCGCAGGAAGTCGAAACATTCATCGCCGCGCTTCGCCGCAAGATCTGGCTGAGCTGAATCCCTAGAGCTGAAATCAATGACAACAAAAGACAATCCCTTTCCGCTCGGACAGCCGGGCTTCGTGTCACATCCGATCGACCGCGCGGCGCATATCCGCGCCGATGCCGACAAGCTCTTTGCGCTCGAAGGCGACCGCAGGGCGCGGGCCTATGTGATGCACCGCGACTCGCTCCTGGTAACACAGGGCGCGGACGGTCCGCGTGCGTTGCTGACCCTGGATGAGGCGCGGAAGTTCGGCGCCAATCCCGGCACCATCTTTCTTGGGCTGCATGAGGGCGCGCCGGTCTTCGGCATGGGCATCGCTGCATCGGCCGCGGAAGACCTGATGGGACGGCAGGATGTCGGCGTGGAAAACCTGCGCGCCGTGGCGGCAAGCGGTGCAATTCCCGCGCGCGAACTTTCCACCATTGCGATGGCGAAATCGCTTGTCAGCTGGCATCAGCGTCACGGCTTCTGCGCCAATTGCGGCGCGCGCACATCGATGGCGGAAGGCGGCTGGAAGCGCGTTTGCCCGACCTGCAAGACCGAGCATTTCCCGCGCACCGATCCCGTCGTCATCATGCTGGTGACGGATGGCGATAGATGCCTGATGGGCCGCCAGTCGCAATTTCCGCCGACCATGTGGTCTTGCCTTGCCGGCTTTGTCGAAGCCGCTGAAACCATCGAACAGGCGGTCCAGCGCGAAATCCTCGAGGAGGCTGGCATCCAGTGCACTGACGTTCGCTATTACATGACGCAGCCGTGGCCCTATCCGTCATCGCTGATGATCGGATGCACCGCGCGCGCCACCACCACCGACATCACCGTCGACAGAAACGAGCTTGAGGACGCGCGCTGGTTCACCCGCGATGAAGCGGTATCGATGCTCGCGAAGACTCACGCCGACGGCCTGACGGGTCCGCATCCGGTTGCCATCGCGCATCATCTTCTGGCGAACTGGATCGCCGAAACCACCTGATTGACATGACGGTTCCCTTGAATGGGAACCGCATGGCGTGTCATCGATTGTCTGGTCACCGGCCATTTCGGACGAGGCACAGTGTCAGTGAATATCCACAATCAAGCACGCAAGACATCTCCACGCATTGTCTGCATCGGTATGCCGGTGCGCGATCTGATTTTCCGCGTGCCGGAAGTGCCTGCGCGCGGGCAAAAGGAATATGCCAGCGAGTTTGTCGAGGTCGCGGGCGGTAATTCGCCCAACGCGGCGATTTCGATCTCCCGTCTCGGCGGCCGTGTTCTGCTGACTGGCCCGATCGGCGGCGCGCTCGCCGCCAGCAATGCCATCATCGACGATCAATTCAGAAGCGAAGGCATCGACACCAGCGGCCTTGTCACTGTCGATGATGTGGTCACGCCGATCTCCAGCGTGCTGATCGACCCGAGCGGTGAGCGCACCATCGCCACGTTCCGCGATCCGAAACTCTGGACCGTGACGCTGCCGCCCTCGGACACTTTGCTCACCGACTGCGCCGCCATCCTGATCGAAAGCCGCTGCGCCGAATTCGGCACCGATGTGTGTGCGGAAGCCAAACGCCGCGGGATTCCTGTTGTGATCGACGGCGACCGGATGATGTCGATGCGCGAAGGGCTGTTGCAGGTCGCCTCACACATCGTCTTTTCGGCGGATGCGCTGCACGCCACCGCAGGCGAAAGCGATGACGTGACTGCCCTGCGCAAGCTCGCGCAGGTCACCCCCGCATTGCTCGGCGTCACATCCGGCGCGAAGGGCGTGATCTGGCTCGACGAGCAAGGCGAACCCCGGCAGATGCCGGCTTTTCCGGTTCACACCGTGGATACGCTGGGCGCAGGCGATGCTTTCCATGGCGCGTTCACCCTGGCGATCGCCGAAGGCCTGCCTGTCGAAAGCGCGATGCGATTCGCCTCCGCCACGGCCGCGCTCAAATGCACCCGCTTCGGCGGCGCCTTCGGCTCACCGCAACGCGTTGAAGTTGAAGAGTTTCTCGCCTCTAACTCGGTCCATGCGACGGTATAGACCCCCTCTAAAGCCATAGATTTGGGCTTGCCTTAGAAGAATTTTCTATATATGAGGTATGCAACCCTTATTTATGGAAGAAAGTTCTTCTAATGTCTGACCTTGCTGTAGCAATTCTTGATGCTCCGCGCCGCCTTGACGCTATAGATCGCAAGATTCTGACCGTTCTGCAGGATGACGCCTCCCTTTCCGTGGCCGAAATCGGCGATCGGGTCGGATTGTCTTCGACCCCCTGCTGGAAGCGAATCCAGCGCATGGAGGCCGAGGGCATCATCCTGCGCCGCGTGGCGCTGGTCGATCAGAACAAGATCGGCCTTGGGATCACGGTGTTCGTCTCGGTGGAAAGCGGCGACCATTCCGACGCCTGGCTGAAGAAATTCGCCGATGCCGTCAGCGCCATGCCCGAAGTGATGGAGTTCTACCGCATGGCAGGCGATGTCGATTACATGCTGCGCGTGGTCGTCGCCGACATGCAGAGCTACGATATTTTCTACAAGAAGCTCATCAGCGCCGTGGCGCTGAAGAACGTCACATCGCGTTTTGCGATGGAGAAGATCAAGTCGGTGACCGCGCTGCCGGTGCCGGCATTGACCGCCGCTTAACACCGCAAACGTCCATAGACATCACGGGCCGCGCCGCAAGGCGTGGCCCGTTTGCGTTTCCATACACGCCACACATCCCGCACTGCGGCACAGCACGGCATGTGTGCAGATTTACGCGAAGTTAGCTTTACGGCCGTATTTTACCTTGAAATGAAGCCCGCGCCGAAAATCCCT